>NZ_JAQZSH010000030.1:0-107098 GCF_053902585.1 Longispora urticae
TGGACGAACGTGTCCAAGGTCCTCGGCAGGGAAACCGAACTGAGTTACCGTCTGCAGCGCCTGGACCCCGGCCGGGTGACGTTGGTGGGTACGAACAAGACCGCCACGTCCACCGACGACATCACCGTCAAACCGGCACCCGGCGGCGCCGAGGTCACCTACAGCTCGACGATAGAACTGCACGGACTCGCCAAACTCGCCGCGCCCATCATGAAACTGGAGTTCGAACGACTCGGCAACCTCACCGAGAAGAAGATCCAGGCCACGATCGCCCGACTGTAGACCGGGAAAAGGGGCAAGGGAGTCATGAGTAGGACCGTGCTGGTGACGGGTGCGTCCGGGTTCATCGGCTCGCACCTGGCCGCCGAGCTGGTGGCGGGCGGGCATGATGTGCGCGCGATGACCCGGCATCCCGAAACCTACGACGGACCGGGCGAGGCGGTCGCCGGTGACGTCACCGACCGTGCAAGCCTCGACGCCGCGCTCACCGGTGTCGACGTCGCCTACTACCTGGTGCACGCACTGGGGCGCGACGACTTCGCCCTCACGGACGCTCAGAGTGCCCGCCACTTCGCCGCCGCCTGCACCCAGGCCAAGGTCGAGCGCATCGTCTACCTCGGCGGGCTGGGCGTCGACGACGGCGAGCTGTCCGAGCACCTGCGGTCACGCCGGGAGGTCGAACGCCTCCTCGCCGAAGGCGACTGCCCGGTGACCGTACTACGGGCGGCGGTCGTGATCGGCCACGGCAGCATCGGCTGGGAGATGATCCGCCAACTCGCCGGCCGGCTCCCCTTTCTCGTCACACCCCTGTGGGTCAGCACCCGCATCCAGCCGATCGCCCTGCCCGACGCCGTGCGCTACCTGGTCGGCGTGTGCGAGCCGGCCGGCGCGCGCGGCAACACGTACGAGATCGGCGGTCCGGAGGTCCTGAGCTACCTGGACATGCTGACCCGCGCGGCCAGCGTGATGGGCAAGGCGTTGCCGTACCTGTTCGTACCCTTCGTGACCCCGAGGTTGTCCTCCCTGTGGCTGTCGCTGGTCACCGACGTCGACATCACCACGGCCCGTAACCTGGTCGACTCGATGACGTCGGAGGTGATCGTGCGCGGGCATCCCATCGCCGGTGTCGTGCCGGGGCCGCCCCTCGGCTACGACGAGGCCGTGCGCCTGGCTCTGGCGGATCGGGCGCGCGGGCGGGCGCAGTCCCGGTGAGGGAGCCGGACGCACCGGCAGGTCGCCTCCGGGCGGCCTTCCGCGTGGGCGGCGGGACCTCGGGTGGTGACGACGAGCAGGGGCCGGCGGTCCGGCGCCGGCGATTGGTCGTCGCGGCGACCCTCGTCCTCGGCGCCGTCGTACTCGGCGTGTCCTTTTCCGTCCGGCCCGGCGACGCGTCGTTCTACCTGCTCACCCTCGCCCTGGCCGCGACGTGGACCATGGGCGGCCTGCTGTCGGGTCCGTTGCGCCTGGGGCGCCTCCTGCTGTTCGGGCGGCTCCGTCGGCCACTGCTCACCCCGGTACTCACCGGCCTGGTCGCGTCCGCGGTGTTCATCGGCGGAGCGCTGGTCGTGCGCGAGATACCCGTCCTCGACGGCTACGTCGACGACGTGCTGGACCACGCGCACCAAGGCTCGCTGGCGCCCATCGCGGCCATCACCGTCGTCAACGCCATCGCCGAGGAGATCTTCTTCCGCGGCGCCCTGTACACGGCGCTCGGCGGCACGTACCCGGTCCTGCTGTCCACCACCGTCTACACCCTGGCCACCGCGGCCACCGCCAACCCGATGCTGGCGTTCGCCGCCGCCGTCCTCGGCCTCGTACTGGCGGCCCAGCGACGCGCCTCCGCAGGCATCCTGGCACCGATACTCACCCACGTCACCTGGTCTGTGACCATGCTGCTGACCCTGCCGACCCTGTTTGGCAACTAGAGCGGCGAGAGGCGCCTTCCGCGCAACGGCCCCAGATCGAGTGCGGCACATGTGAACAGGGCAAACGGCACCCCCCAACGTGGGCAAGGCCGCTGGAACACGTCCGCTTAGTCTCCGGGTTCGGCGGTTCGTGCCGCGCTCGGGTCGCGTGTGGTGGCCGCCGTGAAGGGTGACCACCAGCCCCACCACCTCGCCCACCGGGAAGCCGACCACGAGCCGGCCTCTCAACTCTTCCCCGGGGAGGCAGGGACCCGTGGTCAACGAGCCGGCCCAGCCTCAGTCGCGGTTCAGTTGGGCCAGTGCCTCCGAGTACGTGCTGGATTTCTAGGACAGGTCCGTCCGGGTGCCGAAGTAGTCGCCGGTCCCGCGCCGGGCGCCGTCGTCGGGCGCGGCCTTCGCGAGGCGGGGGATGTGCTTGGCGCAGTGCACGTAAGCCTCGTCGACGTGCACCAGCACCCACTGTTCCGCGCGCCGGCCGGGCGCGGGGTCGGTGGGAAGGTCGGGGTGCTCGCCCCGCAGGTACCCGTCAGAAACGATCTCCGCCCCGCCGTTGACGTGCAGGCCGATGCCGTCGCGGACGAAGTCGACGAACAGCAGTCCGACGTGGCCGTTCTCGCTGATGTTGCCGAGGCTGGCCATCACGCCGTTACCCCGGTACTCCGGCCAGGTGAGCGTGCCGGGGTCAAGGCAGCGCACGAAGCCGGGCGGGCCGGCCCGGAAGGTCGAGTCGCAGGCGCCGGAGGCGTCGGAGGTGGCCACGAACATCATCTCCTGGCGGGCGAGGAACTCACGCATCCGCACGTTGAGTGCGGCACGCACCTGTTGGCGGTGGAACCGCTCGGCGCGTTCCCGGGTGCCGTGGAGCTGCTGCAGTGCGTGCTCGCCGGCCGAACCGGTTCGAAGCGACATCGGGTGCAAGGGTCTGCCTTCCATGTGCGGAGGTCCGGTGGTCGGACCTCACGACCCGTCCAGAAACGGGGAGTGGCGGTGTGAGGGACGGGATGAACGGGTAAGCGGTGAATTCCCGCCCACCGCCCCGCACAAACACAGAGATCGCGTGAGGACCCATGAGCACACTGTCGCGATTACTCAAGGAGAGCTGGACCTGCGTCGAGGAACGGGGCGACACGCTCGCCGCGAACTTCTACGCCCGGGTCTTCCTGGCCGACCCGCAACTGCGGGAACTGTTCCCGGTCACCATGGACGTCCAGCGCTCCCGTCTCCTCGAAGCGATAGTCCAGGCCGTGCAGACCGTCGATGACCCCGACGCCTTCGCCGCCTACCTGACCGCCCTGGGCCGCGACCACCGCAAGTTCCACGCCCGGCCTGAGCACTACGACGTCGTCGGGGCCTGTCTGATCGCGGCGCTCGCCGAGCACGCCGGCGACGCGTGGGGGCCGGAGTTCGAGCAGGCATGGCGGGACGCGTACGCGGTCATCGCCGCCACCATGGTCGCCGGGGCGGCGGAGGCTGGAGACCAGCCGGCGTACTGGCACGCCGAGGTCCTGCGCCACGAGCGGCACGGGGCGGACCTGGCCCGGTTCACCGTCCGGCCGCTCGACCCGGTCCCCTATCGGGCCGGGCAGTACGTCAGCCTCGAGTCCGCGCACCGGCCGAGGCTGTGGCGGTCCTACTCGGTGGCCAACGCGCCCCGCACCGACGGCACCATGGACTTCCACGCCCGTGCCGTCGGCGCCACCGGCGTCTCCAGCGCGCTGGTCCGCACCCTCCGGGCGGGCGACATGCTCCGGATCGGCGCGCCGATGGGGTCCATGACCCTGGACCTGAGTTCGGCGCACGACATGGTGTTCGTGGCCGGCGGCACCGGACTGGCACCGCTGCGGGCGCTCCTCGAGCAGCTCGCCGAGACCAACCGCAGCCGGGCCGCGCACCTGTTCCTCGGCGTCCGGCACACCGACGATCTCTACGACCTGCCCGCCCTGACCGCTCTGACCGTCGAGCACCCGTGGCTCACGTTCACCCCGGTGATCAGCGATCAACCCGACAGCGGGTACCCGCAGGGGCTGGTCGGCGAAGTGTGCGCGGCGGCCGGGCCGTGGCCCGAACACGACTTCTACCTCGCCGGATCCGCCGCGATGGTGCGCGCCACCCGCGCCAGGCTGGCCGAGGCGGGCGTGCCCTACGACCGCATCCGCTATGACGCGCTCACCACCGGGTGAGCCCGCCGGGGTGCCCCGATTGGCTCCAGGTCGCCGGCCAGTCCCGTGAGCGTGATCAGGGCGGGTCGGTCCCGGGCGCCGGTGCCGGCGCCAGGACGGGGTGGTACGAGTCGGCCCTGAGCGGGTACATGCAGGCTATGGAGCAACAGTGCGGGGCTGACGAGCTGATCGCGGAGATCGACGACGCCTGGAAGACGGCCGACGCCGAACGGGGGTCGCGCCGCCGGCCGCTGCCCTCGCCCCTGCCGGAGACCGAGCCGGCCGGCTCCGGCCCTGACCGCTGAGACCCGTCCCGGAACGAGCCCGCACCGGTCCGCCCGGCACCGCACCGGGTGCGGCAGCGGCGTTGCGGCACGACGAAACCTCCACTGCCCCGCGCATCGTCGCGACCAGGCAGGTTCTCACCACACGCAGGAGTATCCAGATGACCAGCCCATACGATCATGAGGCGGAGACCGGCGAATCGCCCAAGGCGCGAGTCGACCGGGAGACCATCGAGCTGCTCAACGGGCTGCGGGTGATTCTCCCGGGCGTCCAGGTGCTCTTCGCCTTCCTGTTGGCCGTTCCGTTCGCCACCGGGTTCGCCCAGGCCGATGCCTTTCAACGCGACGTGCTGCTGGTGACCGCCGTCGCGGCGGCTGTCTCCACAGTCCTCCTCATCGCCCCCGCCGCCCAGCACAGGGTGCTCTTCCGCGCCGGAGCCAAGGAGGAACTGCTGCACCGCGCGAACCGCTTCGCTGTCGCCGGCACCCTCACCCTCGGCGTCGCGATGATCGGCGCGCTCCTGCTGATCCTCGACTTCGTCTTCGCCCGCGGCCTCGCCATCGGCGTGTGCGTGGCCGTCGCCGCCCTGCTGGTGTGGTCCTGGCAGATCCAACCCGCCATCATCCGACGGCGCTCGTCAGGTAACTGACTGCGGCTGGTCACAGCGTCACGAGCAGAGCGTTCTCGGGCGACGGCGCTGTCGATCCTCCCTCCAGACGACACGACCGACGACGTGTCCGGTGACGGCCACATTCATCGGCGCGCTCGCAACCCAAGGACGACGGCCGAGAGGGCATCACCCTGGTCAAGGCCGATGAGCACCGGCCTATCCCCGTAGTCGTGCTCACCACCTGGCGGGCCAAGGAGGACGTGCTGGGCAGCTACCCGCTGCCCGTTGACGCCTACGTCAACAAGCCCACGGACGTCACCCGGTTCATCGAGGTGCGTGCTCCGCCGGTTCGACGACTTCTTCGTCTCCGTAGTCAAGCTCGTCGCGCGCTACAACCGAAGTGGCACGACCGGGCCCGCATGGGCCCACGCAGTCTCGTCCATCAATAGGATCCACTTCCTCAACCACGTTCATGTGGGACGGATGCGCTGCCTCGATCATGGCCGTCGAGGGGTCCCTGGCCACGGGTCGACGGCCGGTGAACACGGCCGTGACCTGCCCGACCGTGCGCGTGCACCCGGCCGTCATCGCCTAGGCCGCCGCGACCACCGCTGTACTCCTCGGGGGACGTTTCGCCCTCGGGGTGGGTTCCGGCGAGGCGCTCAACGAAACACATCCTGGGCGGCGCGTGGCCGCCCGCCGACATCCGGCTCGACATGCTCGGAGACGCCGGATTCGACCGCGTCCACGTCAACAACACCGGCCCGTACCAGGAAGAGTTCTTCGACTTCCACCGCACGAAGGTGCTGCCCCGGCTGTAACCACACCCGGGGCAGTTACTCCTTCTCCGCCCAGGCCGGCCCGGACCCTCGACCTGGTTGAACTCCTCCGTCAGACCCGACCCCCACGTCGTGGTCCCGTCAGGTGAAGATGCTGACGCCGCCGGGACCGACGAGCAGTCCGAGCACGATCAGGACTACGCCCCACAGCAGCTGGCGCCTGAACAGCGCGAAGATGCCGGAGACCACGAGCACTACAGCCAACAGCCACAGGATGAATGTCATGGTCATCGTCTTCCCGGAACAGGCCGGCGGCAAACACGGCTGACAGTGGCGGGCAAACGTCAGGACACCCGTGCTGGCGTGGTGTGCGAGGGCCGGACCGTGACGTCCAGTTTCCGGGGTCGTAGTCCCGTGGTGGCCCGGAACCGTTCGAGGCTCGCGTCGACGTGTGCGCGTACCTCGGTGAGCAGTGTGTCGGGTGCGGTGTCCAGCCGGATCCAGATGTCCGGTTCGGGGGCGTCTCCGGTGAGGGCGACGGACGCGGCGGTCACGTGCCGGCCGGTGACCAGGTCGCGTCGCAGGGCGTGGGCGAGCGCCTTGCTGTTGGCGGTGGTCCGGCCCGGGAGTTGCGCCGCGGTCAGCCCCTCGGTCGGGGCGTGCGGCCCGGGCCCGGCGGGCGGGCGGTGGACCTGGACGTCGAGGGCGGCGAAGTCGCGGCGGCCCTGGTGTCCGCGCAGGACGAGGTCGTGCAGCGGGCGGGCGGCGCGGCGGCGTAGCTGGGCGCGCAGCAGCCACAGGCCGCACAGGGCCAGGAGTACACCGGCCGCGATGACGATGGCGAGTCCCCAGGAGGTGTGCCGTCGCCAGAGGTCCAGGATCCGGTCGCCGAGCAGCGGGTGATCCGGGTCGAGCGCGCCGAGCCGGCCCGTGTGGGCGGCGAGGCCGGCGGCCCCGGCGGCGGTGAGTCCCAGTCCGACCGCCGTCCACAGCACCCGGTTCGCGGTGTGGGTCACGGTGTCCTCCAGCGGGTCAGGCGACGCGGCGGGGGCGCGTCATGTGGATGCTGACGTGGTCGGTGCTGGGCGCGGACAGGTGTGCCAGCTCCTCCCGCACGGCCTTGTGCACGGCTGGTCGGTCGTCGCGCCGGCCGGTGGCGGTGACGGCGAGTTTCCAGCCGCGCCGCAGCCGGGCCCGGGTGACCGTGACCGCCGGTACCCGGTTGGCGGCCTCGACGAGGTGGCGTTCCGTGGCGCGGCGCTGCACGTGCCAGCCGTCTGCGGTGACGGGGAGCCGGTCGGGTGCCCAGCGGCGCAACTGGATGACGAGTACGGCCAGGCCGAGTACGACAGCGGCGACGGACACGACGAGTACCGGAGTATCGGCCCAGCGGGTGGTGGTCGCGGTCTCGTACCAGGCGCGGCGCGGCACGATCCACGACGGCCGGCCGGCCGCCACCAGGATCCCCTCGACGGCGAGGACGATCCCGGCGCCGAGGAGGGCGAGCGCCAGCAGGACGGACGCGAGCCGGTTGAACAGGCGCATGTTTCCCCCGGTCAGGAGTCGGGCAGGGCGTCGATTTCCAGGTCGGCGATGTGCACCAGGATCGGCCGGGGGTCGCCGTGCGCGGCGAGCACGGCTGCCGCGGCCCGGTGCACCTTCTCGGCGATCGGTCCGGCCGGGACCGTGGCGAGGACGACGTGGATCTGCACCTCGTCACCCGCCAACCGGATCCCCGGCACGCTGCCGCCCCGGAACTGGGTGGCCACCGCCACCGGCCCGGCCGAGGCGCAGCGGGCCACCCCGGGCACGGCGGTGACGGCGTCGCGGAGCTGCTCGGCGAGCTGTCCCGGCCGGGTGGTCGGTGCCGCCCTCGGAGTCGAGGTCGTCACTGGACGCGGGACTCGTGCGCCTCGTCGGACGTGTCGCCCTCGACGAAGACATCGTCGACGTTGACGTTGACCTCGACGACCTTCAGGCCGGTCATGGACTCCACGCGGTCGATGACGTTGCGGCGGACGGCGTCGGACACGTCGACGATGCTCTGCCCGTACCAGGTCACGATGTCGAGGTCCACTGCCGCCTCGCGCTCGCCCACCTCGACGGACACGCCCTGCGAGGGCGCCTCGCTGGTGCCCGGCACGAGGGCCTTGAGCTGCCCCATCCGGCGCGACAGGCCTGAGCCCATCGAGTGCACGCCGGGGATCTCCCGCGCGGACAGCCCCGCGATCTTGGCCACCACCCCGTCGGCGATGCTCGTCTTGCCGTCCTCCGTGACCAGCTGTGACCGCGACGGCGTCCCTTGCGGGCGGCGGGCCAGCGCGCCGGTGTTGGTCCGGTCGAGCGCGCGGCTGTCCGGGGGCGTGGGTCCGTTCTTGGAGGGCTCTTCGGCCCGGTTCTTGAGGTCGTCCCTGGCTTGCGTCGCTGCGTCGGTCATGGCGAAACCGTCCCCTCGTGAATGACTGTGAACTCGCGGGTTCTTGTCAACGGGTCTTGGTGTGGGATCCGAAGCGGTCGACGAGGTCGGCGACGTCCACCTGGCCGTCGAGTACCCGGCCGACGAACCACCCCGCGGCGCCCACGGCGACGGCCGCGACGGCGGCCCCGAATCCGGCCACCGCCCAGACTGCGACAGTGAGAAACCCGACCAGGAAACCAAACTGCTGGCGAGACATCACGCCCCCTCACGACTGGTCGCGGCGACCTGATCGGCAATGGCAACGGGCCGCAACCTCTCCGACACTAACCGTTATGGCTGGGTACTCATTGACGATTGGAAGATCTCCTACGGATACGTCAATCGGCGGCCACAAGAGCCGGAATCGTGGTAGGCCCCCACCGAGGAAGGCACGTGGGGAGCTCGTGTCCGACGGCAGAACAGAGCACCTGCGGCACCTCTGAACTCCACGCTGCGGGTCGACCTGGCACGGTTGGCGAGGCTGGCCAAGCGTGCCTGTCAGCATCGACACGGGAACAGTCTGTGAGGAGGATACTGACGGTATGCGCCGGTGGCTGTGGGTCAACTCTCTGTCCCTCGTACTCTTCACCGGCTTTCTCGTTTTCCTGGTCCTGCAGTCGGTCTTCGGCTGGCAGACCACCAACGCGGAACTCGCCGACCACGCGCGGCCGACCGTGGGCTACCTGAGCTATCTGGGCAGCGGGGCGTTCGCCGAGGCGACGTTCGAGAACTGGGAGTCGGAGTTCCTCCAGATGGGCTTCTACGTGCTCCTGACCGCCTGGCTCGTCCAACGCGGCTCGGCCGAGTCCCACCCCCCGGACGAACCCCGCGACGACGACCCTCCGCCCGGACACGGCACCCCGGCCCTGGCCCGACGCGGGGGCGTCCTCGGTTGGCTGTACGCACACAGCCTCGCCACCGCCCTGCTGGGCATCTTCGCCCTGTCCTTTCTAGGCCACCTCCTCGGCGGGACCGCCGCCCACAACGCCGAACAGGCCCTCAACGGCCAGCCACCCATAGGCGTCACCGAGTTCGCCAGGTCGCCGGAGTTCTGGTTCCAGTCCATGCAGAACTGGCAGTCGGAGTTCCTCGCCGTCGGAGTACTGGTCGTCGCCAGTATCTGGCTGCGCCAACACCGCTCCCCGCAGTCGAAGAAGGTCACCGCTCCGCACAGCCAGACCGGCACCGACTGACGGACGCTCCAGGTTACGACCCGCACACACCCGACACCGACCCTGCCCTTCAAGGGTGGGCGGGTGCAGGCGGCGGGTGCGACATGTCCGTCAACCGGTCAGAAGGCGGATCACGGCAGGTCCCACCCGATGGCGTACGACCAGATCGGCCGGGTCCTCGTTCCTGCGGAGCCGGGCTGCGACCACGGTGCCCGCGTGGTACAGGTCGACGATCCGGGGATCCACGTAGGAGCTCCGGGTGACCGCGGGGGTGTTGCCCAGCAGCTCGGCCGTCTCGCGCATCACTGCTGTCACCACCTTTCGGCGGGCGGCGGCCGCTTCCGGGCGCGGCCGGGTGGCCAGGAGCGTGGCGGCCAGCACTGTGGCGTGCCAGGTGCGGAAGTCCTTGGCCGTGAGCTCCTCACCTGTACTTTCGCGCAGGTAGTCGTTGATGTCGGCGCTGCGGACGTCGGTCCACGTGCGCCCGGCGCGGTAGGCGAACAGCTCTTCTTCGGGCGCGGCCCGGCCCAGCAGAGCGCGTACGAGCTTGGCCAGCAACGGATCCTCGATGTCCTGGTCCACGGCGACGCCGCTCTTGGCGGGGAAGCGCAAGGTGACCGTCGTGCCTGTGACGCGGACGTGGTCGCGGCGCAGGGTGGCGAGCCCGAAGGACGGTTCGTCGCCGGTGGCGTAGGACTCCCCGCCGATCCGTAGACACGCTGCGTCAAGGATCCGGACGCAGCCGGCCAGTACCCGGTCGCGGGTCGGGCCACGTTCGGCGAGGTGGCTGTCCACGGCCGCGCGCAGCTTGGGGAGGTGTCGGGCCACGTGGAGTACGCGGTCGAACTTCGCCCCGTCGCGGCGGGTCCGCCACGCGTCGTGGTAGCGGTACTGCCGGCGGCCGGCGACGTCCGTGCCGACCGCCTGGATGTGCCCGGCGGGGTCCGGGCAGATCCACACCTCCCGCCAGGCCGGCGGAATCGCCAGAGCGGACAGGCGCTCCAGTTCGTCGGGATCCCGGATCGGCCTGCCCGCCGCGTCGGAGTAGGTGAAACCCGAGCCGCGCCGCCGACGGGACCAACCCTCCTTCTGAGGATCGCTCCGCCTCGTGCGCATAGAACGCGTACCCCTCTCGGCGTTGTTCCCGGGTTTCTAGGGTCTGGTACCCGGCGTCGGGTCACGGACGGCGTCGGGCGATCCGGTGGCCGGGGTGTCCGGGCTCTGCCCTGGTCCTGACCGCCCGCCGAGCACCGGCACCGCCGGGTCGTCCTTGTCTGCGGCGTTGGCGACATCGGGTCGGGGAAGGGGGCTGTGCTCTTCGCGCGGATCCTTCTTCATGGCTCCTCCTGTTTGACTGACCTGCTCGGCAGAGAATCGGCGCGTGCCCAACCTCATACGGCCGGGCGCCGGCCCCCGGCCGGGGGAACCACTCTCTGACAGTGCGCGATCTGCGCGGCCTACGAGGTCGGAGAGCCGTCCGGGGCTTCCTCGATGCCATGGCCGAGTGCCGTCCACACGTCGGCGACCGAGTCGTAGGTGCCGGCCGGCAGGCGCGAGAGTTGGCCCTGGACGTGGTCCGGGGCGTTGTTTCCGGTGGCCATCGCCCGGATCTGGTCGGCATCGGCCGGGAACTGGCCCGGCTGCAGGTGCCGGGCGATCTCGGAGCGGTCCGCAACCTCCTGCGGGGTGATTCCCTTGGCAGCGGCCGGGGTGTGCGGATCAATCGGATTCGTCATGGTTAGCCTCCTTCGCTGGTGTTACCCCACGGCAGGATGCGGAAACATGAGCCCCTCCAAAATTGCCGCGTTTGCGCTGGTGGGCGAGGGGTAGATGTCCGGTGCGGGGAGCGCTCGCCGATCGGAAGGTGTCGCCGACATCTGGTACCTGGGGAGGTCCGCCGTCGAACGCTCCCCGACCATCCTCGCCAGGCTTGCCACAGGTCGGCGTTGGGTAGGTGGAGCGCATGACTGTGGACGCGGTGGTGGTCGGCGCGGGGCACAACGGGCTGGTGGCGGCGAACCTGCTGGCCGACGCCGGCTGGGACGTCGTGGTCCTCGAAGCCGGTCCTGAGCCCGGGGGCGCGGTGCGTACGGGACAGGTCGCCGCGCCCGGTTTCGACGCGGACCTGTGTAGCGCGTTCTACCCGTTCGGCGCCTGCTCGCCGGTCCTCGAAGCCCTGGAGCTGTCCGCGCACGGCCTGACCTGGGCCCACTCGCCCGCCGTGTTCACGCACGTGCTCGGCGACGGCCGGTCGGCGACCCTCTTCCACGTTGCGACGCGTCTGACCGCGTCGCGTCCGGCGAGCGGCGCGGGTCAGTCCCGGGCTGCGGCCCGGTACTCACCACCTGTGCGCTTCTCCGGCCGCCCTGTGCATCCGCCTCCTGCCCGTCAGGCCGCCCGGCGGGGCGTCCGGCCTCGGGCGAGGCGACGGGATCGGGTCCATCTGAGCCGGTGGTCGGGACCGTCAGATCGGCTGGCTCGTTTTCGTCGGGCATCGCTCGCTCCGTTCCGTGATGGCGGTCCCGTGGACGAAGACCACCCGCGCCGGCGTTTCTACCCGAGAGTCCCTCCGGCCAACCTCGAACGGCGTTTGGGCCGGTCACGGGCTACCCCAAGGCCGCCACGCGGATGGCCGCCAACGCCCCGGTTCATGATCCGTAAGCAGCGCCACGTGAGGCCGCCACCAGGAAGGTGTGCTGACTCGCCAAGTTCAGAGGTCCCCCGAAACGCGGTTTAAGAACGTTTTTGTCGGGGTACCGTCGGGTCATCGTTCCGATAGGTGCCCACCGAGGGTGCTTCAGCGCCACGGCCAGGCAAACGCTCGCGAGACGACATCAGGTGTGCGGATCTGCGGGACGCGTCCGCGATCGTTGTCCGGCCAGCCAACCGAGCGGAAGTGTGGGTATGACTACCGGTCACCAGGACATCATTGACACCTTGTTGGGCCATCACCAGCAGATCAAACTGCTCTTCGGACAGGTGGAATCCGCGACGGGCGAGCACAAGCAGGAGCTGTTCGGTCAGCTGGTCACCCTGTTGGCCGTCCACGAGAACCTGGAGCAGCAACTGGTCCATCCCCTCGCCGAGCAGACCCTCGACGGCGCGGACGTCACGGTCCGCCTGGCCGAGGAAGAGGCCGCCAAGACCGCGCTCGTCGTCCTCTACGACCTCGGTGTGACCGACCCGTCCTTCGATGCCGAACTGGCGACGCTCCGTGACGCCGTGACCGCCCACGCCAAGGCCGAGGAAGAACTGGAGTTCGCTCGGCTGCGAGAGGTGGTCGACCCTGACCAGCTCCGGGCCATGGTGTTGGTGGCGGAGGCCGCCAACGCGCTGTCCGCGCCGGCCGGCGCTTCGGACAGCTCCGCGCCGGGCCTGGTCGGCCCGCCCCTGGAGGTGTTCGAACACGTCCGCGAGACGCTCAGCAAGGCCGCCGCCAAGGGAAGGAACGGGTCGTGACCGCAAAATCGAGGAAGACCACCGGGGCCGCGTCGAACGCGGGCGCCAAGAAGGCCGCGAAATCGCCCGCGAAGGACAAGCCCGTCGCGCCGGCGGCAGCGAACAAGGTCGCGAAGAAGGCCGCTGAGCCCGCTGTGGTGCGGAAGAGGACGAGGGCCACGGCACCCGCCGCCCGAAGGGCCGGCGCCGCGGACCGGGACGCCAAGCAGGCCCAGCTTGCAGCCCACCAGGTCGACCACGCCGACTCGGTGCTCACGACGGATCAGGGCATCCTCGTCGAGGACACCGACAACGCGCTGCGCGCCGGCCCCCGGGGCCCGAACCTGCTGGAGGACTTCCACCTCCGCGAGAAGATCATGCGCTTCGACCACGAGCGCATCCCGGAGCGGGTCGTGCACGCCCGGGGCTCCGGCGCGCACGGCTACTTCCAGCCCTATGACGACTCCCTCGCCGGGTACACGGTGGCACCGGTCCTGTCCGACCCGTCGCGGCGGACGCCGGTGTTCGTGCGCTTCTCCACCGTGCAGGGCTCGCGCGGCTCCACCGACACCCCGCGCGACGTGCGGGGCTTCGCGGTGAAGTTCTACACCCAGGAGGGCAACTTCGACCTGGTCGGCAACAACATGCCGGTGTTCTTCATCCAGGACGGCATCAAGTTCCCCGACGTCGTGCACGCCGTGAAGCCCGAGCCGCACAACGAGATCCCGCAGGCCGCCTCCGCGCACGACACGTTCTGGGACTTCGTATCGCTGCAGCCGGAGACCATGCACCACGTGATCTGGCTGATGAGCGACCGGGCGCTGCCGCGCAGCTTCCGCACCATGCAGGGCTTCGGGGTGCACACCTTCCGGCTCGTCAACGCCGACGGCGTGGCCACGTTCGTGAAGTTCCACTGGACGCCCGTACCCGGCGTGCACTCCCTCGTGTGGGACGAGGCGCAGAAGATCTCCGGCAAGGACCCCGACTTCAACCGCCGCGACCTGTGGGAGTCGATCGAGGCGGGTGTGTTCCCCGAGTGGGAACTCGGTGTGCAGCTCATCGAGGAGTCCGACGAGTTCGCCTACGGGGTAGACCTGCTCGACTCCACGAAGCTGGTCCCGGAGGAACTCGTCCCGGTTGTTCCGGTCGGGCGCATGGTGCTCAACCGCAACCCGGCCAACTTCTTCGCCGAGACCGAGCAGGTCGCCTTCGGAGTCGGCAATGTGGTGCCGGGCATCGACTTCACGAACGACCCGCTGCTGCAGGCCCGCCTGTTCTCCTACCTCGACACCCAGCTCACCCGCCTCGGTGGCCCGAACTTCCAACAGATTCCCATCAACCAGCCGGTCGCCCCCGTGCACCACCACCAGCAGGACGGATTCCACCAGCACGCCGTGCCGCTCGCCCAGGCCAACTACCACCCCAACAGCCTCGGCGGCGGCTGCCCCGTCGTCGCCGGAGCGGCGGGCGGCGCGTTCGTGCACCGTCCCGAGCACGTCGACGGCATAGCGCGCCGCCAGAGGCCGGAGACGTTCGCCGACCACTACTCGCAGGCGACCCTGTTCTGGAACAGCATGGCGGCGTGGGAGAAGGAACACATCGTCGCCGCCTACCGCTTCGAACTCGGCAAGGTCACCAAGCCGCACATCCGCGCGCTCATGGTCGACCACCTCAACCAGATCGACCACACCCTCGCGGTCGCGGTCGCCGCCGGCATCGGCGTCCCCTCCCCCAAGGCAGGCCCGGCCAACCACGGCCGGCTGTCCCCCGCCCTCAGCCAGACCAGCCTGCCGGGCGCCGGCGGCGTGGCGGGCCGCAAGGTCGCCATCCTGGTGGCCGACGGCGTGCTCGCACCGAGTATCGAGGCGGCTCGCAAGGCACTGGTGAAAGCCGGCGCGGTCGTCGAACTCCTCGCCCCGGTCGACGGCACCGTCACCACGGCCAAGGGCAAGGCACTGGCCGTGGACCGGGCGATGAACACCGTCGGCTCCGTGCTCTACGACGCCGTCATCGTCGCCGACGGGGACGACGCCGCCACCGCACTGATCAACGACGGCTACGCGGTGCACTGGGTGGCCGAAACCTACAAACACGCCAAGCCTCTGGGGGTACTGGGCACCGGCGACCGGCTCGTCCAGGCCGCCCGGCTACCCGTGTTCGAGGCGTCCGACCGCCGGGCCGCACCCGCCAGCAAACCGGCGGCCGGAGCCCTCGACGGCGTCGTGTTCACCGCACCCGGAGCGGCCGCCGACAAGAAGTTCGTGGCCGAGTTCCTCGCCGCGATGGAAGCCCACCGGCACTACGAACGACCCGTCAACGGCATCGCCGCCTGAGAACTACCGGTACCTGGCTGGCTCACCACAGACAGCACCGTGAACGCGGAATCGAGGCCCACCAGAATGAGTGGGCCTCGATTTCTTCGGGCCTGCCGCGGCTATCGGCGGCCCACAGACAAGGTCAGCGCCGACCGCCGCTCGGCGGCTGGCTCTTCCCCTTGTCGTCTCTCGTCGTCGGCGTGGTGCCGGCCGTCTGCTGCCCGGTCTGCTGGCGGGCCTGAGTCGCGGTCCGCCCGGCTCCGGCGCCCACCTGCCGCTGCTCCATACCGCCGGCGGCGGTGTCGATGTCCGTGGACTCGTCGAGCTCGTCCCCCAGCGGCATGTTCTTCTTGGAGCCCAGCGCCTCGCCCGGCTTGTTCCCCATCACCTGCGGGTCCGACACGCCCACCGTGGGCAGATGCTACGGCGCCACCGATCGAACCCAGCGGTGAAGCGCCCCTCCGCCCGCTTCTCGCGGTGAGACATCGCCGGCCCACCGCACGTATGACCGAATGCCCACATTGACATCGGCCGTTACGCATGTCCGGAGCCGGTAGCGGGTAGGACATTTCCAGGTGTCGACGAGCGGGGGGTTCGCAGCGAGCGACACTGCGGGTGCGGTGGCCTCGTGCAAGCGACGCACGAGCCCACCGGACCCGCAGTAGGTCCGACGTCTCATCCCAGAAGTCGACGGGTCTGACACCGTCGCCGGCGCCGCACACGACCGTGCGAGTGCGTACTCGCGTCCTCTGACGACATCGGGACTCGAACCTGCCCGGCAGACCAACGCCTTCGGCACCGAACTCCGTTCAACGGGCAGGCTTGTCGGGCTGATCCTGCTTTCGAACGAGCAGTCCGGCCGCTCGCGCGCGCAGGGCCTGTCCAGTGTCGAAGGTCAGCAGCGTGACGGGGCGGCCCGCCAGCGGCTGAATCGACAACGCCCGGTCGACGATCTCGTCGTCAGCGATGGGAAGTCGCTGGTGTCCGGGTGGGTCCAGCAGGATCTCGATGGTCACCTCTCCCCTCGGAATACCTCCGGTCTGGTTGTCGATCGCGGAGAAGTCCCCGGCGCGAAGACGGCGCACACCGATGCCGGCGGCGAACACCGTGTCGAGGACCTTCAGCGTCCGCCGCGCCATGGTCCTCGCCTCGGCCTTGGGCCCGGTGTCCTTCACGCGGTCCAACTCGTCCACGATGATCATCGGAACGATGAGGTGAACCGGGTCTTCTCTCACGCCGACCAACGGAGCCAGGTCAGTCTCGTCGATGAGCGCGCCGGAGTTCAGATAGAAGCTGGTGTCGGCGACGACGAACGCACCTGGCCTCGACCAGTTGGCGATCTGCGCAGCGAGCGAGGCGCGGGCGGCTTCCAGGTCTTGGCCCCGCTGCTCACGTTCCGCGTTGAGCAACTCGTTGACGACCCGGTTGGTGGAGTCGAAGTCCCTGAGTAGCCGCTCGTGCAGGTTGAGAAGCTGCCAGTACCAGGGGGTCAGAATGAGGCGGTCGATGTCCTGTGCGCTGATCATGCTGCGAAGGGAGCGCACCGACTCGTTGACCCATGACAGGTAGCCGGTCAGTCGTTCCAGGGCACCCATGCCAACGACGTTGGTGAGCCTGTTGTGGATGTTGGTCAACGACCCGAGCAGGGTGTCCCGGTTTGCACCGGGCAGGACGGTCACATGCATGTCGCGGATTGTTCCACTCCGCCACGGCCGTCGACACCGAGAACCTCGCCGACCCGACGCAGTTGCTTGAGCGACAGCCCGTAGGAGCTCCGGCTCAGCGCCACACTCGCCAACTGCCGCAGCGGCCGGGCGTTCCCTCAGGCGTCAGATCGGTAGGTCTTCGATCGCGAACACCCGACGTTCGACGTCCTGGAGGGCGAGGCGGAGTGCCCCGAGGACCACGGCTTCGTCGCCGAGCTCCGACATCCGGATGGGTGGGCTGGTCAGGCACAGTCGGTGCAGGTGTTCGGTGAGGGGCTCCAGGAGCGACTTTCCGGCCAGGGACACGCCGCCGCCGACGACCACGACGTCCGGGTCGACGGTGAGGACCATGGCCGCGATGCCCTGGGCGAGTTGCTGGGCGAAGCGCTCGACGGCGCGCATGGCGTGTGGTTGCCGGTCCTTGGCCGCGGCGAACAACTGTTGGGCGGCCAGTTCCGGGCCGGTGCCGGGTTCGGCGGCCTTGATGAGGTCGCGGGGGGCCTCGTCCCAGCCGAGGATGTCGAGGGCGCCGATCTCGCCGGCGGCGCCGGAGCGTCCGCGGTGCAGTTTGCCGTCGATGATGAGTCCGGCGCCGAAGCGCAGGCCCGCCAGGACGTGTACGACGGTGTCGGCCTCGCGGGCGGTGCCGCGCCAGTGTTCGGCGAGGGTGGCCAGGTTGGCGTCGTTCTCGACGAGTACCGGGCAGGTGAAGGAGCGGCCCATCCGCCCGCCGAGGTCGAAGCCCGACCACTCCGGCAGCACCGACAGCGTGACCCGGCCTGCGGGGTCGACGATGCCCGGGGTGCCGACGGCGGCGCCCAGCACGTCGCCGCGCCCGCATTTCGCGTCGTCCATGGTCGCCTCGACGAGCCGGCGGGCCAGGGCGAGCCGGTCGGGGGCGCTGGCGTGTTCGGCGATGGCCTCCCGTCGGGTGGCGACGGTCTCCCCGGACAGGTCGGCGATCGCGGCCCGGATGGTGTGCGCGCCGATGTCGACGCCGACGACGTAGCCGGCCTTGACCCGGAAGCGGAAGCGTTTGGCGGGCCGGCCCATGCCGCCGGAGGTGTCCGGGGGTTGTTCCTCGACCCAGCCCTGCTCGACGAGCTCGTCGAGCAGGGACATGACCGTGGGCCGCGACAGCCCCGCCTTGCGGGCCAGGTGGGCCACGGTCATCGCGCCGCCGGAGCGCAGCGCCCGCAACGTGGTCACGTGCGTCATCCGGCGCAGAAGGGACGTCATACGGCCAGATCCTAGCACTTTAGGAAGGTGTTTCCATATCTCACCCGAGATCTAGAAACACCTTTCATAAGCCGAGCATTGGACGCTTGACCCGTCCAGGGTGTGCGCCTACTCTCAGGATCGACAGTTATGAAGATGGCTTACATATGTTGGAGCTCCCATGAAACCCAGTAGATGGCTCTCAGGCGCGGGCGTGCTGTCCGTGGGACTGCTGGCCGCCGCCTGTTCCCCCGGCGGGTCGGCGGGGACCGTGTCGCCGTCGGCGCAGTGCACGGCCACCGTCCCGGCCGGCAAGGTGACCCTGAAGATGGTGTCGACGCCGGAGTCCGGCGCCGCCGTCAAGGCCATCATCGCAGCGTTTCAGGTCAAGTACCCCAATATCACCATCAACTACCAGGACACCAACTACGACGACTACAACAAGAGCCTGAACCTGTCGTTGGCGTCCGACCAGGCGCCCGACATCGCGCTCCTGAACTCGGTGGGCACCACGGTCAAGGACAAGTTGGTGGCCAGCCTGGCGGGGTGCGAGAAGGCGTACTCGTGGGACAAGGTCTATCCGAGCACGCAGCTGGCGCAGTGGCGGGTCGGGGCCAACGGGTCCACGCTCGGCTCCGGTGACCTCTACGCGGCGCCGGCCGGGTTCTCCATCGTCGGGGTGTACTACAACAAGGACAAGGCCGCCAAGCTCGGCGTCACCCCGCCGAAGACCCTCGACGAGTTCGAGGCCGCGATGGCCAAGGCCAAGGCAGCCGGGGAACTGCCGCTGCAACTGGGCAACTCCGAGGGCCACGCGTCCTTCGCCGTGCAACTGCTCGGCCAGTCGGCCGACGGCGCGGACAAGGCAGCCAACTGGACGTTCGGGCAGCCGGGCGCGACGTTCGACACGGCCGGCAACCGGTCGGCGGCCGGGCGGGTCGCGGACTGGGCGAAGAAGGGCTACGTGCCCGCCGGCGCCAACGGTGTGGACCTGCAGGGCGCGGTGGACAAGTTCACCAAGGGCGAGGGCCTGTTCTTCATCGACGGCAACTGGGACGCGGCCAAGATCGGTGACCGGCTGGGCGCGAACGCGGGCTTCTTCGCCTTCCCCGGCGCCAAGGCCACCGCGATCGGCACGTCCGTGGCGTACGCGATCTCCGCGAAGTCGCCCCACCAGTCCGCGGCGGCGGCGTTCCTGGACTTCCTGCACTCCCCGCAGGCCTCGGCCGAGGAGTTCAGGGCCGGGTTCATGCCGGCGGACCCGTCGGCGGCCACGCCGGCCCCGGGCACGGTGATGGCCGACATCGTCGCGGCCTGGAGCAGGGTCAACGCGGACAACGGGCTCGTGGGCTTCAACAACAACGCCACGGCCACGATGAACGACACCCTCACGGCCGGTACCCAGGAACTCGTCGGGGGCAGGACCGACGCGGCCGGGTTCGTCGCGGCCGTCCAGAAGGACTGGTCCAAGACACATGGCTCATGACGCCACGCGGCCGGTGCGGTTCACCGCACCGGCCGCGGTCCGCCGCCGCAGACGCCGCCGCAGGATGGTGCCGCTGCTGTACGTCGCGCCCGCGTTCCTGTTCTACGCGACCTTCATCATCGTCCCCTGGCTGCACAGCGTGTGGATCTCGCTGTGGGACTGGAACGGCGTCGGCGTCGCCGAGTGGGCCGGGCTCGACAACTACGCCGAGGTGTTCACCGAACCGGCGCTCCGAGAGGCCCTGCTGCACGCGTTCCTGTTCATCCTCTTCTACACGGTGATCCCGATCAGCCTCGGACTGGTCCTGGCGGCACTGGTGGCGGCGACACCCTGGCGGGCCATGCCCCTGATCCGCGCGACGCTGTTCCTCCCGCAGATCCTGCCGCTGGTGGCCGTCGGCGTGATCTGGAAATGGATCTACAGCGACGGCGGGCCCCTCAACGACACCCTCTCCCTCGTCGGCCTGGGCGGCATCACGCGCCCGTGGCTGGGGGACTTCGACTGGGCACTGCCCGCCGTCGGCCTGATCGGAACCTGGGTCAGCACCGGCCTGTGCTTCCTGCTCCTGCTGTCGGGCATCCAGAAGATCGACCTGCACCTCTACGAGGCGGCACGGGTGGAGGGCGCCGGCCCGTTGCGGGAGTTCTGGCACGTCACCGTGCCGGGCCTGCGCAAGGAGATGGCCGTCGCCGCCACCGTCACCGTGATCGCCGCGCTGGCCAGCTTCGACGTCGTCTACATCATGACCGGCGGCGGGCCGGGCTATGCCACGACGGTGCCGGGCGTGCAGGTCTACCAGCTGGTGTTCACCGCCGGCCGGGTCGGCACCGCCTGCGCCCTGGCCACCGTGTTGTCCCTGTTGACCTGCGCCGTCATGTACGGCCTCAACCGGCTCGCCCGGGAGCGGTGATGACCAGATACCTGACCAGGCTGTCCCTGCTGGTGGCGGCGGCCTCGGTGCTGATCCCCTTCCTGGCGATCTTCAGCGCCGCCCTGCAACCGGAGTCCAACCTGTCCCCCGGGCTGGAGTGGCCCTCGGATCCGCACTGGGAGAACTTCGCCACCGCCTGGACCAGCGCCGGCTTCGCCTCGCTGCTCAAGTCCAGCGCCGTGATCGCCCTGGGCGTGGTGCCGATCTCGCTGGTGCTGGCGACGCTTGCCGGGTACGGCATGTCGACCATGGGCTCGCGGGTGCGCGGCCCGCTGTTCGCGCTGCTCATGCTCGGCCTCGCGCTGCCGTACGAGGCGATCGTGATCCCGCTGTACTACGACCTGCGCTCCGTGGGCCTGCTCAACACGTACTGGGCCGTGATCCTGCCCCTGGTCGGCGCGTTCATGCCCTTCGGCGTGTTCTGGATGCGCAGCCACTTCGAGGCCATGCCCAAGGAACTCACCGAGGCCGCGGTCATGGACGGCGCGTCGAGCTGGCGCACCCTCACCACGATCCTGCTGCCCACCGCCAGGCCCGCGCTGACCACCCTGGGACTCCTGTACTTCATGTGGTCCTGGAACCAGTTCCTCCTGGCCCTCATCCTCATCCAGGACCCGGCGATGCGCACCGCGCCCGCGGGGCTGGGCAAGTTCGTGCAGCAGTTCGGCCAGAACATCCCCCTGCTGTCCGCCGGCACCATCATCGTCATCACCCCGGTCGTCCTGCTCTACCTGTTCTTCCAGCGCCACTTCGTCAAGGGCATCCTGCAGGGCGCCGTGAAATAGGAGCATCACCATGACAGTCTCTCTAGCGATCGTGGGCGCTGGAGCCCGAGGCGCCGCCTACGCGCGCATCGCCACCGCCCAGAACACCGCCACGGTCGTGGCCGTGGCCGAACCCGACCCGGTACGCCGGGCCACCATGGCGGCCCGCTACGGGCTGGCCGACGACCAGGTCTTCGCCGACTGGCGCGAGCTGACCGCCCGACCACGGCTGGCCGACGCGGCGATCGTGGCCACCCCCGACCGCATGCACGCCGACCCGGCCTGCGCGCTGGCCGACCTGGGCTACGACCTGCTGCTGGAAAAGCCCCTCGCGCCCACCGAGCACGAGGCCCGGCGCATCATCGACGCCGCCGCCCGCAACCGCGTCCTGTTGTCCGTCTGCCACGTGATGCGCTACAGCGCCTACACCCGCAGCCTCAAACGGCTCGTCGACTCCGGCCGGATCGGCGACATCGTCAGCGTCGAGCACCTCGAACCGGTCGGCTGGTGGCACCACGCGCACTCCTACGTGCGCGGCCAGTGGGCCCGGGAGGCCGAGTCCTCCTCGATGCTGCTGGCCAAGTCCTCCCACGACCTGGACTGGCTCGACCACATCATCGGCCGCCCCCTGCGGCGGGTGTCCTCCTTCGGCGGTCTCTACCACTTCCGTCCGGAGAACAAACCCGAAGGCGCCGGGCAGCGCTGCGTCGACTGCCCCGTCGAACGCTCGTGCGCCTACTCCGCCGTGCGCATCTACCAACGGTTCCTGGGCGACCCGGTCTACGAACGCTGGCCCCTGGGCGTCCTCACCGACGACATCACCGCACACGGCATCGACCAGGCGCTGCGCGAAGGACCGTACGGCACCTGCGTGTACTCCGGCGGCAACGACGCCCTCGACCACCAGGTCGTCATCCTCGAGTACGAGGGAGGCGTCACGGCGTCGTTCACCGTCACCGCGTTCAACGCCCTGGACTTCCGCAAGACCCGCCTCTTCGGCACCCGGGGCAGCATCGAGGGCGACGGCCGCCGACTCCTCGTGCACGACTTCCTCACCGACACGAGCGAAACCATCGACACCACCACCACGGGCAACGCCTCCGCCGCCGACGGGCACGGGGGCGCCGACGACGACATGTTGCGGGAGTTCCTGCGGGCCGTGGCCACCGGCGACCGGTCCCGCCTCACCTCGGGCCCCCAGGAGAGCCTGCGGTCGCACCTGGCCGTCTGGGCCGCCGAACAGTCCCGCCACACCGGCACCGTGGTGACCCTCCAGTACCCCTCAAATATATGTAGTTAGCTTCTGTAATTAGTTAGCACGGCGACACACCTACCTCCAGGCCGCCCCCACCCCAGGGGCGGCCTGACCCTTTTTACCAGGCATTTGTGCCATCCTTCCGCCGATTCGACCCAAGGGTTGACCCCACGTTCGGGCCGTGCCTACTATCGATCAACATAAGTAACCAGGTTTCATAAGTGAAACCTTCCCCTCAAGAGGTGACCTAGTGACACGCACCCGAAGAGCAGCGGGGGTCCTGCTGCTGGCGACCGCGCTGACGGTCGGCACGGGCGGCTACCCCGGCTACGCCGCCGACTTCCCGGCCAACCCCACCACCAAGTCCGGCTACACCCTCGACTTCCAGGAGGAGTTCGACGGCACCTCCCTGAACACGACCAAGTTCCTGCCCTACTACCTGCCGCACTGGACCAGCAACAGGGAGAACGCCGCGGCCCGCTACACCGTCGGCAACGGCGTTCTCACCGAACGCCTCGACGCCGACACCCCGGCCTGGAACGCCCAGTACGACGGGGCGGTGAAGATCTCCAGCATCCAGACCTACAACAAGGACTGGTGGCACAAGTTCAACAGCTCCATGCCCAACGACCACCACGAACCCGACTTCAACGGGTACTCGACGAAGTACGGCTACTTCGAGACCCGCGCGAAGCTGTCCAACGTCGGCGGCGGCGGACACCAGGCGCTGTGGCTCGTCGGCACCGAGGACACCTCCAGCGCCTCGGCGAACTCCGAGATCGACTTCATCGAGACGTTCTTCAGCAAGCCCACCACCTGGCGGATCGCCGCCTACGGCTGGGGCGACCCCAACTTCCTGAGCTCCTGGGTACTGCACGAGGACCCGGTGCCCAGCGGCAGCCCGACCACCGAGTTCCACGTCTACGGCATGGAGTGGACCCCGACCGAGCTGAAGTTCTACTACGACAACCAGCTGTACAAGACCATCGCCGACGCCCCCAACATGGCGATGGGCATGATCCTGGGCCTCTACACCGACGCCGGATCCGGCCAGCACAACAACGTCTGGCCCAAGTCCTGGCAGGTCGACTACCTGCGGGTGTTCAAGAAGGACGGCGGCTACCCCGAGGCCTACCAGCGGATCAAGAACCGCTGGAACAGCCAGTACATGTACGTCTCCGGCACCAACGGCAACGTCCGCTACGGGGCCGTACCCGCCACCGACACCAGCTCCCAGTGGGCCAAGGAGACCGTCGACGGCTACACCCGGTACAAGAACCGGCTGACCGGCGAGTACATGCACGTCGAGAACCAGAACGGCAACGTCCAGGCCGGCGTCGTCCCCGCCGGCTACTGGAGCGGCCAGTGGACCGAGGAGACCGTCGACGGGTACAGGCGCCTGAAGAACCGGTGGAAGTCCACCTACATGAACAACGAGGGCCTCACCGGCACCGTGCAGTACGGAACACCACCGAGCACCTACTGGAGCAGCCAATGGTCCTTTGAACCCGCCCCCTAGCCCCGCCTGATGCCGGCCGGCCCACCCGGCCGGCATCCCCACAGGAGACCCCCATGAACAAGCTCACCGCGACGGCCGTGCTGGCACTGCTGATCCTGTCAGGATGCGACTCCGCACCCCGCGCCACGACCGGGCCGGACCCGACGCGGGAACAACGCAACCAGGCCGCACGCGAACGCCAGACCGTCTGGTGGGTCCTCGACGAGGACGGCAACAAGACCACCAACCTCGCCGACGACCAACCGGACGTCACGGCCGTGCGCAAGGTCGTGGCCCTGCACTCCAACACCGTGGACAACCGCGACCACCGCACCATCACCGAACACGCCGACGACGAGTACGGCTACTACCACCCCGCGTTCGCCGAGGAGCTCCGGGCGAAGAACTACACCGGCCAACTCGTCAGCCTCTACACCACCCACCAACTGCGCACCCACCAGACGAACCTCGCCTGGTACACGTCCACCTTCCCCCGGGACCTCACCACCGCGAAGGTCGACATCGACGTCGAGTTCCAGTTCGACGAGGCGACAGCCGCCTACCTGGCCGCCAACCAGCTCGCCCTCGCCACCCCCTACGTCCAACACCGCACCATCAGCCTCGCAAAGACCGGAGACCGGTGGACCATCACGAAGATCGACAAGTCGCCGCTCACCCGCCGCCCCACCACGCCCGGCTAGGACACCCGATGCCGTCCGCCACAGTCCTCGCCGAACACTGGCAAGGCACCGCCACCGGCGTCGACACTGACATCCCAGACCGACATCCGCGCATCGACACTCGGCGAGGACGCCGTCGCCCTGGGCGCGATCCGCCGCGCTCTCGACGCCACTGCGGCAGGAAGGGTCGCCAGCATCGGCGGCCGGAGGTTGTGACGCGTCCGGTTACTCCGGAACACACACTCCGCCCCACGGCGCCGACCGCTCAGGCGCCCACGAGGCTCAACCACATCAGCACGGACAGACGCGATGAAGATCTCATCCGGGCCCTACCAACAGCCCATAGTCGCGGCGTACCGCCGATCGATACCCGTACCACATCAACGACCAGCAGCCGAGGGAAGCAACACGTTGAATCTCTGCGAGCCCTCAGGTCACCGGTGGGCGCGGAAGAACTCGGTGAGGTCGCGAGCGAGCAGTTCGGGCTCTTCATGGGCGGCGAAGTGGCCGCCGCGAGGCAGGACGTGGTAGCTCGTGACGTTGTAGGTCCGCTCGCACCAGCTGCGGGGTGGCCGGGACAGGTCTGCGGGGAACAGCGCTACCGCCGTCGGCACCTCGACCCGCTCCACCCTCCTCGTCAACTGCCGGGCATATTCGTAGTACGGCCGCATCGACGTCGACATGGTGTTGGTGAACCAGTACAGCGACGCCTGGGTCAGCAGGAAGTCGTCGCTGAACCGGGAGGACAGGTCGCCGCCGCAGTCGCTCCAGGCCCGGTACTTCTCCATCATCCAGGCCAGCAGGCCCGTCGGGGAGTCGGCCAGCCCATAGCTCAACGTGAGCGGCCGGGTGCTTTGCTCGTGCTGGTAGCCGCCTTCGTCGGCGGACCACGCAGCAACGGCGTCGAGGTAGGCGCGCTCTTCGGCGGTGACGCTGTCGGCGTCGTAGGAAACCGGGCTGGCGACGGCCATCAGGTGGATGCCCACCACCGCCTCCGGGTGGGCTTCGGCGAGCCTGGACGTGATCCCCGCGCCCAGGTCCCCGCCGTGCGCCGCGTAGCGGTTGAAGCCGAGTTCGTCGTGCATGAGCCGGTGCCAGATCTCGTGGGTCTGCGGCGGTTCGGTGAGCGAAGGCCGCTGCGGCGAAAAGGCGAAACCGGGCAGCGACGGAACGATGACAGTGAACGCGTCGGCCGCGTCGCCGCCGTACCGCGACGGCGAGGCCAGCCTGCGCGCGAGGGTCGTCAGTTCGAGGAAGGAGCTGGGCCACCCGTTGGTCAGCACGATCGGCAGTGCGTCAGAACGTTCGCCGTCGAAGCGGAGGTAGTGCACCGGCGTGCCGTCGATGTCGGCGAACTGGGACGGGAGCGCGTTGATGTCCGCTTCGTGGGAGCGCCAGTCGTAGTCGGTGGCCCAGTAGGACACGAGACGACGTAGTTCGCCGGGGTCGGTGCCCGCCTCCCAGCCGAGCACGGGCCACGGCGTCGGCCAGCGCGTGTTACGTAGCCGCGAGCGCAGGTCGTCGAGTTCGGCGTCGGTGACGGCGAGCGTCATGGCGTACTCCTCGCGTGAGTGTTACGGGTGACACCGGCGTGCCCGGGCCGCCCGGGCTCAGTCGGGGTGACCTGGGAGTCCCCGCCGCTCAGCGTCGGCCCGCATCGCCTCGGAGCACCGACGGGCATTCTCCTCGAGCTGGTCGATCTGAGCTTCCACCGTCGCCAGAATCCTATCGTCGGCGGAAGACGACCGCGCCTGCATCAAGACCGCGTAGACGATCTCCTCGACGTCTTCTGGGGCAAGAGAGAGGTTCCATCGGCGAACGAACGGTCCGAGCGCCACGAAGCCTCGCCGGATCTCGTCCCGGGACGGCTGTACATCGGCCGCAGGATCAGCGCCATTCACGCCATCTCGATGGGTCATATGCAGATCCTCCCAGCCGCGACCGGCCGAGGAGCGACCATTCTGAAGATCACAGTACGGGTGTACGTGTCACGTGCGTGTCGTCACTGTCCATACCCGATCCGCGCGTGAGTCACTTTACTCATGGGCGATGAGCAGCCCGAGTACGGCTCGGTCGTCGCACGCCACCGCAGGCATGCGGAATCGCGTGATGTCCACCCACTGGTAGGTGCCGTTGGTGAAGTTGACGAAAACGGTGTCGACGTGATCGAGGCGCACGGTGGTCACGAGTGGTTCCGCTCTTCTACTTCACTTGCGGTCTGGAGGTAGCGAGCGAACATCAGCAGTCCCCGGGTGCGGTCGTTGACGGTCAGGCTGTTGCGGACGTCGAACGGAACCCAGCGTTGCTCCAGTTCGGCGATGCATGCGGCGAGAAGTTCCTGGTCCTGGCTCGTGAGGTGTCCGTCTGTTTCTAGGCAGGTGGTGACGAGTCGGTGCAGGTGGTCCGCGACGGAGTCCGTCGGGACCAGCAAGGACGCGAGGTGTCGTTGCCGCCACCAGCGCAGCGCGTACAGGGCTCCCTGCCGGGGTGCGCCATGCCAAAGGCGCCGTTCCAGGTTCGGGTTGGGGTCGGCCGGTCGTGGTTGGCGCTGGCCGTCGCGTTTGGCTGCCCTGCGGGTCGCTGCGTAGGCGTCCAGCTCCGGCTGGCGGGCCGCCCGGCTGGAGGTGATGGCGTCCAAGGCCGCCAACAGTGCCCGCTCGTCGTGCTGGAACGGCCCGGCCAGCTCATTCAGGAAATCGAGGGTGGCGTGAAAACCCAGCGGCCGGTACAGCTGCACGCAGGACCGCAGCGCCGCGAGGCGCTGCCGGTGGGTAAGGCTCGGGTCACGTGCCTTGCGGGCGAAGTTGCTGAAGCTCATCGCGACCGCCGCCGTTCGGCGAGTTCTCGAACGTCGTGGGTCCGCAGCAGCACCTGGGCACCGCGGCGGTATGAGGGCAGCACGTCGGTCGCGATCAGGTCGAGGACATCGTCGGCGTCGGTACCGAGGGCATTGGCGGCCTCGGTGAGCGTGAGCGTCGGGGCGGGTGGCGAGGAGCTGAACCGTGTCAGTTCCAGGTTGATGGGGTCGCAGTCCTCTTTCCACAGCAGGTACTCCTGGTGCAGCCGGGCGCGGGCGCGGGGGCCGTGCACCTCGGCGAGGAACTCATCCAGCAGGTCGAACACCGCCTCGATACCAACGGCCTCCTGCTCCGGGGTGAGCGGGAGGGCGAACTCACCGAAACAGTCCTTGAGCACCAAGCTCCACCAGCCAAAGCTGGATTCGACGCCCTGGCGCAGGATCAAGAACTCTCGGAACCCGTCCAGCACCAGCTGCCCGCTGCCGATGTCCAGGCCGGTGATGAACGCGACGAGCTGGTCGAACCGCAGTTCGCTGCGGCCGAAGTACATGCCGGGCCGGCGCCGCACGAGGCGGAGCAACACGCGATGTTCCATGGGTCTGCCTTCGTCTCGACGGGAGAGGCCAGGTCCACGGCTGCGGCAAGGTGGCGACAGGACCGGTGCGCACTGGCTGCGGCGCGTCAGCCGCCAGCCCCGCCCTCCGGTGCCGTCACCGAGTAGCGGCCTCGAAGGTGTGCACGAGTTCGATCCGGCCGACGATATGCCGGTTGAACTCGGGTAGATCCTCTGCCGGTACCCACAGCTCCCGGATGTCACGGCCACCGGCCTGCTGGACCGGGTAGCGGGCCAGGAACGCTGAGTCAACGTAGAACCGGGTCACATGCCCCATGCCGGAGTGTGGGACGTTCCACTCCCGGGCGATTCGGATCGCGTACTGCTCACTGAGCACGGGGTAGAAGATCGGCTGATCCGCCAGCCGCGGCGGCCAGGACCGCCAATCCGACTGCGCGACCAGCGCCAACTCCTGCGGACCGGTCGGACGCCACAGCGTCGTTACCGACAGCCCCACCACGGTCACCCCCGATCTTCTGCCTTGAGGTGCACATCATGCCAGGTCAACGCGCCATGCGCCGCCGAGAATCCGGCACCCCGGATCAGTGACCTCGCGCCCTCGAGCAGCTTGCTGATCTCTCAGTCGAACGGTTGGTCGTGCCAGCGCCATCCAGCGGTGCTGTCATTGTGGATGTGAGGCATGAACTCGGCCATCGGGCTGCCGTCAGCGAACGCCATGGACAGTGCGGCACGGATCTGGTGGACGCTGGGGTGTTCGATGACGCGGGCGGCGACCCAGTCGACTTCCTCGGTGCCGGGGTCGCGGTTGGCCATCACGGCCACGGCGCGCGCCTGCGCGAGGGTGTCGAGGAGTCTGAGCCGGTTGACGGTGATCCCGAGGTTGTCTCGGGCGTCATCCTGCGGGCTGCTGCACAGCCACGTGTGCAGCCGGCCGGCCTCGAACCCGACGGCCTCGAAGCCAAGTACCTCTCCGGCCGGGGCCGTAACCGGCTGTGTGGGGCGCCGCCATAGCAGGTGAACTTCTCTGGACCCGAGCCGCTGAATACTGCAAGGAACACCTTCCGCCTCCGATGCGGCCAGGTTCATCGACAGGGCGTGTGTGCCTGGCTCACGACCGGCGGCGAGCGCGGTCGCCAGATCGAAATGCCACGGGTCGGTCAGCGGGTCATCGTCAGCCGGCACGAAGTCGGTCAGGCAGTCGCTAGCGGTCACGAGGCTCCGCGGCAGCAGGGCCGTCCACGAATCATCTGGCGGCAGCCAGCGGGGCGCGGCCACGAACCCGGCGAGCACGAAGCGGGTCACCGTAATCGACCGGGCATGCGTCGATCGCAGCCCATGAGTCGCCGACGCAGCCTTCCTCGAAGTCCCACCAGCCGTCGGCCTCGCCGGCTGTCAGCAGCGCCTTGACCGCGCGAAGGTCGGCTTGCGACGGCATCCAGCGCCACCATCCCGAACTTCTCGACGCCCTCTCCGGTCACACCGAACGGGGCGGACAAGTCAAGTACCGCCTGCCGGTCACCGGACAAAAGGCCATCCAGCCATGGGATCACCCGAATCGCGCATGACGGCGGCGCGGGACTCCCTGTCGGGAGTCCCGCGCTCGAAGGGTCAGTCACGGACGTAGTAGTGACCGAGCGTGTCGTCATAGCCGCCGCCGGCCCGGCAGCAGCGGCCGAAACCGCCGCCCGGACCCGCACGGACACGGATCCTTGCCGCCGAGCTTCTCAATCAGCTCCTTGTCCGCGCCGACGCTGCGGTCGCCGCGCTTGACCTGCGTCTCGCTAGAGGGAACCCCCGGCGGCGCTTACTGGTCGGCTCAAAAGGACGCCTCGGCGTCGTAGTCGAAGTACACGATGACCTCCCAGGTCGAAGGGGTGACGACCGGTGAACCGTAGAGCAGCACCGATCATCCCTGCCACGGCATTTCGCGGCGGCGTTGCCCGGTCATCTGACGGCGGGACCGGTGTCGGTACGGACGGGCCCTCGACCGACCGGTTGCCTCCCCCGGCACGGCAGATCGAATCCGGCACAGTACTCGGTCTCCGCGAATGTCAGTGCTGGCAGCTATCGTCTGCGGCCATGACCGATCAGCACCTGATCTTGTCCCACCTCGCCGACGACCTCACCGGCCGGCGCCTCGGCCTGTCTCTGCCGGCCGGCCAGCTCATCTACCCGGAGGACGACACGGACTCCGCTCGGTCAGAACCGGCCTACTGGCTCAGCGACAACCGACCCACCATCGACCAGATCCCCAAGCCGGCCGTGGGGTTGTGGCCGCTGCTGCTAGCGGGCAGCTCCCACAACCCGGACCGCCCGTGGGTGGACGGTGAGGTCGCCCCCGGCATGATGATCGACTCCGACACCTTCGACGCCGAGACAGTGCTCGCACAGATGTGGGCCGACGCCACCGATATCGACGGCGAAGACGACCACCTCACGCGGGAGGAACGGCTGGCGGTCACTGCACCGTTCGACGACCAGTGGCCCGGCCTCGCACCCGCCGGCACACCCACCTACGACCCTGACAGCATCGTCGCTGACTACATCCAGCATCTCCTCGACGACGGCGGCCTGCACAACCTGCGCCTCGGACTCATCCCCGCCACCCGCGCGGCCGACACGATCACCGCCGCCGGGTGGACCGGGCCGTGCAACTACGACAACAACATGGCGAAGTACAGCGCCGTGCTGCGTAGTTGGGAAGAACGGTTCGGTGCTCGGGTCGTCGCCGTTGGCTTCGACACCCTCCACGTCGCCGTCGCCGCCCCACCCACCACAATCGAGCACGCCCTGCACATCGCGGCTGAGCACTTCGCGTTCTGCCCCGACAACATCTGGCAAGGCCGCGGCGACCTGCACGCCTACGCCGAGGCGATCACCGGTGTCGCCAACTGGGAGTTCTGGTGGGACTAGGACTGCTCGCCGGCGTGCCGGGTCACCACCTCGACGGCTCCCCGCCGGCTTCCGTGTGGTCTACGTCAGCGTGCTGGGGCAGGATGGCCCGGTGACACAACACTCGTCGCTCGCCGAACGTCTCCTCGACCGCGCCCACGAGGACGGTGAGACCCCCGGACCGCTACTCACCGCCGCGGACCTGGCCCGGGCCGAACAGGCTCTCGGCTTCGCACTGCATCCGCTCCTGGCGGCCGTCTACCAGCAGGTCGGTGATGGCGGTTTCGGCCCCGACTACCAGGTCCTGCCCCTCATCGACGGCGAGAAGGAGACCGCAGTCGGGGCCTACTTGCAGCTCCGCGCGGACGGCGCGGGCACCGAATGGGCCTGGCCTGAGGGTGTGCTGCCGATCCTGGACTGGGGTTGCGGGATGTACGCCTGCGTGGACTGCCGCTCCGGCGACGGCATGGTGGTGCTGTTCGAACCGAACCCCGGCGACCCTGACCTCGCCTGGTATGTCGAGGCGGCGAGCCTCGCCGGCTGGTTGACCGGGCACCTGGAAGACACCGGCTGGTGGATCCTCACCGAAAACGGCGAAGACACCGACCTGCCCGCCTGGTCACACGCCAAGGAACGGGCCGTCTAGCGACCACGTCGACCTCACACGGCTCGTCGGCGTCACCACCTACTATGCGGCGCCGGGACGGATCGGCTACGTCCAGGGCGTCGGTCAAACCGAATGTGGTTCTCGATGGCGGGTCTTCTCCACGCCCGCGTTCGACTCACTCCCGATCCCATGGGATTCGGTAGACCAACTCTTGCGTGCCGCGGCGAGCACGTCAGCAGCAGATCGTCGCGACCAGCTGTGCTGCCAGCCGGCGCACTCAACGCCCCATCGAAACTGAGCCCGGTCCTTCTTCAGCCCGGCTGGTTGCCGGGCTGATTCGCTCTTGCGGGTCAGCTTCGGCACCAGAGGTTGGCGTCGAGAAGGCTCTCGCCGGGCTGTTGGTATATCTCCATCTGAGTCGGAGTGCTTGCGCCGAAATGTGGATAGTGGAGTGTGGCGCAGTGTAGATAGATTGCTGGGATGGTGACTGTGAGGTTCTCCTCGACGGGCCGGGCGGGCGGCTGTGAGTGGCCTGGACGGTGAACCGGAGGGCCTGGGCGGGTGGCGGTGGTTCCCGCTGCGCGGGGACGTGCACCAGGTGGCCGCAGTGTGGCGGGAGGAGGTGCCCCGGCGGCAGTTGGTGGTGCTGGGCGAGCCGGGCGCGGGCAAGACCGTACTGGTGCTGGCCCTGGCTCGAGGGCTACTCGAGACGCCTGAGGCCGGTGAGCCGGTGCCGGTACTGATCCCGGTGTCCTCGTGGAACCCGAACGCCGAGACCGTGTAGCGATTCGCCGCCCGGAGCCTTGCCGCCAGCGGCATCGGGGCCCGACTGGCCGGACGGTTCGTGAGCGAGCCGCAGGTGACGGCTGGCGGCAGGACAGGCTGGTGGTTGATGCCAGTACTCGACGGTCTCGATGAGCTGCCCAAAGGACTGCGTGTGCAGGCGATGGCCGGGCTGGAGGAATTCGCCTCCTCCGGGCGACCAGTGGTCGTGACTCGCGACGCCCGCGACCATCAGCGCCCCGCAGCAGAGTAGGAACGAGCCGTCCCGAGCCTCGTCGGCCCAGTCCCTGCCGTACGAGTTCACTATGCGTTCCACAATTCGTGTCGCGACTGTGCGCCGAGTTTGACCAGCATGCTCGCCACGTGCTGCTCGACCGTCCGGGGAGAGAGGAAAAGCTCGCTGGCGATTTCCCGGTTGGTCCGTCCCTTCGCGACGAGGGCGAGGACGTCACGTTCGCGGGGTGAGAGTTCGTTGCCGTACCCGCGACGTCCTGGCCGTCCGCCGCCGATCGCCCGTCGCAGCACCCTGCACCGGGCGGCGTCGCGGGTGGCGCCGATGCGTTGGTACCGGTCGGCCAGCGCCGCGAATGTCTCGACGGTGCCGGGTTCGCAGTGGGCGCGTTGCTCGGCGAGGTGCGCGGCCCGGTACGGGACGCCGATGTCGAGGAAGGCGCCTTCGGCCGCGTCGAACAGTCTGGCCGCGTCCCGTTCGTCGCGAGCGCGGGCGAGGTGGGCGCGGCACGCCAGCAGCGCGGCTTCACCGAAGGGCGTGTCGGTCCCGGCCAGTCCGGCGCTGTAGTCGGCTACGAGAACGGCTGCGTCGTCGATGCGGCTGTGGGCGCAGTAGGCGTGGACCGCCTGGGGCGCGAACTCTCCGGCCCAGGACCACACGCCTTTGCGGCGCAGCACCGCTAGTCCCTGATCCGCCCTGGCGCAGGCCGCGTCGAGCCTGCCGCGTCCGTGCAGCACGGCGACCAGTCCTCCGAACGCCGCGATTACCATGGGTGCGACGCCGTTTTCGGGGTCTTTCGGTCCGACCTGGATGAACCGCTGCGCCGCGGTGTCCCAGTCGCCGCGGGCCGCGGCCAGCCAGCCCTCGACGAGGCGAAGTTCAGCGGTCACCTGGACAAGGTCGCGGTGTGCGGCGGTCAGTTCGTCGATCCGCGTGGGCAGACGGTCCCAGTTTCCGGAAAGCCAGTCCAGCCGGACCAGGGTGGCTGCGGCGGTGCCTGCGACGTAGGGCGCGCCTGACCGTGCGGCCAGGGCCGATCCGGTGCTCAGGAGTGTCCGTGCCCGGTCGTGGTGCCCGGTCCAGGAGTAGGAGTCGGCGATGTTGCAATAGGCTCGGGCGAGTTCGCGCTGTCCTTCCGGGTCTGCCGCGTCGGCGGGCAACTGCTGGACCTGTTCCCAGGTGCCGGGGTCGGCCAGGTGCGCTCGGGCGCTGAGCGCGTTCGCCAGTGCCGAGTACCGCAGTGGTCCGTCGTCCAGTCCTGCCGCGGTGGCTTCGACCCGCTGAAGCCAGGGCAGGTGCTCGGCGATGGGCGAGGTGCCGAGGTAGGGCAGGGACAGGACGGACTCGCCGCGCAGGACACGCGGAGTGTCGCCGCGTAGGTCATCGACAGCCAGTGCGATCTCCTGGCGGCCGTGTCGCAGTTCGCCAGGTTGGCGCAGGAGCAAAAGCCCGTAGCCGAGTCGGACCTCTCCTCGCATCCGGTCGGACAGGCGGGAATCGCTGAGAAGCCGTTGGATCTCGTCGGTGACCTCGTGCAGGCGTAGTCCGGACAGAGCGTCATGGCACAGCTGGGCGGCCAGTCTGTCGACGTGGGCAGGGGGCACGGCTGGGTCGGCGACGAGGGAACGGCGGATCTCCACCGCTGTGGAGGCGTCACCGGCGGCCATCGCCAGGTCCGCGGCCTGTTCGCCGTGTCGCAGCCAGTCGTCGATCCGGTCGGCCGCGCGCGCGTGCTGTGACATCCGGCGGTGGTTCGGAGGTTCCTGCGCGGCAAGTTCTTGTAGGCACCGCAGGTGCAGGCGGGCGGCACGCGGGCCCGTGATCAGTTCTTCGATCACGCGGCGGGCCTGGGCGTGGCGGAACCCGTACCTCAGAGGTGCCGATTCGACGAGGACGCCGGCCGTCAGAAGGCGGGAGATGGCCGCGTCCGCGCGCGCCGGTGTCAGGCCTGCGACGGCCCGGAGCAGGTCGGCGCTCGCGGGCCTGCCGAAGATCGCCGCGGCTTCCGCGACCGCGCGGGCCGTCGGGGTCTGGTCGGCCCATCGGTCGAGGACGGCTTCGCGGATCCGTTCTGGCAGCGGTAGGTGCCCGGATGTGGATGTCCGGCAGGCCCGTACGGTCTCGACGAGGACGAACGGGATCCCCGCGCAGTGTTTGTCGAGGGCCGTCGCGAACGCGGCCGACACGGCTGCGCCGCTGAGCAGCGCCTGGGTGAGTGCTCCGACGGCTTCGCGGTCTACCGGGCCGACCGTCAGGTGTGTGATGTTGTAGTCGGGCGGTGGGCGCAGGGCTCGCCCCAAGGCTGGGCCCGTCACCTCTTCGGGGCGGTAGCTGAACACCATCGACAGCCTTGGTGGCGGGTCCGCGACCAGCTCGCGAAGCAGGCGCAGGGAGTCCTCGTCGGCCCAGTGGACATCCTCGGCCACCAGCACCAGTCCGGCTGGCGCCGACAGTGCCTCTTTGACGGCTTCGAGCAACGGTAGCGGATCTCGAGGGCTCCGCGTCCCGGTGTCGGGGTCGTGGGCTGGGCGCGGGGCGGCAATCAGGCACCGCGTCAGCGCGCGGTACGGCGATTCTCCGTCGTCGGGCTGGCATCGAAGGACCACCGCGGGCACACGGATCGTGGCGACCAACTCGGCCAGCAGCCGGGATTTGCCGATCCCCGCCTCACCGGCCAGGAGCACCACGGCCGGGGCTGCGGCCAGCGCCTCGGTCAGCGCGCGCAGTTCCGCGTCGCGTCCGACGAGCCGGATCCGGTGCTCCTGTCGCGCCGCTGGGCTCATCGCCTGCTCCTAGCCGAGGTCGGTACCAGGTTGCCCGAGTCTAGTCCCGGGCCGGCCGACCCACGGAAGCGACGAATAGATAGGTGTACCTAGTGATCGCCGGCATCGATTGTCCGTGTTCCGCCCGCACCCGATCGTTGTCGCCAGGCGTCCGACAGCGGTCGCCGCAGGTGAAAGGAACCCCTCATGCGAGACGACAGATGGACCCCGGGCAGAGGCGCGCGGCGTCTTCTGCTGGTGGGTCTGAGCGTCGCGGCGATGATCGCGGCGGGTGGCACGGCGCAGGCGGCGCCCTCGGAAGGGACCGTCGTGCCGGCCCGGCAGCACTACGGCGACCAGTACATCGTGGTCCTGCGGGACGGGCCGGCTGGCATCGGTTCGACCGCGGCGGCCCTGACCGGGCGCTACGGCGGGAAGGTGCGCTCCACGTACACCGCGACGATCCACGGCTTCTCCGTCGCGGGTCTCACCGACCGCCAGGCCCGGCGGTTGGCGGCGGACCCTGCGGTGCGGACCGTCTATGAGGACGGGACGGCCCGGGCCGAGGACACCCAGACCAACCCGCCGTCGTGGGGCCTGGACCGCGTCGATCAGGCGCAACTGCCGCTGAACAGCAGCTACACGTACCCGGCGAGTGCCGGAGCGGGCGTCACCGCCTACGTGATCGACACGGGTGTGCGGCCGACTCACGCGGAGTTCGAGGGCCGCGCCAGCGTCGGCACGGACTTCGTCAACGACGGCCGTAACGGCGTCGACTGCTCCGGTCACGGTTCACATGTCGCCGGGACGGTGGCCGGCAAGACGGTCGGCGTGGCCAAGAAGGCCAAGGTCGTCGCGGTGCGGGTACTCAACTGCGGCGGCTCGGGCCCGGACTCCGCGTCCGTGGACGGCATCGAGTGGGTGACCCGCAACGCCCGCAAGCCCGCCGTGGCCAACATGAGCATTCTGTTCGACACGGTCGGGGTCGGCGACGAGGCGATCACAGCAGCCCTGGCCGCAGGGGTCAGCTTCGCCGTCGCGGCCGGCAACCAGGGCTCCGACGCCTGCCAGTCCTCCCCCGCCCGGGTGCCTGGGGTGATCGCCACCGGCAACACAGACAACCAGGACAACCGCAACTCCGGCTCCAACTACGGCTCGTGCGTGGCGTTGTTCGCGCCCGGTACCAACATCACCTCCGTCGGTATCGGCAACGACACCTCGCTGGCCAATATGACGGGTACGTCGATGGCCAGCCCGCACGCCGCCGGAGCCGCCGCCCTCTATCTCGGTGAGCACCCGGAGGCGACCCCGGCGCAGGTCCGCGCGGCGTTGATCGGTTCGGCCAGCACCGGCGTCGTGAAGAATCCTGGCAGCGGCTCGCCCAACAAGCTGCTCAACGTCGGCGGCGGCAGCCCGCCGTCCACCTGCGCGGCCCGTGACAACGGCACCGACGTCGCCATCCCCGACGCCGGCGCGGCCGTGAACAGCACCGTCACCCAGACCGGGTGCGCAGGAAAGGCGTCGGCCTCACTGCCGGTCAGGGTCGACATCGACCACACCTATACCGCCGACCTGGCCATCGACCTGGTCGGACCGAGCGGTGCGGCCCACAGCCTGAAGAAGGCCGGCGACGTCGGTGTGTCCACGGGGGTGCACACGACCTACACCGTCGACGCCTCGGCCGAGGACGCCAACGGCACGTGGGCGCTGCGGGTCCGCGACGTCTACACCTACGACACGGGCACGCTCGACCGGTGGGTGCTGGGCGGTGCGGCCGTGACGGCCAGCCTCCCCACCGACCAGCTGCGCCCCACCGGGAACGGACACGCCCAGATCATCGGCGGCGAGTTGACGACCGTGGCGCAGTACCCGTATGTGATCGCGGGTGTGCGGGTCGGCAGTTCCGGCCCGCAGGGGCAGTCGTGCACCGGTGCGGTGGTGGCCGCACGTAAGATCATCACTTCGGCGCACTGCATGATCGACGTCGGCGGCGACAAGAGCTACGTCTACGGCGACGACGACCTGAACCGGCCCTCCACCGGCGAGTTCAAGACCCGCGTCGCCAGCTACAAGGCGCACCCGGGATACACCGGCTCGGGCAGCTGGCAGCAGGGCCACGACGTCGCTGTGATCACCGTCGCCGACGACCTGCCCGTCGCCGCCGCGAACTGGATCAAGGTCGCGTCCGCCGCGAACGCCGACCTGACCCGCCCCGGCCGCCAGGGCGTCGTCCTCGGCTACGGGCAGACCGTGGCGGGCAGCGCCTCCAGCAGCGGCAAGGTGAAGAAGGCGACCCTGCCGATCAACGACGCCAGCGGCTGCCAGGTCTTCAACATCCCGGTGGACCCGCAGACCATGATCTGCGCCGGCTACAACGACGGACACGTCGCGACCTGCTCCGGCGACAGCGGCGGCCCGCTCGTCGTCGACGGCTACGTCGTCGGCACCGTCTCCTGGGGCGCCTCGGGCTGTGACCGCTACAGCATCTCCAGCAAGCTGACCGGCGAGATGGGCGACTGGGCCAACCGGGAGATCGGAGGGGCACCGCCGACCGGGACGTTCACCCTCGGGCTCAACCCCGGCTCCGTCAAGGTCGAGCGTGGACGCCACATCTCCACCACCGTCACCAGCGCCGCCGGTTCCGGCGGACCGGAACGCGTCACCCTGACCGCCACCGGCCTGCCGAGCGGCGCGCGGGCGGTGTTTCAGCCCTCGACGCTCGACACCGCCAACAACGCCAAACTGACCATCGACACGACGACGGCGACCCCGAAGGGCAGCTACGAGATCGTCGTGTCCGGGCAGGGCACCGCCAACACGGCGACGACCAGGCTCACCCTGGTCGTCGGAGACGGCACTCAACCGCCCAGCGGCGTCACGCTGAGCCTGTCGCCGGCCTCCGGCACTGTCTCACCCGGAGTGTTCACCTCCACGAAGGTCACCGTCACCGGCGGCACCGGGCCGCTGACGCTGACCTCACAGCACCCGGGCATCGCGCTGGATCCGTTCTTCCTACCCTCCAGCGTCTCCAGCGGCGGCACGTCGACGATGCAGGTCGCCGCGCCGTTCACGCCAGGGACATACCAGATCACCGTCATCGCCACCGACAGCTCCGGAAGGTCCGGCAGCGCGGTGTTCACCCTGACAGTCCGGTAGATCCACGGTGCCCCCGCCGCGAACCAGCGGGGGCACCAACCCGCCAACCCTGCGAAAACGCGAACGGCCGACCGATGGATGGGTCAGCCGTTCTGACGTCCGGCCTCCCACGGACCCACGCCTTCCCTGACCGGTAGGGTCAGCGCGCCGATCAGCACGCATCCGGCTCCGAGCACCGTCAGCGGAAGCGGAAGCGTACGCACCCCAACCGGGCGCACTGGACGTGTGCAGACCGGAGGCGGTGGCCTTCGCCGGGGCGGCCGCCGGTTCGATGGGGTGGCCGTCGACGTCATGGCGGGCTGGCGCGCTACGGCCGGATGCAATGGGTGTCGGCAGTGGGTAGGACGCCGTCCAGCAGGTAGTGGTCGACCGTGCCGTCGACGCAGGGGTTGGCGTCGAAGAGGTAGACGCCGTGGCGGTATGCGCCGCGAAGGGTGACCAGGCGGGAGCCGGTCAGTGCGTGGTGCAGGGCCAGTTGACCTGGGTACGGGGCCGCGGGATCGCCGTCGGCGCCGATCATGAGTACCCGTGCGTCGTTGTGGACCTCGGTGGGAGGTTCAGCCGGAGCTGTGGCCCAGAACGCGCACGGGGTGATGTTGCGGGTCAGTGGACCGTAGAGGGGTTCGTCGCCGCGGTGGGCCCGGATGTCGCGCCAGTAGGTCTCGGTGGCGCGGGAGGCCGCACGGTCCGCGCAGCGCAGGGCGAGTCCGGCGCTGAACCCGAACGCGGGCACGACGTCCGTCGAGGCCAGCAGCGTGAGGTACTCGTCCAGTTCGGGCGTGGGGGTGGCGGTGCCGCCGCGGGCGGCGTCGCTGAGCACGCCGACCTTGGTGCTGAACTCGGCGTAGGCCTCGTCGGTGTCGACGACGGTGAGCAGCAGGCCGGGCAGCATCGCAGCGGTGACCTCGTGGTCGCCGACCCGCAGTGGCCTGCGTCCGGCCGCCAGGCGAATGCGTTCGACGGTGGCCAGCACCTGCTCGGTGCTCGCGCCGAGGCCGTAGCGGCCGTGTCGGCGTGCGGCCCAACCTGCCCAGTCACGCAACCCCTCGGCGTCGGCTTTCGCTCCGGTGGCGCGGTTCAGGTCCGGGGCGTAGACGGCGGGGTCGACCGCGCTGTCCAGGACGGTCCGGTCGGCGCGTCCGGGGAACATCTGGAGATAGACGGCGCCCAGGTAGGTACCGTAGGACCAGCCGAGGTAGGAGATGCGTTGCTCGCCGAGGGCGGCGCGTACGACGTCGGCGTCCCGGGCGACGTTGCGGGTCGAGGCGTAGGGCAGCAGGTCCCGGTGGTCGGCGCAACGTCCGGCGAGGTCCTTGGCGAGAGCGACGCTGCGGTCGAAGGACCGCCGGTCCGGGGCGGCCACGTTGGCGCTGCTCATGGCGGCGCCCGCAGGCCAGCCGCACTCCAGCGGGGTGCTGCGCCCGAAGAAGCGGGGGTCCATCCCGACGAGGTCGTAGCGGGCGGCGACCGCCGGTGAGCCGTGCGGGATGACCGGGGGTAGGCCCTGCAGGACCGCGAGGACGCCGTCCCTGGAGGGGCCGGGGCCGCCGGTGTTGACCAGGAGTGTGCCGAGGCGGTGCGCAGTGTCGGCAGCCTTGTGCCGGGCCACCGCGACCGTGATGGTGCGGCCAGCGGGCCGAGCGTAGTCCAGTGGCACAGTGACGTCGGCGCACTGCGCCGAGGCCGCGTCCAGCGCGGTGCCGACGTCGTCGTCGGAGTCGGCCCGGCAACCATGCCAGGTCAACGTCTGCTCGTAGTAGCGGGCCAGCGCACCGCCGTCGGGAGAGCCGGCGTCAACGCCCGCGGCGGCCGGCGGCCCTGCGGCCAGGCCGAGCACCGCCGCGACGACGAACGCGGTGAGCGCGGCCACCGAACCGGTCAAGCGTGCTCTGTGCGTCCTCTGCGCATGACGCGCTCGGCGCCGTCGGTCTGGCCGGACGACTGTGGCCGCAACCATCATGTGCCGTTCGGCGCTGTGATGTGTCATGCGGCGACGCTACGTGCGAGGCATGACCGTCGTCGTCTCCCAGCCGGCCCGTTCGATGAGCGACCTTCGGCATACGTCCGGCAGCCGGCAGGACCATCGCGGCACCTGGTCAGCGACGCACGGGACCAGGACGGACCAGACCGGACTCGTACGCCAGGACCACAGCCTGCACCCGGTCCCGGACACCGAGCTTGGCCAGGACGCGTCCGACGTGCGTCTTGACCGTACCCTCCGCGACGCCCAGGACGGCGGCGATCTCGGCGTTCGACCGGCCGCCCGCCAGGGCCAGCAGCACCTCGCGTTCACGGTCGGTCAGTGCACCGACCGCCTTGGCGGCGGCCGGGTCCCAGGCCGGGGCGAAGTGGTCCAGCAGACGGCGTGTAGTGGATGGCGCTATCACAGCGTCCCCGGCGTGCACGGTACGCAGCGCGGCGAGCATGTCCATCGCGGAGCCGTCCTTGAGTAGGAAGCCGCTGGCCCCGGCACGGATCGCGGTGACCGCGTGCTCGTCCAGGTCGAAGGTCGTCAACACCACCACCCTCGGCGGAGCCGGCAAGGGCAGGGTAACGATGCGCCGGGTCGCCTCGATGCCGTCCAGCAGCGGCATCCGCACGTCCATCATGACCAGTTCCGGCCGCAGACGTTCCGCCGCACGGACGGCGTCCAGCCCATCTCCGGCCTCGCCCACCACCCGCATGTCCGGCTGGGAATCGATCACCATGCGGAGTCCGGTGCGGACCAGCTGCTGATCATCGACCAACAGTACTCGGATCGGCTGGACGTCCGAGCCGATGTGTTCCCCGGGATCGCTCACCTCAGTACCGGGATCCGCGCACGGACGAGGTGCCCGCCTCCGGGACTGGGCCCGAGCCAGACCGTCCCTCCGTAGGCGGCGACGCGTTCGCGCATCCCGACCACCCCGTGCCCGGCAGAGCTGGGACATATTGTCGTCCCGCGCCCGTCGTCCTGAATGACGATCTCCAACTGATCCCGGTCCCAGCGGACCGCCACCTGCGCGCGGGCCCCCTGCCCCGCATGCTTGAGCACGTTGGTCAGCCCTTCCTGAACGATCCGGTACACGACCAGCCCGAGCCCCGGTTCGACCGGCTCCCCGGGCTGATCCAGCCGCAGGTGGACGTCCAGACCGCTGGCCCTGGTTTCCTCCACGAGCTGCGAGATGTCCGTGAATCCTGGCTGGGGCACCGAACTCTGCTCCCCATCCTGGCCCTCACGCAACACCCCCAGCAGTCGGCGCATCTCTCCCATCGCCCGGCGACCCGTGTCGCCGATCGTGGCAAGCGAGGCACGCGCCGCCTGTGGTGACGACTCGGCCGCGAACCACCCGCCGTCCGCCTGCACGATCACCACTGCCAGTGAATGCGCCACCACGTCGTGCATCTCCCGGGCGATCCTGGCCCGCTCAGCGGAGATCGTAAGCCGTGCCTGCTGGCCTCGCTCAATCTCCACCAGTCGCGCCCGTTCCCGGCGCACGCGATGCAAAGCGCCCAACGCCCAAGCGGTGACCGCCGTACTGCCAAGGAAGGCGGCGAAGGTCAAGTGCTGCAACGACGAAGTGTCGGCGCGTAGCGGCCATCGCACGCCCGCCAGCGCCGCGCCCAGCAGCCCGGCGGCGAGCCCGGCGCGACCCGCCCAGCGGGGGCCGTATCCGGCCGCCGCGTGAATCGCCATCAAGACCGCCAGGTCGGAGGCAAGAAGACCCGCGTGCGGGATGGCCAGCCACTGCCCGAACGCCGCAGGCAGCACGAGCGCGGCACACACCACCGGCTGACGGCGGCGCGCGGCCAGCGGAAGCGGTAACACCGCAGCGCACACCACAGACCACGGATCGCCGGACGCAACCACCACACCCAACACCGCCACGCCGACCGCGAGCACGACGTCCACCACCGTGGGGTGCCGCCGCAGCCACGAGTCGACTCGTTCACCGGACACCACCACAGGGTAGGCGAATCATGTAAGACGCCGCGCCACCCTCAAGGCGTACCCGGCCTACGCCAAAAGGCATACGCATACGGCCGCGCCAACACGTTCCCGACCAGCCACGGCCCCTACCGCGGCCGCCCGCGTCGCCTCGGGATCCACAGCGGAGGGATGGTCATCTGCGATAAACACGCCGATTTTTTGCTTACCTCCCATTTAGGCCCGTCGCGGTCCCCAAATGGTCTCCAAGCGCTTACCTTGACATAGAAAGAGCCCGATCAGTTGGCCTGATCGGGCTTTTTCTGACCTGCTGAAACTGCGGTCTTGCATCTGTCGGGCTGACAGGATTTGAACCTGCGACCCCTTGACCCCCAGCTCATGTGCGTGGACGTTTCGGCAGGTCAGAGGGGTTATACCGGGCGGTCAGCCCGTGCGTTCTGGGTGGATTCGTGTATACCGTGGTTGGCGTGTGGTCCACACGTGGTCCCCAAGAGGTTTAGGTGGCTCACGGGCCGGACGATCCAGCAGGACTCCGATTCAGGATTTGCCGCTGACTCACTTGACCGGGAACTTCGGGGCTGGCGCCTCACCCTGGGCCGGGTCGAGGCAGGGCCGGTCATGCGGCCCGCGAATTTGTGCCGCACTTCCGTCACCTGGGGTCGAACGCAGTGTCGGTTCCTGCGGTTAGTCGAGAGCCGCTCGGGCTCTTTCCCCTTCTAGGCGGACCTCGTCTATGAACGCGATTGTCGAGGGGAAGGCTCCTCTGACTCTTCAACGAGTCCTTCTTCGAAGTCGATCTGACTAGAATCCTCGCTTTCAGGACTCCAGTATTCGACGTACATCAGCAGGCACGCGCTAATCCCGGAGAGCAGGTCCTCGAGTAGATCCCGGGCCGGACGGCGCGTGCCGAGGGGCGTCAGCCGATACTCGACCGGCGATTCGGTCGCCGAGCGGGATTGTGCTCTTTCGACTTCGCGGCAGAGTTGTTGAAGCGTTTTCAGATCGGGTGCGCTGCCGCGGGCTGTCGCTTTGCTGATTCGGCGAGCAGGTCGTGTGTCGAGGCGTGCAGGGCGTAGTCCGTCATGTCGACCTGCCTGGCTGTCTCGTCGTCGGCTCGGGGCACAGACATTCTCGGCGTGCGTGTCGCCATGTTGAACGACCGGTGGGCCTGGGAGGTATCGGCGTGCTGGTGCTCGGCGAGGAACTGGGGCCTGTGATCGTGTCGACGTTGAATCGTGCGGCTAGAAGAACTCCTTGACCCTACGAAGGAGATTCCCTCGTGTCGGCGCGGGACCCTGCTGGGATCGTCACAGCGATGTGGCCTGTAGACCAGGATCTGGTAGGCACTCTGATCGCCGTGGGGCCCGGTACCGCACATGATGCGGTACCGGGCCCGCCCGTTCAACGAAGGACGGCCTTGATGCCGGTGTAGCCGTAGCCGGTGCCGTTCCACCATAGTTGTGGTGTGCTGAGCCCGGTGCCGTTGGACAGCGCGACGTAGGCGCGGGTGCCGTCGGCGCCGGCGTTGGCGAGGAACACGTAGTCGGCTTTGCGGTCGCCGTTGACGTCCCCGGCGAAGGGCGTGACGCCGGCCCAACCCGTACCGGGGTCGCTCCACCAGGCGGGCTGTATCCAGAAGCCCGCGTAGGTGGACAGGCCTACGATCGCCGCCGTGCCGCCGCCCGGTTCGTTCGTGGTCAGTACCAGATCGGCCCCACCGTTGCCATCCATGTCGGCGAGCGCTGCCTTTATGCCGGTGTAGCCGTAGCCGGCGCCGTTCCACCACAGCTGCGGTGCGCTGAGCCTGGAGCCGTTAGACAGCGCGACGTAGGCGCGGGTGCCGTCGGCGCCGGCGTTGGCGAGGAAGACATAGTCGGCTTTGCGGTCGCCGTTGACGTCCCCGGCGAGGGGCGTGACCCCGCTCCAGCCCGTGCCGGGGTCGCTCCACCAGGCGGGCTGTATCCAGAAGCCCGCGTACGTCGACAGGCCCACGACGACGGCGGTGCCGCCGCCCGGTTCACTCGTCGTGAGCACCAAGTCCGCCCCGCCGTTGCCGTCGACGTCGGCGAGCGCCGCCTTGATACCGGTGTAGCCGTAGCCGACGCCGTTCCACCACAGCTGCGGCGCGCTGAGCCCGGTGCCATTGGACAGCGCCACGTACGCGCGGGTGCCGTCGGCGCCGGCGTTGGCGAGGAACACGTAGTCGGCCCTGCGGTCACCGTTGACGTCCCCGGCGAGGGGCGTGACCCCCGCCCAGCCGGTGTCGGGATCACGCCACCACGCTGGCTGCACCCAGAAGCCCGCGTAGGTCGACAGGCCCACGATCGCCGCCGTGCCGCCGCCGGGCTCGCTCGTCGTGAGCACCAGATCCGCGCCGGCGTTGCCGTCGACATCCGTCCCAGGCGTCGCCTGACCGGACGAGCCGGACGAGCCGAGCCGCAGGTACTTCTCCGCGCGGAGGTTCGGACGGGTGCCGTAGCCGCCGGGCGCGGCGACGTTGTACTCCTCCACGTTCACCGATCCGTCGCCGTTGACTGACGACACGACAGCGACGTGTCCGTAGTCCCCGCCGCCCCACCAGGCGACGTCACCCTGCTGCGCGGCGGTAGACACCGTCAGGCCAGCGTTGGACGCGTAGGCAGCCCAGTCCCGGGCGTGCCCCGCGCCGCTGGGGAAGCGGAACGATGACCAGGTGAGGCCGACCCGCTGGGCGACGAAGTCGGTGCAGTTACGGTAGGCGAACCCGCGCGGACTATTCGACCGGAACGTGCCGTTCGACCAGTAGCCCCAGTCGTAGCCGGGGCAGGCGCCCGCCTGCTGGCCGGTCGTACGGCACACGGCGGCATCGTCGGTGTAGCCACCGCCTGCGTGGGCAGCCATCGGCGGGAGCGCGCCGGCGAGCGCTACCACGGAGCACAGCACCACAGAGAAAAGGAATCGACACGCTGCGCGCAAATCCATACCCGACGGTATCGACCCCGGTCGTCGGCGGATGTCCGGAATCCGTCGCTGCGGCAACCCGTCAACGACGTATGGGACCGCCGTTCAGACAGCGGTAACGCCACCGGTTACGCCGGCTGTGGCGCGCCGGTCCGCCGAAACCGAGGCCGGCGGCCCCACCTGCCGAGCCGACTCGCGGTGGGGTGACAACCCGGGGTGTGGCCGCAGCGCGTTCACCGCATCGTGGGCGTGCCCGCGCACCGCCTGGTCCCGGCGAAAAGTCATCTCGAACGTAGATCGTGTCAGATATGTACTGGTCAACCCACTCGCTAAACATGATCTAGGTTCGCATTCTCGATCATTGTGACTACTGAAAGTGAAGCCGCCGGGTCGATTCTCGCGCACATCCGCGCGCATCTGCCCGAGACCGGCCCGGGACTGACCGCGGGCGGTGACGACCTGCCCGACGAGGACCTCGACCCCGACGCCATCCGCTGGGCGCCCGGCGCCCGCGACGGCGTCGGCACCTACCACTTCGGCGGCGGACCCGACACCGACCGCGTCAACGTCCTGTTCGCCGCGATCAAGGCGTGCCTGTCGCGTTGGACGGGCGCGCGGCACATCGCCCGCCTGGAGGACCTGCTCGCCGACGGGGATCTGGTCAGCGTCATCGACCAGCTCCTGACGCGCATCCGTGAAGCCGGACTGCGCGCCGGCCGACTGCACGCCCTCGGCGTGCGCTTGGCCAGCCAGTCCACCCGGCGCGAGCCGGTGAAGCTGAGCCTGGCGGACGTTCGCCGCAGCAGGACTAGTAGCACCATCGCCGGAAGACGCGGTTAAGGCACATGTTCATTCCCTAGATTCGAGTCTCGGGCAGAGGGCTGCCTGCGTTGGCGTTCGCCTCGACGGTCGGCGTACCCGTTCGTAGCCGCTGCGGCGGACGTCGGAGTGATCAACGTAAGGGTGGAATGAGTTAGGGGTGAATCGTGTGTTCGGCGCGGACCTTCGCGGTCGTCGGATGCTGACTACCGCTCGTCCCTGGGGCCGTCTGATCGAGGACAGTCGCGACTTTGACCGTGCCGGTGTCTTTAGGCTCCCCCAGGGGACGGCTCTGATCCGAGCGGGGCCTTCTTGTGGAGGTGCTCACGGACGCGTTGTTGAGGTCAGATGCCTGGCGGGCTGCCGGGTCAGCCTCGGGCATCAGCGGGTCCGACAGGGTTGCGCGACCCTCATCCATACGTCCCCGCAGCGAACGTAGGTGGCCATGATGATGCGTACGGTAGTTCGGGCCCGGGTGCTGCTGGCAGTAGGGCTGATGTTCGCGGCTTTCGGCCTCTGGGCTTCGTCACCGGCTTCGGCCACGGTCGGCCCGTCGGCGAACGTCACGATGCCCTTCACCGGGAAATGGGCCTACGTCTCCCACGTCAACCCGCCTTACAACGATGTCAACTCCAGCCACCCGAGCGTGCACCACCGGCCAGGCGGCGGGGACTGGGCCACTGACCTCTACGCCCCGGCAGACAACACGGCAGTCCGCCTGAACGTCAGTGGCAACAGCGGAACACTTTCCTTCGAGTGGATGTCCAGCTCGTCGTCGTGCGGACAGAGCGTGCGCATCAAGGTCAAGGTCGACGGCGTCTCGGTCGGCTGGATCTACGTCGCGCATCTCACCAGCGCCGTCACCAGTGGGACCATCACGAACGGGATGCGCGTCGGCGACGCCACCAATCTCGGCTGCAACCCCAGCCGCCACATCCACGTCGAGTACAGGAACCTCACCGCCGGACACGCCTGCTGGCACGACCACGGCAGCCCCGGCGTCACGCGCGCCGAAGGCACCGTGATCGGGACCCTCGGCTCCGCTAACACTGGCCCCGCCCAGCAGTGCGGGCCCGGCCCCGCTCCAACACCCAGTCCCACTCCCCCGGCCCTGCCCGACACCTTGACCGGGACGATGGCAGACATCAACCACGACGGCAAGCCCGACCTGATCGGCCGCTTCGCCGACGGCACCGCGCGGGTTTACCACGGAACGGGTGCCGACGCGTTCGACAACGGGACGCAGTTCGGCTCAGGGTGGAACATCTTCACCGCCATCAACCTGGCCGACATCAACCATGACAGCAAGCCGGACCTGATCGGACGCCTCGCCGACGGCACCGCGCGGATGTACCACGGACTGGGCTCTGACACGTTCGACAACGGTGCGCAGGTCGGCTCCGGATGGAACATCTTCAGCACCGTCAACTTCGCCGACATCAACCACGACGGCAAACCGGACCTCATCGGCCGCCTCGCCGACGGCACCGCGCGGGTGTATCACGGCACCGGGCCTGACACCTTCGACAACGGGACTGACTTCGGGTCCGGTTGGAACATCTTCACGGCGGTTCTGTTCGCCGACATCAACCAGGACGGGCGCCCCGATCTGGTCGGCAGACTGTCCAACGGCATTGCCCGGGTTTATCACGGGACCGGCGCGGACACCTTCGACAACGGGACCGACTTCGGATCCGGGTGGAACATCTTCACCGCCATCAACCTGGCCGACATCAACCATGACGGCAAACCCGACCTGATCGGACGCCTCGCCGACGGCACCGCGCGGGTGTACCACAGCACCGGCGCCGACACCTTCGACAACGGGACCGACTTCGGATCCGGATGGAACATCTTCACCGCCATCCCCTGACCGGCCAGGGCAACCCGGGCCTGCCGGGCTGTCGGCGACGATCACGCTGATCGGCTAGGTTCCCCGGGTGGCCCAAACGTCAAGACGGTCGGTACTGCCGCGTCAACACCACCGGCCGCCGGCCGGAAGCCAGCCGTCAACGGCCGCGGCCCGTCGGTGAGCCGAGTCCTGCGAGGCGCCGGGCGTCTTGGAGGGCAACCAGGATCTTTTGACGGTCCGCTGGCCGTGTGTTGAGGTTGCGTGGGGACGGGTGTGGGCACTCGATGGTGCGCAAAGTATGGATGCCGAGTCTGCTCCATCCCTTCGCGGCCTTCCGGCCGATGAGGACCACCACCTTCAGCGCGGGAAGCAGCGCCAGCAACTGTCGCGTGTAGCCTTCGGCGGCGAGAAGATCTCGCGTCGAGGCGGGCCGGATCTTCGTGTCGTCGCCGATGTACCAGGGGATGACGTTCCAGGTCACGACATCGCGGCTGCGGTCGATGCCGGCGTCGCACAGCAGGTGCCACATAGTGGCGGCGGTCTGGTCGTTGTTGTCGGGGCTGACGAATCCAGACCCGTGACGTTCGCGGGTCGCCCTGGCACCCGGCGCTTCCAGCAGCAGCAGGATCGGTGCGTGTACGCCGGCCTCGGTCGGGTCGAAGTCCGGAACGCGATCTGCTCCCCGTTCCGACCGTATCCGGGCCGCGTGCGCGGTCAGCGGGGCGATGCGTGGCTCCGTGAGTAGCGATTGCTTGCGAGCCAGCTCGGCGACTTCTCGATTGGTCCTAGGGGAATCGGCACGGGGCCCGTCCACCTCGCCAGCCTAGGCGCGCCGAGGTTGCCTCCCCTAGCGGACGAACATCCACTCTCCGACAGCGCCAGCCGCGGAGAGGCGGTCCGGCATCCGCCTCACCGACCTGTCGCCAGCGCCCCCACTCAGCGGATTCACAGCATGCAGCCGGCCATGCCTCACCGATCGCCACCCGGGCAGGTGGTTCGCGGGCCGCCGTCCGACCGTGGTCCGGTGTTTCAGTTGATCGCGCCGACCCTTTGGGGGAGGTATACCGGAAGCGGCCTGGTTGGGCGTTGGGCTGTGCCGAAGCGTAGCGCGAGCATCGGCCAGCCCCGGTTCGCGAGCGCACGGCGCAGGTCGTCGTGAAACGCGGGCGCGCCCATCAGGCCGTTGATCGACAGTACGACGAGGTCGGCGGCTCCGGCCGTCAGTACGATCTCCCCCAGTGCCTCGCCGGTGGTCAGCCAGTCCAGCGGTGTGTCCGCGTCGGCGAACAGGACGGCGTAGCGGGTGGTTCTGTCCTCGGCGGCCTCCGGCGTCGGCGTGCGCCGTTGGGGGTCGAGGAGCGCGACCTGTTCGGGTTCCAGGATCGTCAGGTGCGCCGCGTAGCGTTCGGCGGCCCACTGGAGTCGGTCGAGGTCCCTGGCTGGCACCGTGTGGTCCGTGGGTGTGTGCGGTTCGTTGTTCCAGGTCAGGATCGACTGGTACCGGCGGAGGTCGGAGTTCTTCATCGTGCGGGTACCGGTGACGCGTAGTTCGGCGAGGAGTTCGGGGCGTCGCGGGTCGGGTAGGCGGATGGTGACGCTGGTGTGGCCGGCTGCGGCGAGGGCTGCCCGTGCCCAGTGGAGTGCGGTGCCGCAGCTGGCGACGGCAAGCCTTCGGTCGTCGTTTCCGTGGGTTGTCAGCCACAGTTCGGCGGTGCCGTCGTGGAGTTCCCAGCGCCACGGGGCGGGCTGGTGTGGCGAGGGCGCGTGTTGGGAGGCGGCGATGGCGTCCAGGAGGATCGCGCTGGTGCCCCGGGCGGCGGCGGGTTTCGTTGTGGGGTCTGATCGCACGACAACACTCCGTCACGTTTGGGCCGGTGGGCCGGTCGGTGGCACGGCAGCGACGTGGGCTGGCCGTCGGTGGGCGAGCGGGCCGGACTGGCGTTCAGGAGGTTCGTCTCCTGGCACGCGGCCGGCCCATATCCATCCTCCGGGCTGGGCGTCGTCCCCGCCCGGGTCGAAGGGCCCGCACGGCCCGGGCCACATAGCCCCTGTTCGCCGGCGGTGCGGATGCGGGTGGGCGCGGCACGTGGGTGCCTGTCCCACTGGTCAGGGCGGCCGGTCGCGGTGGTCAGGAGTCGCGACGTGGGTGCGTCCTGGAGAGCGGGGGTCGTCAGACGTCGACGCAGTGCTGGGGGAAGGCGGTGTGGCGGGTGGTCGCCGGGGCGGCCCCGGGTCGTTCGGTGATGCCGATCCGCAGGGCGATCATGGGCCAGCCCAGGTCGGACAGCAGGCCCCGCAGGCGTTGGCGGGTGACGGGTACCTCGATGACGTCGCTGATGGGTGAGATCGCCAGGTCGGTGGCGACGGCGGTCAGGAGTACCCGGCTGAGGGCCTCTCCCGCGGTCAGCCAGTCGGTCGGGTGGTCGTTGTCGGTGAACAGGATCGCGAAGCGGGCGGCCTGGTCGCCGACCTTCTCGCCCAGGGGGGTGGGGTGGTCGGGGTCGAAGGTGCGGATCGGGACGGTGCGGGCGGTGGGATCGGGGGCGGGGACGTCGATGCCGTCGCGGGTGTGGGCGGGCCGGTGGGTCCACGTGTCGAGGTCGGCGCGGTAGGCGGGGTCGTCGAGTTCGATGGCCTCGGCCCGGTCGACCGCCCCGGCGAGGACGATCATCTCGTCGGGGCGCAGGATCTGCAGGTGCGCCCCGCCTTCCTCGGCGGCCTGGCGGAGCTGGTCGAGGAGCTCCTCAGGGACGGTGATCTTGGGGAATGCCCGGCGGTCGGCGTGGCGGATGAGCATCGACTGGTAGCGGCGCCAGTCGTCGGGTCCCGGTGTGCGCAGGCCGGTGAGGCGCAGTTCGGCCAGCAGGTCGGGGCGCTCGGGGTCCGGCAGCCGGGTGGTGGTGCAGGAGTGTCCGTCGGCGGCGAGGGTGACGCGGGCGTGGTCGAGGGCCGCGCCGCAGCTGACGGTGAGCAGGCGCCCGTCGGGATCGACGGAGGTGACCTGCCGGTCGCGGCGTGCCCACAGTTCGGCGACGTCGCCGGCGAGTTCCCACCGCCAGGGTTGGGTGTTCAGCAGCGACGGGGCGTGCTGGGCCGCGGCGACGGCGCGCAGCAGGGCGGCGTTGGTCTTCATGACGGGTCTCCCGTGAAGGTCCAGTCCCGGATGTGGGCGGGGTCCTCGCCGTGTTCGAGGATGTGTCGGCGGGCGGCGGCGCGGGCGTCGACCATGTCCTGGCGGACGTCGGCCGCTTGGCGGGCGAGGCCGGGGACCCTGTCGATGACGTCGATGACGAGCTTGTACCGGTCGAGATCGTTCATCATGAGCAGGTCGAACGGCGTGGTGGTGGTGCCCTCCTCCTTGTAGCCGCGCACATGCAGGTTGCCGTGTCCGGCGCGGCGGTACGTGAGGCGGTGGATCAGGGTCGGGTAGCCGTGGTAGGCGAAGATGACGGGCTTGTCGGTGGTGAAGATCGCGTCGTACTCGGTGTCGGGCAGGCCGTGCGGGTGCTCGGACGCCGGTTGCAGGCGCATCAGGTCGACGACGTTGACGACCCGGACCTTCAGGTGCGCCAGGTGGGTGCGCAGCAGGTCGGCCGCCGCGAGGGTCTCGAGGGTGGGCACGTCGCCGGCGCAGGCGAGAACCACGTCCGGGTCGCCGTCGTCGTTGGAGGCCCAGTCCCACACGCCCAGGCCCCGGGCGCAGTGCGCGGCGGCCGCGTCCATGTCGAGCCAGACCGGGGCGGGTTGTTTGCCGGCGACGATGACGTTGATGTAGTCGCGGCTGCGCAGGCAGTGGTCGGCCACGGAGAGCAGGGTGTTGGCGTCCGGCGGCAGGTACACCCGGATGATCTCCGCCTTTTTGTTGACCACGTGGTCGATGAAGCCGGGATCCTGGTGGGAGAAGCCGTTGTGGTCCTGGCGCCACACGTGTGAGGTGAGCAGGTAGTTCAGCGACGGGACCGGCCTGCGCCACGGGATGCCACGCGCGGTCTTGAGCCACTTGGCGTGCTGGTTGACCATCGAGTCGACGATGTGGATGAACGCCTCGTAGCAGGAGAACAGGCCATGCCGGCCGGTCAGCGTGTAGCCCTCCAGCCAACCCTGGCAGGTGTGCTCGGACAGGATCTCCATCACCCGGCCGTCGACCGCGAGATGCTCGTCAGTCGGCAGCACCTGGGCCTGCCAGGCCTTGCCGGTGACCTCGTAGACGGCGTCGAGGCGGTTGGAGGCCGTCTCGTCCGGGCCGAACAGGCGGAAGTTCGTCATGTTCGCGGCCATCACGTCGCGCAGCCAGTCGCCGAGGACCCGGGTCGCCTCGTGGTTCTCCCCCGCCTTCACGGCGTGGTCGCGGAAATCCGGTAGTGCCAGGTCCCGGGTCAACAGACCGCCGATGGCCTGGGGGACGTCGCCCATCCGCAGTTCGCCGCGCGGCAGCCAGCCGACGACCTCGGGGCGCGGCGCGCCGGACGGGTCGAACAGTTCCTCCGGCCGGTAGGACAGCAGCCATTCCTCGAGGGCTGCGAGCTGGCCGGGGTCGGTCCTGGCGGCCGGTAGCGGGACCTGGTGCGAGCGCCAGGTGCCCTCCACGGGCAGGCCGTCGCGTTCACGCGGACCTGTCCAGCCCTTGGGTGTACGCAGCACGATCATCGGCCAGCGCGGGCGGGTCGGCTCGTAGCTGATCGCTGTCAGCCGGTCGAACACCAGATCCATGGTGGCGGCCATCTGCTGGTGCACCTCGGCGGGGTCCTCGCCGGAGACCAGGTAGGGCTCGTAGCCGTAGCCGATCAGCAGCGCGGTCAGCTCGTCCTCCTCGATGCGGGACAGCACACTCGGATTGGCGATCTTGTACCCGTTGAGGTGCAGGATCGGCAGCACCGCGCCGTCGCGGCCGGGGGTGAGGAACTTGTTGGAGTGCCACGCCGCCGCCAGCGGGCCCGTCTCGGCCTCACCGTCGCCGATCACGCACGCGACCACCAGCCCGGGGTTGTCGAACGCGGCCCCGAAGGCATGCGCCAGGGAGTAGCCGAGCTCACCGCCCTCGTGGATCGACCCGGGAGTCTCCGGAGCCACGTGGCTGGGGATCCCGCCGGGGAAGGAGAACTGCCGGAACAGTTTCGCGGTACCGGCGGCGTCGCGGGTGATCTCCGGGTACACCTCGCTGTAGGTGCCCTCCAGCCACGTGTTCGCCACCATCGCCGGGCCACCGTGCCCGGGACCGGTCACGAACAGCACGGGCTGGTCGCGGCCGGCGATGATCCGGTTGAGGTGCGCGTAGATCAGGTTCAGTCCGGGGCTGGTCCCCCAGTGCCCGAGGAGGCGCGGCTTGACGTCCTCCGGCCGCAGGGACCGGCGCGGGAGCGGGTTGCCCAGGAGGAAGATCTGCCCGGCCGACAGGTAGTTCGCGGCCCGCCAGTAGGAGTCCACGGCGCGCAGGTCCTCATCGGTGAGGGGCGTGGTGGGGATCATGCGCATGTCGGCTCCTCGTCGAGGTCGATGCGGACGAGGCGGTCGCCCGGTTGCAGGCGCACGTCGGGGTGCCGTTCCCAGTAGATGGCACATGACTGGTCGTACTGCGGGTCACCGGCAACGAGGACCCGGCCCTTGCCGTTGTGGGTGACGCCGTGCAGGGTCACCGTCACCCGGTGCGGGGTACGGAAGTTGCGCCACCAGCGCTTGGCCTCGGCGTCGCCGGCCATGACCACCACGGTCCGGTCGGTGCGGGCGTACATCACGGGCAGGCGGATCAGGCGGCCCGTGCGGCGACCGGTGAAGGACAGTTCGCACACCCCGCCCTCCAGGAGGGCGTGCAGTGGCGAGTGCAGCAGCCCCAGGACGAGGCGGTTGACGGTGCCGAGGTGGTGCGGGCCCAGGCTGGGCCTGCGGGAGATGACACCGGTGTGCGTCGTCATGGTGATGGCCCCTTGGTCGAAGGTCTCTGTTCCCATCGTCTGCCAGGGGGCTGGTGCGCGTCCCGGGTACAAGGCCCCTCGTGGCCCGGGCCGTAGGACCCCTATCCGCACGGTGGGCGCCACGAGGGACGTTGAGGCATACACGTCTCACACCGGGACAGAGCCGGGTGCGCGGTGAATACCGGCATCCGGGGTGGTCCGGGCAGCTCGGAGGGCCCACACCCCTCACCTGCCGCTTGTCCCCTCAGCGCGGCGGGTTGTGGGTGTGGGCCCTCGTTGCGGGCGTCAGACCGGGGAGCCGGTGGAGCCTTGACGCCCGCTGTCTGTGTGGCCCCGTGGTGGCCGTCGGTCGGCCCGGATGGGCTGCACGTGTCGGCTCGGGGCGCTGTGGATCTTCTAATACTCGGTCTTGACGGTGACTCCTCCGCAGGTGGTCGTGGCGTACAGGCTGATGTAGTGGTAGCCGGCCGCCGGGTTGGTGACGGTGAGGGTCTCCGCGTTGCCGGGGTTGGTGGACCGGCTGGTGTAGGTGCCGGTGGTGGCCCAGGTGCTGGGGCTGTAGTACAGGTCGCAGTTGCCGGTGCCGCCGGAGGCGGTGATGCGCAGCTGGGTGACGCCGGCGGGGAGGTACAGGTACAGGTAGTCGTAGTTGCCGGCGGTCGCGGACCTGTTGGTGCGCTGGCAGTTCTTCCCGAGGGTGCGCACGTCGCTGCCGGTGCATTCCGGGACGCTGCCTCCGCCGGTGGCGACGGCGACCGTCTGGGTGGTGGTGCCGGTGGCGCCCTTGTCGTCGGTGACGGTGAGCCGCACGGTGTAGGTGCCGGCGGCGGCGTAGGTGCGGGTCGGGTTGGTCGCTGTCGAGGTGGTGCCGTCGCCGAAGTTCCAGGAGCGGGAGGCGACCGTGCCGTCGGAGTCGGTGGAGCGGTCGGTGAACGTGGCGGTGAGGTTGGCGGTGGTGACGGTGAAGCTGGCGGTCGGCGGCTGGTTGGTGGGTGTTCCGCCCCCGCCGCAGCTGCCGGCGGCGCAGGCTGCGAGCCAGGTGTACCAGTCGGCGTCGTAGCGGCTGCCGATCGTGCTGGTCAGCAGGGTCCGGGCCGCGGTCCAGTTCCCGGACCGGTAGTGGGACAGCAGGGTCATCATGTCCGCGCGGTGGGACTGGAGCATGTAGCGCACGGCGAGGTAGCCCCAGCGGTAGATGCGGGTCGTGTCGTGGCTGTAGGTGGTGTCGAAGAGGGTGCGCAGCGAGTAGGTGCGTTTGCCGGCCTCGGTGATCGCGGCCGAGTAGACCTCGTTGCGGTAGGAGTAGGACACGTACTCGGCGAAGCCCTCGATCCACCAGATGGTGGGGGTGGTGATGTTGGCGCCGAAGTCGCCGTACATGTCGTAGCGGCCGTCGAGGTAGTGGGTGTATTCGTGGTTGAGGTTCCAGATCGCGAACGTCGGCCGCATCCACTCGGCCTCGTAGGCGATGAACCGGGCCTGGTTGCCGGTCGCGGACGGGTCGCCTTCCAGGTACATGCCGCCGTTGTTGGTGTCGATGCCGAAGATGGCGCCGGCGTAGGTCTGGTAGTCGGTGGAGCTGTCGAACACGTTGATCTCGATGTTGGTGTTGCGGTCCCCCGTGACCGGTCCGGGGTCGGCCACGATGTTGTGGAAGAACGCGTCCTGGTTGCGCACGCTGGTGCACGTGGCGGTCAGTTCGGCGGTGGTCATGGCCTGGGCCCGGATGGTGTGTCCGGCGTCGCAGGCGTAGGTGATCGACAGGACCTCGGCGGTGAGCCGGCTCTGGAGGTTGCAGGTGTCGAAGTAGGCGCAGTTGGCCCGGTCGTAGTAGTCGGTCATCTCCGCGACGCCGACCCACAGCGGTGCGGTCGTACCCCGGATGGAGCTCTGGTTGAGAAGGCCCTTGGCCTGGGACTGGGCCTTGGCGTGCAGGGGGGCGTGTTGCAGGAACCGGGCGAGTTCGCGGCCCGCGTTGGAGGTCAGGTAGCTCTGGTCGGTGCCGAGGAGGGCGAGGTGTGAGGAGGCGAAGTTGTAGAGGGTGTCCAGGACGCTGGGGTCGGACTGTACGGCCGTGACGAACGCGGGGACCTGGTGGCCGCGGAACAGGACGGTGTAGACGTTGTTGACGGCGTTGAGCATCCACCACGACGTGTTGTAGGAACTGTTGTAGCTGGTCAGCAGGCCCTTGACGATGTGGAGGTAGCGGGCGTTCTCCTCGGCGCTGTCGATGAGGGTGACCGCCTCGGACAGGGACTCGCCGTTGGCGTCGGTGACGTCGAAGGCGCGCGGGTTGGCGAAGAAGGAGTCCAGGCCGGAGCGGATCGCGGTCTGCAGGGTCGTGCCGTAGGTGCCCACGGTGGTCGGGTCATACCAGTGCACGTAGTAGCCGGCGCGCAGGTAGAGCACGAGCTGGGCGGTTCCCGTGCTGTTGTTTCCGGGGTAGGCCGACCCGTTGTCGCGCAGCCCGTAGGCGACGCTGGCCATCTGCGCCTCGCGGAACGCGGCGTACGCGTCCGAGCCGCTCAACGAGAACAGGCTGTTGACGCAGTCGGTCGTCGAGGCCTTGATCTGGTCGACCAGGGCCCAGCCGGTGCGGCTGGTGAAGTCGCTGACGTTGCAGGTCGCCGCCAGAGCGGACCGTCCGGCCATGGAAGGCCTGGGCGCCTTCTCGGTAGCAGTTGCGGGTTCGTCGTAGTCGCGGCGCTGTTCCTCCTTCGACGCCGGCCGGGGCGCCCGCTCGCGCATGTCGGTCCCGGACGTCGCGAAGTGCCGGGGTTCGGCCGCCTGTGCCGGAACTCGGGGAGCGGGCGCGGGGGTGGTGTGCGCCGCCTGGGTCGGGGTGCCTGCCACCAGCAGACCGGCTATCAGACTGAGCGCCACGAGGGACAGGCGTGCGAGGGCACGCCGGTCGGGGTGATCTCTCATTGCGGATCTCCGAGGGGGTTCGGGTCCCGGCCGGGTGTCGGCCAGGTGGATCCGCAACGTATTGATGTCCTCCTTTCGGGCACAACAGTCGTTAGGGCGTCGTTTACCCAGAGGTGACGTGTGCGTTACCAGCCCCCTAAGAGACGGTCAGTCCGTGCGGGGGTGCACCTCCGGGTGCGCGGCCCACCAGGGGCCGTAGGTGGGGTTGTCCACCGCGTGCTCCACGTACGCGCGGGCCACGGCGAGGTACACCCGCTCCGCGTCCACCTCGGAGACCCGGGACCGGCGCCAGGCGAGCAGGAGCCTGGCACGCAACGGCTCTCCGACCAACCGCCGAACGACGAGGCCGCCCCGCGACACCGACGTCGGCTCCACCAGCTGGATCGCCCGGCCCGTCTCGATGAGCTGCGCTCCCCCACCCGTGGGTGCCTCGAAGCGGATCCTGGGCACGAACCCGGCCCGCCGGCAGGCCGCGCGCAACGAGGTCAGCGACCCGTCGTCGGCCCCCGGCGGGGAGATCCACGCGTCCTCCGCCAGGTCCGCCAGATCGATCTCCTCGCGGTCTGCGAGGCGGTGTCGGGCCCCGATCGCCACGAAGATCGGCACCCTGGGTACCAGCATCCGTTGCGCCAGATCGGTGGCCAGCCCGACCTCGTGGTCGTCCATCATCCCGATCACCGCCAGGTCGAGCCGGTCGTGCTGCAGAGACTGTGCCAAGGCCACCGCCGACGGCTCCACCTGCATGGTGATCTCCGCGTCGGACAGCGCCGCGACCACGTTGTCCAGGACGCTGCCGCAGCACTCCATGTGCACCGATCCGAGGCGCAGGGTCCTGGTCGTCGACGGGTCCCCCTGCAGCAGGTCGCCGGTGAATCCGTCGATCTCGGCGACGACGAGCCGCGCGCGTTGCAGCGCCCGGTGCCCCAGCGGGGTGGGGGTCACGCCCGTGCGGCCACGCACGAACAGCTCACCCCCCAGCGTGCGCTCCACCCGCTGCAGGAGCGCGGTCAACGAGGGCTGCGAGATGCCCAACCGCACGGCCGCCCGGGACACACTGCCGGCCTCGGCGATGGCGCAGAGCGCACGCAGGTGACGGACGTCGAGCTCCATAGTCCAAGGCTATACCTGCTGGTATGACCGCAGTCACACATCCGGTGCGAGCCTGTGGGGGAACCGAATTGTCCGACCCCGACGGGACAGGGCCATGGCGAAGATACTACTGATCGACGACGACGCGGCCTGCCGACAGACCGCCACGGGGGGCCTGTCGGGCCTCGGCCATCACGTCACGGCGCTGGCCCTGGAGCAGGTCGGAGCGGTGCTGGTCGACGTTTCGCTCCGGGCACACGGCAGGCCCGACGTCGTCGTGCTGGACCCGTCGGCCCCTGGCGTTGATGGCCTTCAGGTCACTCAACTGGTCCGCCTGGGCACCCGGCGTCCGGTCATCGTTCTGGCCCCCGAGCGCCCCGAATCCGACATCGCCCGGCTGCTGGACCTAGGAGCGGACAGTTACATGCCCAAGCCCTGCTCCCCCGCATTGCTGGACGCCCAGATCGGGGCGGTGCTGCGCCGTGTCCCAGCTCCGGCGTCGTCCGACACCCGGGTCGTCGGTGAGCTCCGCCTCAACGTCGGCTCGCGAGTCGCCGTCCTCGACGGCAGGCGGCTGGACCTGACCCAGCGGGAGTTCGACCTGCTGGACATGCTCAGCGAGCATCCGGGTACCTTCGTTCCCCGTACCGTCCTGCGGGCGCGTGTCCGCTCTGCGCGCTGTTCGCGGACCGTGGACGTGCTCCTGTGCAGGCTCCGCGCCAAGTTGGGCGAGAACGCCGACAATCCCCGCTACCTGCACAGCATGCGGGGCACAGGTGTCGCGCTGAGGGCACCGGACCGGATGGGGTGAGACAGGCCGAGGCCCACGCTGGTCCGGTCTTCCGCCGGCGCCCACCGTGGTGGGCACCGGCAGGAGGTGGGTCGTGTTCTAGCTTCCGGTGGCCGGAAGATTCGGGTCGTGGGCGGGGCGCGGGACAGGGATGACGACGACCGGGCAGGCGGCCTTGCGGATGCACGCCTCGGCGACGGATCCGAGGACCGCGTGGTGCAGCGCGCCGTGTCCGTGACTGCCAAGGACGAGTAGGTGCGCGGTGCGGGCCGCCGCCGTCAGGACGTCGGAGGCCTGTCCGGCGACGACCTCCAGTGCGACGGGTACGTGGCCGGACAGTCCGGCGGTGACGTCGGCGATGTCGTGGGCTGCGATCTTCTCGGCGCGTTCGCGTTCGGCGTCCGGTGTGGTCAGGTTGGCGAACTCAGCGTCCAGCCCGTCCCAGTGCCAGGCGGTCACGGCCTGCACGGCGCTACCGGTGCGGGCGGCCTCGTGCACGGCCCAGGTCAGGGCGCGGCGTCCTCCGTCGGAGCCGTCGACACCGACGACCAGCAGGGAACTCGATGTCATCGGGGATCCTCTCTCGTTTGTTCGCTTCGCGTTACAGCCGCGTGGGCCCGTAGAAAACCAGGCTGATCACGGCGAGGTCCAGGAGCAGCCCGAACGTCAGCCACGGGTGGTAGTAGACGGCGAGGAGCGCCAGGGACACTCCCGCCGCCGCGGCGGCGACGGGAGCCCACCAGCCGGCACCGGCCAGCAGTGCGCCGCTGGCGGTGACGAACGCGACGGCGCTGATCACGGAGCCCGCGACCGCTACCGCCCTCTGCGCCGTCTCGGGCACGCCGTAGCGGCGCAGCAGCCAGGAGCGGTGCGGCTGGAACGGCGCCTCGTCGTTCGGCGGCGGCGGATAGATGGCCACGTGGACCAGTCCGTGCAGCAGCAGGAACACGGCCACCGCGATCGGCCAGTTCATCGCGTGCCTAACCGGATCCGGTCGTGACGGGTGGGTCCGTCCGGCGGTGGTCGGGGTCCTCGCGGTGTGCTTCGGTGGTGAGGTAGGTGTTCAGCGCGTCGAGGTGCGGCAGGGGCCGGTCGGGGTGCTCGGTGAGTTCGGCCCGTGCCTCACGCCCGGCGGCGTGGGTGTCTTCTTCGCGGGGCATGGCGGCGTTCCTCTCAGTGCGGGGTGTTGCGGGCCGGCTCAGGTGCGGGAGACGACGACCTTCAGGGCGCCGGTGCCGACCGGGTCGGAGAACGTCTCGTAGGCGTCGTTGAAGTCCATGAACCCGTAGCGGTGGGTGACCATGTGGCTCAGGTCGAGCTGACCGGAGGCGAGCATCCGCATCAGGGTGGGCGTCGAGTGGGTGTCGACCAGGCCGGTGGTGATGGTCAGGTTGCGGATCCACAGGTCTTCCAGGTGCAGCGTCGCCGGCTTGCCGTGGACGCCGACGTTGGCCAGGTGTCCCCCGGGGCGGACCATCCGGGCGCACAGCTCGAACGTCTGCGGGGTGCCGACGGCCTCGATGACGACGTCGGCGCCGAGCCCGCCGGTGGCGGCCAGGACGGACGCCGCCGGGTCGTCGTCGGCCCGCAGGGTGGTGTCGGCCCCGAACTGCTTGGCCGCCGCCAGGCGGGTGTCGGCCTTGTCGATGACGATGATCTGCGACGGGGAGAACAGCTTCGCGGTCGCCACGGCCGCCAGGCCGATCGGGCCCGCGCCGACGATGACGACGGTGTCGCCGGGGCGTACCTGTCCGTTGAGGACGCCGACCTCGTAGGAGGTGGGCAGGATGTCGGACAGGAGTACGGCCTGCTCGTCGGTCAGGGCGTCGGGGAGCTTGTGCGTGGACAGGTCCGCGAACGGGATCCGGGCGTAGTCGGCCTGCACGCCGTCGATGGTGTGCCCGAGGATCCAGCCCCCGCCGCCCCGGCACTGCCCGTAGGAGCCCTGGCGGCAGTACCGGCAGGATCCGCACGCCGAGATGCAGGACGCCAGGACCCGGTCACCGGCGGCCAGCGTGGTCACCCCGGACCCGAGATCCATGACCGTGCCGACCGCCTCGTGGCCCAGGATCCGCCCGGCCGTCACCTCCGGTACGTCGCCGCCCAGGATGTGCAGGTCCGTGCCGCAGATCGTCACCGCGTCGACCCGGATGACCACATCGCGGGGGTCGGTGATCGTCGGGTCGGGCACGCTCGTCCAGGACCGGTCCTGCGGCCCGTTGAACACCATGGCTTTCATCTCGTACTCCTCACGTGGTTGTCGGTTTCATCCGAGCACCGCGGCCGTCGGGCGGGCAGGGCCGAAGGTCCCGTGCGCCCGGGACCGGGGTCCCCCGGCTAGCGGAGGATCTCGGTGCCGGGTCGGACGGCGTCGGCGGCGATCGCGTAGGCCCAGGCGGTGACCTGGGTGCGGTTGCGGAAGTCACCGGCCATGGTCCTGGCCATCCGGCTGGCGAGGAACCCGGTGCTGTCGGCGGCCAGACGGCCGCCGAACGTGACGTGTCCTCGGGCGTGGAGCTTCTCGGCGATCCGCGCGACCTTGGGAACCGCCGCGATCGACCCGTCCTCGGCGGTGCGGTCCAGTGGGCCGGTACTGAACAACCACACCCGCCGCCCGGTCAGTGCCTCGCGGTGCCGGCGGGCGAAGCGGCGCGCGTCGCGCTGCCAGCGGTGGGCGTACAGGGCGCCGCCGAGCACCACCAGGTCGTACTCGGTCACGTCGTCGACGGCCGCGGCGTCGCGGACCTCGACGTGCAGGCCGCGTTCGCGCAGCGCCTCGCCGATCCAGCCGGCGATCTCGGCGGTGGAACCGTGGGCGGAACCATAGGCCACCAGAGCGTTGATCATGGTGGTTCTCCCTTCGCGTCTCCCTGTGAGCGTGCGCGCCCCGTCCGCCGGGCAGCAGGGCCACAAGGCCCGGGTCGTCGGGGACTCTGTCCCTCTCTCCTGGGCTCGCGGCTCAGGGGCCACCACGCGCGCCCCGATGGCTGGGGACCTGCCGTGGTCAGACGTTTCACCTCTGGGAGTTCTCGTCCGTGGGCGTCGCGGGTCCACCGGTGGTCTACTGGGACAGTGGGGTTCGACCGGTTCACCGGGCACCGCCTGCGATGGTCGGTCGAGAACGCGGACGGTGGGGGTGTGCGGACGATGGCGGAGACGAGTCCCGGCGACTTCGGACGGCGGATAGCGTGGCGGCGCGAGCAGCAGGGCCTCAGTAGGGCCGAGCTGGCTGAACGCTCCGGCATCGCGCACGCCTACATCGACTACGTCGAGCAGCACCCCGACACTCCCACGCCGCAGACCGTCATCCGGCTGGCCCGGGCGCTGGACACGACGGCCGAGGACCTGCTCGGCGCCACCGTGCTACTCCCCCCGGGCGCGGGCCGCCCCGCGCCCGCGGCGCGCCTCGTCGCGCTCGACCGGACCGAGTGTCTGGGGCTGGTCGCGGTGGGCGGCGTGGGACGGGTCGCGTTCAGTACCGACGACGGGCCGATGATCCTGCCGGTCAACTTCGGGCTCGCCCCCGAGGAGGTGGTGTTCCGCACCGCCGCCGATTCGCCGTTGGCGGGCCTGGCCGGGCAGCGGGTGGCGTTCGAGGTCGACGGGCTCGACGAGATCCGCAGCGAGGGCTGGTCGGTCGTCGTGGTCGGTGAGGCCCGGATGGTCACCAACGCGGCGGAGGTCGTGCTCCTGGCCGGGTGGACCGGGGTGGAGTCGTGGGCCGGCGGGCCGCGCGACACCTACATCGGGGTACGTCTCGACCGGGTCACCGGCCGGATGATCCGCACAGACTGACCACCCATCCGGTCGGTCGCCGGCCCGGGTCGGTTCCGCGCGGACCCATGGGTATTTCCGGCACGGTCTGCGTGGTGACGGGCCGCACCGGCGTCGCCCAGCGCGTTCCGCGCGCTCAGATGCGCACCCGTTCGCCCATCCGGGGAATGACGGCGGCCCGGTCGAGGTCCGCGCGGATCCGGCCGGCGAGCGCTTCTGCGGCGTCGGTGTCGCCGTGCACGACGAAGCAGGTGCCGGGTCGGCGGTCTCCCGCGTCCAGCCAGGCCACAAGTCCCTCGGCGTCGGCGTGGCAGGAGAACTCGTCCAGTGCCACGACCCGGGCCCGGACCGTGGTGTACCGGCCGAATGCCTTGATCTCGCGGACCCCGTCGGCCAGGGCCCGGCCGCGGGTGCCCGGCACCTGGAAGCCGGCGAGCACGATCAGGTTGCGCGGGTCGGGCGCGAGGGCCTCGAGGTGGTGCACGACCCGGCCTCCGGTGAGCATCCCGGCGGCGGAGATGATCACGCACGGGTAGCCGGGCCGGTTGAGCCGGATGGAGCCCTCCTTGTCGGCGACCAGCTTGAGCTGTCCGGGGTCGAACGGATCGCCGTCGGGCAACGGCCGGATGTCGGGGGCGTGGTTGGCCAACGCCTTGCGGTAGACGTCCAGGGCGGCCAGGGCCATCGGACTGTCGGCGAACACCGGGACGTCCGGGATCCGGCCGGCGGCGACGAGCTCCTTGAGCGCCATGAGCAGTACCGCCGTGCGGTCGACGGCGAACGCGGGGATCAGCACCACACCGCCGCGCCGGAGGGTGGCGCTGATCTCGTCGGCGAACCGGTCGAGGTTGCGCGGCGGGTGCGTGCGGTCGCCGTAGGTGGACTCGACGATGACGGCGTCGCTGTCCGGCGGCGCCTGCGGGGGCAGGAGCAGCGGGTGGTCGACCCGGCCCAGGTCCCCGCTGAACGTGACCGTCTTCGACCCGTCGGAAATGGTGACGATCGACGAGCCGAGAATGTGGCCGGCGCGGTGCAGGGTGATGTCGGTGCCCGAGTACGTGACCGTCTCCCCGAACGCCACCGGGGCGAACAGGCTGATCGCCTTCTCCGCGGCGTGCGTGTCGAACAGCGGCAGGGCGGGCGCGTGTTTGGACGAGCCGATCCGGTTCGCGTACTCGGCGTCCTCCTCCTGCAGGTGCGCGGCGTCGCGCAGCACGATCGCGGCCAGCTCGGCGGTGCCGGGGCTGCACAGCACCTGCCCCCGGAAGCCCTCGGCGACCAGGCGCGGCAGCCAGCCGCAGTGGTCGAGGTGCGCGTGGGTGAGCACGACCGCGTCGATGCGCTCCGGTGGGAAGCCCAGCGGCTCCCAGTTGCGGCGGCGCAGCTCCCGGTCGCCCTGGAACATGCCGCAGTCCACGAGGATCCGGCTGTCACCGGACTCGACCAGGTGTCGGCTGCCGGTCACGGTGCCGGCAGCGCCCAGAAAGGTGATCCACATACCCTCAGCCTGCTCTCGTCGTGTGCTCCTGGCAGGTGCCGGACGGCGTGACCGGCCCGGGCCAGGCGACCTGTCTGTTTCGGGTCCGTTGGCACTGTCACCGCCGTTCGGGCAGCCTCGACCGGACCTCGTCGTAGGTCGCCGGGTCGATCTCGCCCGCGGCCAACCTCCGGTCGAGGACGTCGTGCGGGGATTCGTCGCGTGCTGCGGGGTTCGGGCCTGCCGGTTGTTGGGTGTAGCGGACCGCCGCCCAGACGACCGCCGCGATCAGTACGAGCCCCAGCAGCAGGGTCGTCACCATCATCCAGCCCGAGCCCGGGCCGTATCCGTACATCATGACTGCTCACCTCCTAGGTTCTCTCACCTTCACCGTGTAGCCGGCTGTGCGGGGCCACCAGTGCCGACCGGCCCGGTCGCCGCGTCCACATGGCCCGGGTGGATGTCACTTCCGGCTGCCGGGCCTGGTGCTGCCGGGACCCCGGCTCAGCGCCCCGATCGAGGTGGCCAGTCCCAGGGCGAAGCCGACGTTGTACCAGGTGCCGGTGTTGTGCACCTCGTAGATGCCGACGTTGTGGTTGAACAGGGACACGATGAACGTGACGGGCAGGATCAGTCCGTGCCACAGTCCGGGCCAGAACCCGGAGAGGTGCGCGGCGTTGACCGTCGCCACGTTGTTCGGGCCCGCGGCGCCCGCGCAGGCGGACAGCACGAGCAGAACGCCGACGCCGACGAGGGCGGTCGTGACGGCACGTCGAGACCGGGACATGGGGTGCCTCCTCACTGGGTGGTGCGCCACGAGCGGAGCGACGTGTACGCCGCCAGGGCGATGCCGGGCACGCTGGCGGCGACGGCGCACGCCAGAACCTGATACACGGACAGGGACTCGGTTCCCAGCAGGCTCCGCAGCGGGGACAGCCACAGGGCGCCGAGTTGGCCGGCCAGGGACAGGGCCACGGCGGCGGGCAGCCAGGCGTTGCGGGGCTGGCCGGGTACCCGTCGGGCCCGTACGGCGAGGGCGACTCCGAGCTGGGCGAGGCCGAGGACGGTGAACAGGACGGACTGCCAAGGCCAGCCGGCCTGGTGGCCGGCGAGGGCCATGCCGGCGGCCATAGCGGCGATCAGGGTGCCGACGAGGCCGATCTGGACGGCGAGGCCGGTGCCGAGGATCGCGGTCCCTGGTCGACGCGGCGGTTGGCGCATGGCGTCGCGGTCGCCGGGTTCCGCGCCCAGCGCCACGCCGGGCAGGCCGTGGGTGAGCATGTTGATCCAGAGGATCTGGGCCGGCAGCAGGGGGACCGCGAAGCCGAGCCAGGGTCCGGCGAGCATGACGAGGACCTCGGCGACGCCGCCGGCGAGGGCGTAGGCGAGGAAGCGGCGGATGTTGGCGTAGATCCGCCGGCCCTCCTCGACGGCGACAGCTGCGGTGGCGAGATTGTCGTCGGCCAGGACGAGGTGCGCGGCCTGGCGGGCGGCCTCGGTGCCGCCGCGGCCCATGGCGACGCCGATGTCGGCGCGGCGCAGGGCCGGGGCGTCGTTGACGCCGTCGCCGGTCATGGCCACGACCTCGCCCCGGTCCTGGAGCGCGGTGACGATGGCGAGTTTGTGTTCCGGGCGGGTGCGGGCGAAGACGCGTACCCGGTCGAGGTGGGCGGGGGTGAGTTCGTCGTGGCCGAGGAGTACCTCGCCGTCGCCGTCGATGATGCCCAGGCGCGAGGCGATGGCGCGGGCGGTCGCGGGGTGGTCGCCGGTGATCAGCATCAGGCGGATCCCGGCGTCGTCGAACGCTCGGGCCACGTCGGCGGCGCCCTCGCGGACCGGGTCGCCGAGCGCGACCAGGCCTGCGAGGCGCAGCCCCGTCTGCGCGGCGTCGTCGTCGGGACCGCCGGCCCGCTGGTCGTCGGCCACGGCGAGGACCCGGTAGCCGGCGGCGGCCCACTCCTCCGCCAGGTCGACCGCCCGGGCGATGACGTCCGCGTCGTCGGTGAGTACGTCCGGGGTGAGGATCTTCTCGGGCGCGCCCTTGGTGACGATCAGGTAGCCGTCGCCGACGCCGTGCACGGTGGTCATCCGGCGGCGGACCGCGTCGAAGGGCACCTCCGACAGCCGGGGGTACGCCGCGCGTTCGGTGATGTCGAGTCCGCACCGGGCCGCGGCGACGACGAGCGCGGCCTCCATCGGATCGCCGACCGGGGTCCAAGGACCGTCCGGCGCGGCAGGGGGTGCGATGTCGGCGTCGTTGCACAGCAGCAGGTCACGGGCGAGGCGCGGCACAGGGGTCAGGTCATCGGAGAGGTCCGCACCCGGTAGGCCGGGGACTCCCTCGTCCGTCAGCCTGTCGTCCCGGGTCGTGGAGGTCAGGGTGCCCGACGGGTCGTAGCCCTGCCCTGTCAGGGACACCACGGTGTTCGCGCACGCCAGGCGTTCCACGGTCATGACGCCCTCGGTGAGGGTGCCGGTCTTGTCGGCGGCGATCACCGTCACGGACCCGAGGGTCTCTACGGCGGGGAGTTGGCGGACGATCGCGGAGCGGCGGGCCATCCGGTAGGCACCCAGGGCCAGGGACACGGTGACCACGGCGGGCAGCGACTCGGGGACGGCTGCGACGGTGAGGCTGACGCCGACGAGGAGCATCTCCAGGGCGGGGCGGCCGGCGAGCATGCCGAGCCCCATGACGATCAGGGAGGCCGCCACAGCCGCCGCGCCGAGCGTGCGGCTCAGGCCCGACAGGCGCTTCTGGAGCGGGGTGGGGCGGCGGGGCTGGGCGGCCACCAGTGCGGTGATCTGGCCGAGGGCGCTGGCCGGTCCGGTGCGGGTGACGACGCCGGAGGCCCGGCCGGCGGCGATGACGGTACCCCCGGAAAGGTCCTCGCCCTGGCTCTTGTCCACGGGCACCGATTCGCCGGTGAGCGCGGCCTCGTCCACGCGCAGCCCGGCCGCGTCGGTCAGCCGCAGGTCGGCGGGGACGATGTCGCCGGCCTCCACCCGCACGAGATCGTCGGGGACGAGATCGGCGGCCGGGACCAGTTGGGCCTGTCCGTCGCGGACGACCCGGGCGTGGGGGGCGGCCAGCTCGCGCAGTGCGGCGACGGCGTGGTCGGCGCGGATCTCCTGGCGGACGCCGACGGCGGTGTTCACCAGGACGACCAGGCCGATGACGAGCGTGTCGGAGACGTCGCGCAGGACGAGGGTGACGGCCATCGCCGCGAGCAGGAGCAGGACCAGGGGGTCCCGGAGCTGTTCGAGGACGCGCAGCCACAGTCGGCGGGGCGGGGGCGGCGGGGTGCTGTTGGGGCCGTGCGCCGCGCGGCGGGCGAGCACCTCGGCGGTGCTCAGTCCCCGGCTCGTGGGCGGTTGGTGGGCTGCGTCCGCGACGACGAGACCGCCGGGTGCTCGGCCGGGCCCCGCCGAGGACGGAATGTCGGACTGCTCAGGCATTGTGTCTCCCCTCCGTGTCCAGGCTGCCCGGCCCCGGTGTGCTCGGGGCAGTGCCGTTCGGCCCTGGTGCGGGGGTCTTGGGTCCCGCGTCGCCGAACCGGCGGGCCCGTCGACTCCCGTGGTCGGGTCCAACGGCCCTGCCGGCGCGGACCCGTGCGGGTCACCCTGGGGTGAGAAGAGGAGGTGCCGACCATGAGCGTGGTATCGGACAAGAAGCCCGTGGACCTGACCGACCGACCCGTGATGGGAGTGATGTCCCGTCCGGTGGTCGCGGTGACCCTGGACACCGACCCCATCGAGGCGCTGCGCCTGTTGACCACGCACCGGATCCGGCACCTCGTGGTCCTCGACCGGGACGGGCTGTGCGCCGGGGTGCTGTCCGACCGGGCGATCGCCGCCGCCTGGGCGGTCGACCCGTTCGGATTGAACCGCCGCCGGGCCGGGGAACTGCTCGGCGGCGAACGGGCGACCCTCGCCCATCAGGCCACGATCGGGCAGGTGGCCCGGTTCATGAAGGAGCACGGGGTCGATGCCGTGGCCGTGGTCGACGACCTCGGGCTGCCGGTCGGGGTCGTGACGGCCAAGGATCTGATCGACGTTCTCGCCGCCTGAACGGGTCAAAGCTCGGGCCCCGCCGGATATCCGGTGGGGCCCGTTTCCGTTCGCGGAGGGTGGTGCGCCCGGTCGGGGCCATGTCATGTGGGTGTTCCCGCCCGGGACGGGTCACGCGCCCACCGGCAGGTGACGTACTCGCGGCACGTCCCACTCAGGACTGGTGGAGGATTCGCGGCAGGTCCCGACCGGGGACCGGTGGCGGACTCGCGGCACGGGGAAGGGGCGGAGTCGTTGCCGACTCCGCCCCTTCCCCGCGTGCGGTCCCTGACTACTTCTTGACCGGGTGGACGACCGCGACCGGGCAGTCCGCGTGGTGGATCAGCGTGTAGCCGACCGAACCGAGGAGCAGGCTGGCCACCTCGCCCCGGCCGCGCGAGCCGACGACCACGAGGCCGGCCTCGGTGGACTCCTCCAGCAGGATCTCCGCCGGGTGCCGGTCGTAGGACAGCATCTGGGTGACCCGCACGTCCGGGTACTGCTCGGCGTACCCGGCGAGAGCCTCCGAAAGCACCCGGTTCGAGACCTTCTCCGCCTCCGCGAGGCCGAACCGGGCCAGCTTGCTCGGCTCGATCATGTCGTCGGGCACGGAGTGCCAGACGTACAGCGCCCGCAGCGGGGCGCCCCGCCGGTCGGCCTCGGCGAACGCGAACTCCAGCGCGCCGGCGGTGTTCTCCGTGCCGTCCACACCGACGAGGACGGGCGCGGTCGACGGCCGCTGGGTCTCGCCGCGCACCACGACCACCGGGCACTGGGCGTGCGTGGCCACCTGCGCGGACACCGAACCGAGCACCAGGCCGGCGAAACCGCCGGCTCCGCGGGAGCCGACGACGACCATCGCGGCGCTCGCCGAGCGTTCCACGAGCCAGGCGGCGGGGGTGGTGTGGATCAGGTGGGTGTCGATGGTCAGCCCGGGGTGGCGGTGCAGCGCCCTGGCCTCGGCCTCGGACAGGATCGCCACGACCGCCGGCCCGGGCTCGGTGTACTCCGGCGGGTACGGCACGGCCATCATCGGGGCGTACAGGGTCGGCATGACGAAACTGTGCATGATTTCCAGCCGCAGGCCCTTGGCCGCTGCCTGGTCGGCGGCGAAGTCGAGGGCGTCGTCGCTGATCTGCGAACCGTCGACGCCGACGAGGACGGCGGGCCTTTCGGTGTGACTCATGGTGTCCTCCTGTGGGGAACTTCCGATGTGTTCAGCCTCGCGGCGGGGCCGGTTTCGCGTCAGAGGCGTGGGGCCCAGTACGGGCGGGACCTTCGGCCCCGCCCGGTCACGGCAGGATGACCTCGCTGGCCGGTCGGCGGGGGCTGGTCACGGCCGGCAGGCCGTAGCCGAGGCGGAGCAGCATCTGGGGGCTGCCGTTCCAGTGGAGTTCCCGCCACAGTTCGTCGCGGGCTCCGGGGTCGTCGACGGGCTGGGACATCATCTGCGCGGACAGGCCCAGTTCGGTGGCGGTGAGCAGGACGCGTTGCAGGGCCTGGCCGGCGCGGAGCTGGTCGCTGGGCAGGTCGCCGTGCGCGCCGAGGACGGCGAGGAGCGGTTCGGGTTCGTAGTCGCGGACACCCGTGTGGGGCGGGCCGCCGAAGTCGCGGCGGGGCAGCAGCTCGTGCGGCTGCGGTGCCGGGCCACCCGCCGTCACGGGCACCCCGTCGCGGCGCGCCGGATCGTGGCTGGTCCAGGCGGCGAGTTCGGCCCGGTAGGCGGGGTCGTCGGTGATCCGCCGGTTCGCGGTCCGCACGATCGTCGCGATCCGGGCCAGGACGGCCGGGTCGTCGGTGAACTGGAGCCAGCACCGTTCGACCTCCGCAGCGCGGGCCAGGCGGTGGCGGTGCTCGGTCGGGACGGGGCTGTCCAGGAACGGGTCGCGGTTGGAGTGCCGGTGCGCGATGGCCCCGTGCAGTTCGATCTCCAGTGGCGTCGCCGGGCGGGGCTCGGCCGGGGTGAGCCGGGCGACCATGTCCGTGTGCCCGGCCACCGGCAGCAGCCGCACCGTCGTCGGGTACTCCCGGACCGCCAGGGCGAGGCGCAGGTTGAGCAGGGCCGCCCCGCAGGCGATCCGCACGGCCCGATGGTGCGGGTCGGCCACCGGCAGGGCGCGGTCGGTGTCGGCGTACACCTCGATGGTGTCGCCGTCGCGGCGGAACAGCCACGGCTGGGTGTTGTGCATGGACGGCGCCAGGGTCGCGGCGGTGACCGCCTCGGTGAACACCTCCCGTGTCAACGTGGACATGACGCGTCCTCTCCCTGGAGCCGGCGCGGGGTGCGCGGCACCTCGCCCGGGCGGCGGACGATGCCGAACCGCAGGGCCAGAACCGGCCAGCCGAGCCCGGACAGCAACTGCCGCAGGGCCTGGCGGACGGCGGGGACCTCGGTGACGTCGCTCATCGGCGAGGAGGCGAGTCCGTTGCACACGGCGGTGAGCAGCACCGCGGACATCGCCTCGCCGGCGATCAACCAGTCGGTGGGGGTGTCGGCGTCGGTAAACAAGATCGCGTAGCGGGTACCGGCGTCGGAGCCGTCACCGGCGTCCAGGGTCGCCTCATCACCCGGGGCGAAGTCGCGGACCGGCACCCGCCGCGGCACCGTGCCCACCGCCCCGCTGACCGGGACGCCGTCGGCGCTTCCGGGCGGACGGTGCGTCCACGCGGACAACTCCGCCCGGTACCGCGGATCGGTGATCTCCGCGTCGGCGGCGTGCGAGGCCGCCACGGTCAGCTCCACCACCTGGTCGTCGCGGAGGAACTGCAGGTGCGCGCCGTGCCGTTCCGCCGCAGCGCGCAGCGCCTCCACGGAGTCCTCGGGCACCGGCGACCGGCTGAAGGGCCGGCGGTCGGTACGCCGCACCGTGGTCGCCTGCATGAGGCGCAGGTCCATCGGCTCCGGCGGACGCCGACCGGCGAGTACCAGCCGGGCCAGCAGCGTCGGATCGTCGGGGTCGGGTAGCCGGTGGACGGAGACGGCGTGGCCGGCGGCGGCGAGGCTGACGACGGCGTGGTTGAGGGCGGTCCCACAGCTGACGACGAGCAGCCGGCTGTCGGGGTCCAGTACCGGGAGCCGGCGGCCGAGGTCGGCGCGCAGGTCGGCGATCCCGTCGTGCAGCTCCCACTTCCAGGGCTGCGTGTTGAACACCGACGGGGCGCGCAGCGCCGCCATCGCGGCCTGCCCGAGCGGGCCGGAGCTGGCGCGGGCGCGCAGTGTCGGGTCGGTGTCGGTGAAGTACACGGACATGGTCTTCTTCTCCTTCTACGGCCGGACGACTGCGACGGGGCAGTCCGCGTGGTGCAGGACGGCCTGGCTGACCGAGCCGAGCAGCAGGCCGGTGAACCCACCCCGGCCACGCGAACCGACGACGACCAGGTGCGCGCCGGCGGACTCCTCGACGAGTGCCTTGCCGGCGCGGGCCCGGACCTGGTGGTGGTGGACCTTGACGTCGGGGAACCGCTCCTGCCAGCCGGACAGCGCCTCGGCGAACAGGCGCTGTTCCTCTTCGGCGAGGATGTCGGCGTCGTAGACCAGGGGCAGCATGTCGCCGGGTTCGGAGGACTGCGGGAAGCGGAACGCGTGCACGGCGGTCAGGCCGATTCCGTTGAGGGACGCCTCGGTGAAGGCGAACTCCACGGCGGCGCCCGACTCCTCGGAGCCGTCCACCCCGACGACGACGGTGCCGGCGGCCGGGCCGGGCGGCAGAGTGTGGGGGCGTACGACGATGACCGGGCAGGTGGCATGCGCGGCGAGCTGGACACCGACGGAGCCCACGAGCAGGCCCGTGAAGCCGCCCAGACCCCGGTGGCCGAGGACGATCATGGCGGCGGTCCCGCTCTCCCGGAGGAGGACGGGGCCGGGGGCGCCCTCGATGATCTGGGAGTCGACCGTCAGTTCGGGCCGGCGGGACTGTGCGCGGGCGACGGCGGCGGTCATGAACTCCTCGGCCTGGGCGCGCAGCCCGGTGAGGATCTGCGACGCGGGTACCGGGCCGTCGGGCAGTCGCATCTGGGGCCAGATCGAGGCGTGCACGATCCGCAGCGTCCGGCCGCGCAGGGCGGCGGCGTCGGCGGCCCAGTCCACGGCGGAAAGCGCCAGGTCGGAGCCGTCCACGCCGACGACTACGTGATCGGTGACGACGGGTTGGGTGGACATGGCGACCTCCGTGAGTGTGTGGCGTACCCCCACCCTCGCCCCGCGCCACCGCTGCCTGACAGTGCCGAAGGTCCCGGTCGGGCAGGGCTACCCAGACCGTCATGGTCAGGGCTGCCGGCACTGCCCCCGGGTACCGCGGCGGGCAGAAGCTGTGGGGGTCACACCACCTCGGAAGGACCTGACGATGACCACCATCACGCACCGCAACTCCCACACCCTCCCCGCCACGGCCGCCATGAGCCGCGAGGCCGTCACCCGCTACGTGCTCGCCGGACTGCGCCTGGCGCTGGGCTGGGTGTTCCTGTGGGCGTTCCTCGACAAGCTCTTCGGCCTCGGATACGCGACGAAGTCCAACGCCGCCTGGATCAACGGCGGGCACCCGACGCTGGGGTTCCTGAAGAACTCCGCGAAGGGCCCGTTCGCGGACTTCTACCACTCCATCGCCGGGACCGCCTGGGCCGACACCCTGTTCATGGCCGGCCTCGCCGGAGTCGGGGTGGCGCTGATGCTCGGCATCGGGATGCGCATCGCCGCCATCGCCGGGGCCCTGCTCCTGGTGATGATGTGGACCGCCGTCCTACCCCCGGCCACCAACCCGTTCATGGACGACCACCTCGTCTACGCCGGCCTGCTGATCGCCCTCGCGCTCACCAGCGCCGGGAACACCCTGGGCCTGGGTGACTGGTGGACGAAGACGGCGCTGGTCCGCCGGCTGCCCTGGCTGCGCTGACCATGGGCCTCGTGCGACTCAGCGAACTGCTCAGGCGCCCGGTTCCCGCCTCCCCGTCCCGGATCACCGATCTGGTCGCGCCCCTCGGGGCCGACCAGCCGGCGGTCCGGGCCGCCGGCCTGGGCCACCGCACCCGGGTGTCGGCCTGGGTCCGGTGGACCGACCTGCGGTCCCCGGCACCTGACCCGGTGCCCGGCGAGCTCCGGCTGGTCCGCGACCTGCTCGACGGGCAGATCTTCGACATCGCCGGCAACCGCCTCGTCCGGGTCGGCGACGTCCTCTTCGAGGAGAACGGGGACCTGGTGCTCGTCGGCGTCGAGGTCGGAGCCGCCTCCGTATGGCGACGGCTCGGCCTGCGACGGCTCGCCGACCACCTGCCCACCACCGTCATCGACTGGCCGGACCTGCACCCGGCGACCGGGGTAGGGCTCGCCCACCACCTGGCCGCCGACCCGACCGCCCTACACCACCTCACCGCCCCGCAGCTGGCCACCCTCACCTCCGGGCTGGCGACCCACCACGCCGCCATGGTCCTCGACCACCTGCCGCCGGCGCACGCCGAAGCGGTCCTGGGCCACCTGCACCCGCGTCGCGCCGCCGCCCTCACCCGACTCAGGAACCTGCTGCCGTGAGAAAACGCGTCTGGGCCGTCCTCGCCGTCACCGGTCCCGGCCTGCTGGCCGGGCTGTCCGACGACGACCCCGCCGGCATCACCACCTACTCTGTGCTCGGCGCAGACCACGGCTACCGGCTCCTCTGGGTACTCCTCGCCTCCACCGTCGCCCTGATCATGTTCCACAACCTCGCCGCCCGCCTCGGCGTCGTCACCGGCCAGGGCATGGCCGGCCTCATCCGCCAGCAATACGGCGTCCGCGCCGGAGTCGGAGCCCTCGCAGCCCTCGTCGTCGCCAACGTCGGCACCACGGTCGCCGAGTTCGCCGGGATCGCCGCCGGGTGGGAGCTGTTCGGGGTCCCCCGACATCTGGCCGTCCCCACCACCGCCGTGATCATCATCTTCCTGGTCCGCCGGGGCAGCTTCCGGGTCGTCGAACGGGTCCTGCTCGCCCTGAGCGCCGTGTTCGTCTCCTACGTCGTCGCCGGCTTCCTCGCCGGCCCGGACTGGGGAGCCGCCGCCACCGGACTGGTCGTGCCCACCATGCCCCTGACGCGCGACGCCGTCTACATCACCGTGGCCACCATCGGCACCACCCTCGCGCCGTGGGGGCTGAGCTTCGTACAGTCCTACGTCCTCGACAAACACCTCACCACCAGCGACCTGCGCGCCTCCCGAGTCGACCTGGTCACCGGCTCGGTCCTCACCGGCGTCATCGGCCTGTTCGTCGTCGTCGCCTGCGCCGCCACCCTGCACCGCCAAGGCCACACCATCACCGACGCCGCCGACGCGGCAGCCGCCCTACGCCCGCTCGCCGGGGACCTGGCCGGCACCGTGTTCGCCGTCGGCCTGATCGGCTCGGCCATGCTCGCCGCCGCGATCCTGCCCCTGTCCACCGGCTACTCCGTCACCGACGTCTTCGGCCGTCCCGCCGGCCTCAACGACACCCCGCGCTCCGACCCGCTGTTCTACGGCACCACCCTCACCGTCACCGTCCTCGGCGCGGCCCTGGTGCTGATCCCCGGCGCTCCGCTCGTCCCGATCCTCGTCGGAACGCAGATCCTCAACGCTCTGGCGCTGCCACCCTTGCTCGTCTACCTGTACCGGCTCGGCCGCGACCCGGATCTGATGGGCCCGTTTGCGACCGGTCGGCGGATGGGCGCCGCGCAGTTCGCCATGATCGTGGCGTTGTCGGCGTGTGTGCTGGCCCTGCTGGTGTTCTCCATCCTGTGACCTGTGGCCTGTCCGGTTCGGGACCTTCGGCACGGTCCCCCGACCGCGATCATCCTGTACAACGGACACATGATCAGAGTTTTCCTGCTCGACGACCACGAGGTGGTCCGCCGGGGCCTGCGCGACCTCCTCGAGGACTCAGGCGACATCGAGGTCGTCGGCGAGTCCGGCTCGGCCGTGGAGGCCGCCAGCCGGATCCCGGCCCTCAAGCCGCAGGTCGCCGTCCTCGACGCCCGGTTGCCCGACGGCAGTGGCATCGAGGTGTGCCGCACCGTGCGGTCGGTGGACCCGTCGATCCAGGCCCTGATCCTCACCTCGTACGAGGACGACGAGGCCCTTTTCGCCGCGATCATGGCGGGGGCCGCAGGCTACCTACTCAAGCAGATCCGGGGCACCGACCTCGTCGACGGGGTCCGCCGCGTCGCCGCCGGCCAGTCGCTCCTGGACCCGGCGGTGACCGCCCGGGTCCTGGAACGTATCCGGCGCGGCAGCGCAGCCCCCGACGCCCTGGCAGACCTCACCGAGCAGGAGCGCAAGGTCCTGGTCCACATGGCCGAGGGCAAGACGAACCGGGAGATCGCCGCCAGCATGTTCCTCGCGGAGAAGACCGTGAAGAACTACGTCTCCTCGGTACTGGCCAAACTCGGTCTCGAACGGCGCACCCAGGCCGCCGTCCTGGCCAGCAAACTCCTCGGCAAAGACAACCACTGACCACCGACACCGCTCCCGACGCCTGCCGGTGAGGCGGGGACTCGCGGCCCGGTCGTCCGCTAGATCGGCGCCCACCAGGTCAGTCGGGTGCCGGTCGGTGCGGCGGCGGCCACCTCGAAACCTCCACCGCACGTGCCGGCCCGTTCGGCGAGGTTGACCAGCCCGCCCCGGGGCTCGGCCCCGCCGACGCCGTTGTCGGTCACGGTCAAAGTCACCTGACCGGCCCCCACCCGCAGCGCGACCTCGACCCGGGTCGCCCGGGCATGGCGGGCGGCGTTGGACAGTGCCTCGCGCAGCACGGCCAGCAGCTCTGGCCGCACCTGCTCCGGAACGGCGCTGTCCACGGGCCCGTCGAGCACCAGGGCGGGCCGGAATCCCAGCGTGCGGATGGATTCCTGCACCAGGTCGCGAACCTCGGTGCGCAGCTCCGACGTGGCCGGGGAACGGAGTTCGAAGATGGCGCCGCGGATGTCGCGGATCGTGCCGTCGAGGTCGTCGACCACGGCGTTGATCCGGTCGGCGACGTCCTGCTTCACCGTGATGCGGGCAGCACCCTGTAGGTGCATGCCGGCGGCGAACAGGCGCTGGATGACCACGTCGTGCAGGTCGCGGGCGATCCGCTCGCGGTCTCCGACCATGGCCAGAAGCGCCCTTTCGTCGCGTGCCTGGGCCCGGACCAGGGCGAGGGCGGCCTGCCCGGCGAAGGTCTCCACCAGCGCGACGTCGGGCTCCTCCGCGAACGCGACCGCACCCTGCCGGTAGGCGACGGCGAGGATGCCCAGCATCGTGCCGTCGGCGATCAGCGGCACCAGCAGGGTCGTCCCGCTGGACAGGTCCACCGGCCAGGTGGCGGTCTTTCCGAGGTCCTCCACCACCGCGAGGTGCCGTTCGCTGACCACGGTCGACAACTCGCCCTGAACTGCCGGCAGGGCGAAGCCTTCCAGGGCCGCGCCGGGGCCTCCTTCGGCGACCTCGACGGTCAGCGTGCCGGCCCGCTCGTCGTAGAGCAGCACCATCGCCAGGTGCGCCTCGGCGACCTCCCGGGCGCGGGAGGCGACGATCCGCAGCGCGGCCGTGCGGTCCACGTCGCCGAGGATCACGGCGCTGGTCTCGGTGGTGGCCTCCAGCCAGCGTTGCCGACGGCGGGACTGGGCGTACAGGCGGGCGTTGTCGATCGCCGCGCCGGCCGCGACGGCGAGGGCGATCATGATCTCCTCGTCGTCGTCGGTGAACATGCCGCCGCCGCGTTTCTCGGACAGGTACAGGTTGCCGTACACCTGGTCGCGGATGCGGATCGGCACCCCGAGGAAGGTGTGCATCGGGGGGTGTTCTGCGGGGAAGCCGTACGCGCGGGGATGTTTGGTGATGTCGGGCAGTCGGATCGGGCGCGGGTCCTCGATCAGCAGGCCCAGGACGCCGTGCCCGGACGGCAGGTCGCCGACGCGGGCGTGCACGACCGGGTCCATGCCGTGCGTGATGAACTCGACCAGGGTGCGGTCCGGGCCGATCACGCCCAGCGCCCCGTACTCGGCGTCGGTCAGCTCGCACGCCGCGGCGGTGATCCGCTCCAGGGTCGCGCGCAGCTCCAGGTCCGTGCCGATCCCGACCACGGCGTCGAGGAGGGAACGGAGCCGCTCCCGGCTGGCCATCACGTCCCCGACCCGCGACAGCAGCTCCTGCAACAGGTCGTCGAGGCCGGTCTGGGCCAACGGGGGCAGCCCGAGCGCGAAGGTGACGGGCCCGGACGGGTCAGCACGTTTGTCGGCGGCCATGCCCTCATCCTAGGCCGCCGGTGGGTGCGATCTGGGTGGCCCACGGTCCGCCGGCACCCGGACAGGGCCTCTGCGGGGGTCCCCGGGTGCGCGGTCGGCTGAGGTTGACCGCCCGCGCACGGAAGCCGCACTGGTCACGACCGCCCCGAAGAGTCGTCGTGGTGGGCGTACCACCCGGCTTCCGCCGCTGACGGCCCACGACACCCGTCCTGATCGCCAGTGCCGAAGGTCCTGACCTAGTCAGGTCCCCCGGACCTGACGCCCGGTCTCGCCGCACTGTTCATATGGATATTCGCGGGAAGTAGCGGCTCAGGGAGTGACAGATGATGATCGTGGTGTTGATCGACGACACCGGCGCATGGACCCCGAGCCCCTCAGCAGCCGCAGCGGCACTGGCCGTGTTGGCGCCCTCGCACGAGCTGGTGGTGCTGTGCTCCGGCTCCTGCCGGCCGCGAGCCCTGGCCGCCGCGCTCCGCCTGGCACTGCCCCGGTTCACCGTCACGGCCGTGCTGGCCGGCTCCGACGACAGTGAAGGTCGGCGGACTGTGGCCCAGTTGTTGGAGGCCGGGGCTCTGCCGATCGTGTGCGCCGACCAGCCCGCCCTCCTCGCTGCGGAGATCCGCTCGCACCTGGGCGCGGACCTCGTCCTGAAATTGGTCACCGATGCCACCCACAACACCAGCCTGCGTCGGCCTGCGCCGTTCGCGCGCCCCGTGCCCACCTAGGGAGGTCCCGACGCGGAGGTGGGCGTCGGCCCGAGCGAGATCAAGGGCGACGACCTGTTCTTCGGGTACGAGTGCTCTCGACCACAGGCCGGGTACCGGTACCTTCACGGGCCGCTGTCGCCTCCTGCCCCAGTGGCATCGACGCGCGCCGCCGGCGGGCCCGGGTGGGCGTCGATGGTGGCCCGGATCGTCTCGGTGAGCGCGGCGGCGGTGAAGGGCTTGCCGAGGAACACCGCGTTCGGGTCGTCCGTCAGCACGCCGTGGGCGTAGGCGGAGGTGAACACCACGGGCAGGCCCGGCATCACGGCCGCGAGCCGGTGGGCGAGCTGCCGCCCGTTCATGCCCGGCATGATGACGTCGGTGAGCAGCAGGTCGATGTCGGCGTGTGCACGGGACAGTTCGAGGGCCTGGCGGGCGTTGGAGGCCGCGAGGACCCGGTAGCCGGCCGTGTGCAGGATCCGTTGCGTGAGCTCGCGGAGCGCGGGTTCGTCCTCGACGAGCAGGATCTTCTCGGTTCCGGTGGGCAGGGTCTGCGGGGTCTCGTCCGGCTCGGGTGCGTCGGCGGGCAGGGAACTGGCCGGCAGATACACGTCGATGGTGGTGCCGGTGCCGGGTGCGGAGTCGACCTGGATGTGCCCGCCGGCCTGGCGGACGATGCCGTACACGGTGGATAGGCCCAGGCCGGTGCCCTTGCCCTGGTCCTTCGTGGTGAAGAACGGCTCGAAGATCCGTGCGGCCACCTCGGGTGTCATCCCGCAGCCGGTGTCCGTGACGGTGAGCGCCACGTATCCGCCGGCTCGCACGCCCTGCCTGACGGCCCCTTCGTGGTCGAGATCGACCCGGTGGGTGCGGATCGTCAGTGTTCCGCTGCCGGGCATCGCGTCGCGGGCGTTGACGACGAGGTTGACCAGCACCTGTTCCAACTGGCCCCGGTCGACCCACACGGTGGCCGGCTCCGCGACGGCGGCGACCCGGAGGTCGATGTCCTCCCGGATGAGCCGGCACAGCATCGTCTGCGTTCCGGCGACCAGCGCGTTGACGTCCACCGCCTGCGGTCGGACGGCCTGGGTCCGGGAGAAGGCGAGCAGCTGGTGGGTCAGGCCGCCCGCCCGGGCGGCGGCGTCGCGGATCGCGGTGAGATCCCGGCGTGCGGCCTCGTCGGTGACGTCGCCGAGGAGGAGCGCGGCGTACCCGTCGATGACGGTCAGCAGGTTGTTGAAGTCGTGGGCCACTCCCCCGGCGAGCTGGCCGACCGCGTCGAGCTTCTGCGCCTGCCGCAGCTGGGCCTCGACGTTCTTCTGCTCGGTCACATCGGTCACCATCGCCAGTGTCCCGTCGCCGCCGCCGGTGTCGTTGAGGCGGGCGGTCACCGCGATCTGGACCTGGACCACCGGGCCGTCGGGGTGGCTGAGTCCCACTTCGACGTGGTGCGTCTGACCGTCACCCGCCCGGGTCAGCGTCCGTTCGACGGTGGCGCGGTCGTCATCGGTGACCAGCTCGACCAGCGGCACGCTGTGCAGCTGTGCCATGGGCCGGCCCACGATCTCGGCGAACCGGGCGTTGATGTAGTCGATCCGTCCGCCGGCATCGAGCAGCAGTACGCCCTCGTTCGTGGTTTCCACGATGCCCCGGTAGCGTTCCTCGCTGGCGCGCAGCCTCGCCTCGGACGCCTGGCGCAGCTTCAGGTCCTCGAACACCGCCGCGCCACGGACCAACGCCGGAAACCGGCTCCGCAGCGTCCAGTACCACACCGCGACGATTGCGGTCACGATGTCCCAGGCCGCGGCGTGGAAGTCATGGCCGAACGCGGCCCGCATCGCCAGCCCTGACTCCACCTCCAACCCCAGGGACGGCAGGACCATGTGGACCGTGTGCGAACCGTGGTGCACTGCGCACGTGAAGAAGATCGCCGCGGTGGCCAGGCCCAGGAGGTTGTTGAGCCACTGTTGGGAGCGCCAGAGTCCTGTCGCGATCGCGAAGGAGATCGCCAGGTACGCCACCATGATCACCAGGTTGGCCGCTGCGTCGATCACCCACCAGCTCATGCCCGCACCATCCGACCGCGTCCAGATCCACGCCTGGGCCGACCATTGCCGGCCAAGTCCGTGACGTTACCAGTCTCGGGGAAGGCCGAGCGGCTGATGCATCGCCCCGACTCGGCCGATCACCCCCCGCCGACATGTGGGCTACGATGAGCCACCTGGACATCCATCCGGCGCAGATGACCATTCGACATTCAAGGGTGCGACGTTGGAACGAAGGCACAATGGTCGAGCCGTCCGGTGACACCGTCCCCACAGGCCACGGCCAGCCCGAGCCACGCGCCGGGCGCGCCGGCGAGTCCGATCGGCACAGCGGTTCGATCCTGATCGTGGAAGACGACAAGGATCTCCAGGTACTGTTCGCCCGCGCGTTGCGGCAGGCCGGCTACTCCGTCGAGGTCGTGCCCGACAGCCTGGCCGCCTACAGCGCCATCCTCCGGTCTCTGCCCGACCTGCTGGTGCTGGACGTCGGCCTTCCCGACTCGTCGGGGCTTGATCTGTGCCGCAACATCCGCGCCTCCGCCCCGGTGGTCATGCCCATCGTCGTCGTGACGGCCCACTCCCACCTCTCCGGGGACGCCGAAGCGGCCGGGGCCACCCGGTATCTGATGAAGCCGTTGAGCCTCGAAACTCTCGTGGACGAGGTCAGGGCACTGCTCTAGGGGACGGTCCTCTGAGGGGGGACCGGCTGAGGATGCGATGGCGGTGGCCCGCACCGTCGCGGCGGTGTTGACCCCGCCAACGCTTGTCCTCGTTTTTTCGGCCCCACCGCTCGGCTCCACCAACTCCTCAAGGAGTTCGGGACGGCCGGAGTCACGGAGTACGCCCTCCGGGCCCGGCAGACAGCGCACCGAACGCGACAATGCACACGCCGCAGCCGGAATGGCCTGTCCACCGGACTCCGAGGGAGTGCCTAGTGCAGTCGGCCGTAGATGTGGTTGCCGGGCGCGTCGGGGTCGGCGCTGGTGTAGAAGTCCCGGATGGCCGCGGTGAGTTCCGCCCGGTCGAGGGTGCCGTCGCCGTCGGTGTCGAGCAGTTCGAAGATCGCGTCGGCGTCGGCGGCCGGGGTGCCGTAGGCGTTCTGGAAGATCCGCCACTCGGCCCGCGAGACGGTGCCGTCGGCGTCGGCGTCGGCGAGGTCGAGCACCGGCTCGACGGCCGGCTGGAAGTACAGTTCGTAGCCCCGTTCGTGTTCGACCACCTGACGCATGCCGGCCCGGAACTCCTCCGCCGTCACCCGGCCGTCGCCGTCGGCGTCCATGCCGGTCGCGATCGCGTCCCACAGGCCCCGGAAGGCCGCGAGCACCCGGTGCGCGCCGGGGGTGCCGGCCGCGTGTCCGTAGCCGGTGGCCACCAGGGTGCCGAGGGCCAGCGCGTCGGACTCGTCGGCGAATCCGTCCCGGTCGACGTCGAGCTGGGCGAAGGACAGGTCCCACTTGCGTTCGAGCAGCGCAGAGCTCACTTGTACCCCCAATTTGAGAATTCTCTTGTCCAATATGTGTACTTATGGGCAGTTTACAGCATGTTTGTACCTACATGGGGTGTTAGTCTGTTACTAATGCACGCGTGAGCACACCCTTATCGCTCGGCGCGCTTCGCCGACCACCCGGCCCCTGGGTCCTGGAGGCCTTCCGCATCGCCGACGGCGCGACCGGACCGACGGCCCTGGTCCGTCAACTGCGGGCCCGGATCCTCTACGACCGGGGCCGGCGCCCCGCGTTCCGGCACGCCGAGGGCCACCACGTCGACGACCAGGATCTCGACCACGGCGCCTGGCACTTCATCGCCCGCCGCGAACCGGGCGGCCCGCCGCTCGGGTACGTCCGGCTGAGCACCCCGTCGGCGACCGCCCGGTTCCAGTCCCGCGCCTACCTGGGCTCCGAGGCGTACGACCGGCTGCTCGACGAACACGGCCTCACCCCCGACGGCGTGTTCGAACACAGCCGGCTCGTCGTCGAGCACCACGCCCGCAAACTCGGCCTCGGAGTACACCTCAACGCCCTGGCCATCGGAGCCGCGCACGCGCTCGGCGCGACCGCGATGACCGGCACCTCCGGCACCCGGGACGGCCAGCACCAGTTCCACGAACGGTTCGGCTTCCGTGTCCTGCCCGGCACCCGCCGCTACGTCGAGCACTACACCGAGGACGTCGTGCTGATGCTGCGCCGGGCGGGCGAGGAGTCCGGCGAGCACGCCGACCTGGTCGCCCGGTTCGCCGAGGAGTTCCCCGGCCTGGCCGCGGCCGGCGCCACCGCCTCCACCGCGACCGGCGGCACCTGCCTCACCGCGACCGGCGCCACCACCTCGACTGAGTCCGGTGCTGCCCCGCGCGCGACCGGGACCGGCGCCACGGCCCCGCACGCGACCACCGCCGCCGCCTCGCGCGCACCCGCGCCCAGGGACCTCACCGCGGCCCGGCGGAACCACGCCCCGGACCTCGACAGCTGGCAGCCCCGGCTGTACGCCCCGTCCCGCCCCGAAGACCGCAAGGCCCTGGAGGCGCTGATCGCCTCCGACGCCGTACGCGAACTGCACGACACGATCGGCGCGCAGATCGACGAGCTGATCACCAGCCGCGAGCCGGGCGTCCGGCCCGACGAGGCGCGCCGCCGGGACCAGCTGGCCGGGCTCGACGCGTGGTCGTACGGGTCCTGGGCGCACTACCCCTGGTCGGGTCGGCTGGTGCACGTACTGCCCCGGGAGGAGTTCCGGCTGGTGCGCACCGACCGGAACCGGGGCCGGATCGAGCGGCCCGAGCAGCGCCGCCTGCTCGACAGCCGGGTCGGCGTGATCGGCCTGTCGGTCGGCAACAGCGCGGCGGTCACCCTGGCCCTGGAAGGGGTGGCCGGACGGTTCCGGCTCGCGGACTTCGACACCCTGGGCATGTCGAACCTGAACCGGCTGCGCGCCGGAATGCACGAACTCGGTCTCAACAAGGCGGTGCTCACCGCGCGGCAGCTCTACGAGATCGACCCCTATCTGGAGATCGAGATCTTCCCGGCCGGCCTGGACGGCGACAACCTCGACGCGTTCCTCGCCGGGCTGGACCTGGTCGTGGAGGAGTGCGACACCCCGTACATCAAGGTCGCCGCGCGGGAGCGGGCCCGCGCGGCCGGCATCCCCGTCGTGATGGACTGCAACGACCGGGGCATGCTCGACGTCGAGCGCTTCGACCTGGAACCCGACCGCCCGCTGTTGCACGGCCGGATCGCCGTCGACTCCGGCAGGGTGGCGGGGCTGTCGCGACCGGAGCAGATCGAGCTGCTCCTCGCCATGGTCGACGCCGACCGGATCAGCCCGCAGCTGCGCGCCTCGTTCGCCGAGCTCGGCCGCAGTCTGAGCAGCTGGCCCCAGCTCGCCTCCGGGGTCTCCCTCGGCGGCGCGCTGGTCACCGAGGCCGCCCGCCGGATCCTGCTCGGCGGGGACTGCCCGTCCGGCCGGTACTACGTGGACCTCACCGACCTGATCGCCGCCCACCACGACGTGTACCGGAGCCAGACATGACCAGCCCTCTGCCGATTCCGGTGGCGATCCGGGGCACCGGCGTCCACCTGCCCGAACGCGTGATCACCAACCGCGAGCTGACCGAGACCCTCAACACCAACGAGGAGTGGATCGTCCGGCGGACCGGGATCCGGGAACGCCGCAGCCTCTCCCCCGACCTGGCCACCTCCGACATGTGCCTGCCGGCCGCCGAGGACGCCCTCGCCGCCGCCGGGCTCAGCGCGCGGGACCTCGACGCGGTCATCGTCTCCAGCTACACCTACGACCAGCCGTTGCCGTCCACCGCGCTGATCGTCAAGGAGCGCCTGGGTGCCGTCCGTGCGCTGCCCGTCGACCTCACCCAGGCGGCGTGCGTGGGCGGCGTGCAGGCCCTGCTGTTGGCCGCGCACCTGCTCCAGGGCCGGGGCTTCCGCGCGGTGCTGGTGCTGGCCGCCGACTGCGCGTCGCGGGTCATCTCGCCGACCGACCGCACCTCCCGGGTGTTCTTCGGCGACGCGGCAGCCGCCGCGGTCCTCACCACGGCCGCCAGCGGCGGGCTGTTGTCCTACCACTACGACTCGCTCCTGTCCTACGACGTGGAGATCCCGGCCGGTGGTTCGCGCCGGCCGACCAGCGCGCAGACCGTCGCCGAGGGCGGCCACCACGTGAAGATGGACGGCAGGGCGGTGTGGAAGGCCGCGACGGTCAACCTTCCGGACAGCATCCGCGCGGCGGTCGACGCCTCGGGGCTGCCGATGGCCGCGATCGACCACTTCTTCCTGCACCAGGCCAACCTCAACATCCTGCGCGAGGCGCTCGACGCCCTGGACGTCCCGGAATCGAAGGCGCCCATCACCCTCGACCGGCTCGGCAACACCGGGGCGGCGGGGATGTTCACGGCACTGCACGAGGTCACGAGTACGACGGGTTTGCGTCCCGGCGCGACGTACGTGATGTCCGCGATCGGCGCAGGCTTCCAATGGGGAAGCCTCTGCTTCCAGCACGGGTAGGAACACCGTGCCGGATGTGGCGGACCCTTGCGCGGTCTGCCACATCCGGCGCAGGCGACGTCCCGTCGGGAGTGCCTCATGTCGGACAGGGCTCGGCGTCGCGAACGCCCGGGGTGGGCGGCAGGATCAGAATCGGCACCCACTTGCCGTGCGGATTGTCGTGGCCCTGCGGATCGGCGTTGCCGTAGAACCGCGGTTCCCCGCTGGCGACGATGGCAACAGCCCCGGCTGGCCGCTGCCCTGGTCGGCGCCCCCACCACGGAGTCCCAGTACGTCATCGACCGGCCCTCGTTGCCGAGTACCAGATGGACAAGGGGCTCGGCATCACCCCCCGGTCCTCGGCGTCCTCGCGCGGCCCGTCGTGGACGTTGTTCCAACAGGCGTCGTCCCTCCTGGACCGGTCCGCGATGCGGAGTGGCAACAGCCGGCGGAATCCGGAGGAATCCCCTGGAAGTCGTCCCATGCCTGAACGTCGTGGCCGGAAAACCCCTGTAGCGGTAGGGCCGAACGGCCTGGTTTCGGCAGGCCACCTGATCCTGACGGTCCGTTACTTTCAGTGATGTACTGGTCCGGTTGCCGTTGCAGGAGCTGGCGCTGGGAGTGGACATGCTGGTGATCGTCGAGGTCGACACAGTGCCGGAGACACCGGCGACCGTAGCGACAGCGTTGGCCGAGGTCGCGGTGATGCACGAGCTGGTGGTCGTGTGCTCCGAGGACTTCGGCCCGCGCGGCCTGGCTGAGGCACTGCGGCGCTGTCTGCCGAGGTTCTCCGTCGTCACGGTAGTCACCGACACCACGGACCGTTCCGGTCAGGCTCTGGTGGGCGAACTGGTCGAGGCGGGCGGGGTTCCCGTGGTGGCCGCCGTGGGCGACCTGATCGGGCTGGTGGCGGAGCTGGAGCGACGCCTTCGGGCGGATCTGGTGTTGGAAATGGTCACGGGCCCGAGGTTGCAGTGGCTACGCCACCCTGTGGCGGCGTGAGAGTCGAAATCCGGTGTCGTGCCGAGGGCACCCCGGGGTACGCGAGGCGGTGAATCGTGTGTTCGCCGGCGATGATCACGCGGTAGGCCCCGGAACTCTGCTGACGAACCCGGGCTGGGTGTCGATCCAGCCGGACAACAGCGGGCTGGTGATGCCGTCCGGGCCGGCGGGAGGTGCCTGCGACCAGACCAGGAGTTCGTCCTGGATCCGAGGTTCCGAGCGGGCCGGGCCGGTCGGACGACACCGCCAACGGCGGCCTCGACACGTCCGCGAGCGGAGCTCGTCGCGGAAGTACGACACAGGTCTCAGGAAGCGAGTTCCGGATAGGACCCGGTCAGGCGTGTCAAGAGGCGCTTGCAGCCGAGGTGCCTCATTTCCGGCAGCGGCCACTACGCCACCGAGGCACTGTCGGGATACGGCGCGTGCGGGTCGAATTCGGGGGCGTCTTATGAGTCTCGTCCGTGCCAGTCGAGGCAGAAGACGATGGCGTCGTCGGTGAGTTGGGTGTACTCACCGAGTTCCCGCAGGATGGTGCGGGCGGCTTCCGGGGCGGGTTGGTTGTGGGTGGTGTGGATGGCGTTGTGCAGAGCGGTGGTGCCGTATTCTTCGCCGCCGTTGGAGCGGGCGGCGTGCACGCCGTCGCTGACGATGACGTAACGGTCGCCGGGGAGCGCCCGGAAGTGCTGCTGGGTGTAGTGGGTGCCGTCGAACATGCCGAGTGGCAGTTGGGCTTCGAAGGTCACGTGCTCGACCTCGCCGTCGCGCAGTCGCAGCATTCTGGGTGAGCCGGCGTCGATGGCCGCGACGTCGCCGGTGGCCAGGTCGAAACGCAGGAGCAGGGTGGCGATGTGCAGGCGTCCGCCGTACTGGGCGTAGATGGCCTGGTCTGCGAGGGCGGCCTGGTCGATGAGGCCGACTCCGGCGCGGCGGGCGTTGCGCAGAGCGTTGACGGCGAGGTTGGTCAGCAGCGCGCCTTCCATGCCTTCGCCCATGCCGTTGGAGACGGTGACCGTGAGGTGGCTGCCGTCGGTGGACCAGTCGAAGTTGTCGGCGCCGACGGCGTAGGCAGGCTCGAGCTGCGCGCCGATGCTGTACTCCTGGCGGGAGCACGCCCTTCCCGGCAGGAGTTGCCACTGCATCTCCGCCGCCAGGGTGAGGCGTTTGCGCCGGCGGGCCTGCAGGTACAGGTCGGTGTCGCGTTCGGCGACGATGATCTCGTGGCCGAGGGCCGTGGCGATCGCGGCGAGTTCCGCGACCGTCGTGGTGTCGGGCGGGGAGGCGCACTTCAGGACGAGGACGCCGAGGCGGTCGCCGCGCACCGTGACCGGCATGTAGAAGGTGTGGGCGTCGGCGACGGGGGTCTGGGAGGTGAACGCGGCGCCCGCCGCCGTGGTGCTCAGGGGCACGGGTTCGGTCGCGTCGAGGGGCTGGCCGACGGGCCGCAGCACGGTGAGGCCGTAGTCGGCCATCAGGAGCGCGAACAGCTCGATGTCGTAGTGCCCGCGCAGGGCTGCGGCGAGGGTGGACAGCAGCGCGTGAGGGGCTGCAGCCCGGAGTTCCCGACTGAGATGATCAACCGTCATATCAGACACTTCGCATCCTTACGGACAATATTTGCAAGGCCGGCTGGCTTTGCCTGGCAGAATCCGGCGGCGGCGCGTACTCCCGCCGGTGGGTGAGCTGCCATAGTAGTGGAGATGAAGACACCTGCACCTCGGGCCGCCACCGAGCGGGCCGCCGTGGTGGAGGCCAGCTTGGAGCAGGTCATCGCGGTGTGGAGCCGGCCGAACGACAACGCGGGAGTGTCCGCCTCCCAGCTGAGGGCACTGACCGTGGTCGAGCGCCACAACCAGATCAACCTCACCGGACTGGCCGAGGAGCTCGGGGTAATCCCCTCCTCCGCCAGCCGACTGTGTGACCGACTGCACGCGGCCGGGCTACTGGACCGTGACCTCAGCCCCGTCACCCGCCGCGAGATCGTACTTCGACTGACGCCGGATGGGACGGATCTGCTGGTCCGGCTGCGGTCGCGACGGATCACGGCACTCGCCGAAGTTCTCGAAGCCATGGAACCCAGCGCCCAGCATGCCCTCACGGAGGGACTGGCGAGTCTTCAAGCCGCGGTCGCATCACGGGTAAGCCCCAACCCCTAGCCCGATTCCCGGGACGCGCCACCAACCCGATACCTGCCGTGTCGAGCTCAGAGTTGCGGGCCGTGACCTCTCGCGCGCTATATTTGCCGTATGACAACTGTTGGCTTAGTGCACGTGACGCGATGACGGGCGCCGGATTCGCCCACCCGACCCGCCAAGAGGCGGCGGTCGTAGGCCGCGGCGAACCCGACACCACCCCGACGAAGGAACATGTGCCGGCCCCAGCGGGGGCCAACACCGACGCTGCCACGGTCATCACGACCAAATCCGCAGGCGACGGTGTCCTGATCGCGGTGCACGGCGAGGTGGACCTGGGCTGCCACGACACACTGTTCACGGTCCTGCACGACGCGATCACCGCCGGGCGGATCCACCTCACGGTTGACCTGTCGGGCACAACATTCCTGGACTCCGGCGGCATCGGCGTCCTGATCGCCGGACGCAACGCCGCCAACGCGGCGCAGGGCACCCTGACCGTCACCGGCGCGACAGGACTCGTCGCCCGCATCCTGAAAATGACAGGAGTATGGGACACCCTCACCACCCCGCGACGGCTTAGCTAACTGGAGAGTCGCGAAATCCGAGATCGGGCGGCGGCGTGCGTGGGCGGTCTCGCGAGGGCGCGTCACGGTCACCGAGACCGGTAACGCGTAGCCCCCACGGCCGTTCCATCGAACCGTTGAGGAACCCGAGGTCGAAGGGTCCCTCAGCTCGGTGGGCGTGTGCGGGGCGGATCGCGGGCCGCCTCCACCCTGCCTGATCACACGCAAGTAGCCGGATGAAATGGAGGACGATGTTGCGCTGGGCGGTCCTGCCGCGGGTACCCCGCCTATCCTCCGGCACTTTCATAGCCGGCCGCCACCTCGCCAGGCGGGGCGTGGTCAGCGCCGGGGGCCGGCACCTCCGGCGTGACACCGAGGACGGCGGTGACGATCGTCGTACCTGAAATGTTGGGCAGGATCAACAACCGCTCAGCGAACATCCTCACCATCCATAGTCCTCGCCCGCCCTCAGACAGCAGCGGGGGACCGACGTGCCCGGCGACCGGGTCGATACGGCCCCTGGCCGGGTTGGACACCTGAACGAAGAGACGGCCCCTGCGGTACCACGCCCGACACCAGCCGAGACCACCTCCATGACGGACCGCGTTCGTACTCAACTCCGCCACCACCACCGCGACCATCCCCAAACGCACCGCCCCGACCCCAACCGAAGCCGCAAACCGCCCGACAGCCGCCCGCACACGACGCAAATCCTCGGCGGTGACCATCATCGTCACCGGCACACGCCGACCGCCATCCGGCCGCAGCGGCCGGGCACGCCAGGTTGGACCACTGCTTACCATCGCCGCCGCCATGCTGCTCATACGAAGTCCCGTACCCGCCCCGCAACGAACCAACACCCTCGACAGGCACTGGGGCCGCGCATCGATATTCATACGGTGACCTGTTCGAGCAGAGTCAGGGCCTCGGCCCCGCCTGGCCTGGCGATACCCGGCAGTCATGGTCGGCGGCGGAGGTCCCCGTCCCGCCAGAGCGGTGTCCGACAGCCGAGCACCTCAGGCGTGGACATCCATACCCCATCGCCGCCCGGACTTTCCGCCGGCGGCGCCGACACATGGGCGCCAGGCCGCAGCCGGCTGCCGACGCCCTGTTCACCTCCAACGGGGTGGGCCAGGTGACGGGAGCCGACGGCGGGATGCGTCGAGGCTGTCAGCTCTCTGCTCCATTGCCACCTATGGCGCGGCCGCCTGCCACTCCGGCGACGGCTGGACGACCAGGCTGAAGAACACCGCCGGCCAGGCGCTGCACGATGCGGAACGGAACCTGACGCAAGCAGGTCGGTCGTCGCTGACGCAGCAGAGCGGACAGGGAAGCTCCCCGTCCGCTCCTGCTCTCCGCGTTCACGGCGACGAGAATCGCCCTGTGCTCGCGTGTGCCCCATCGAAGACTTCCGACAGTCCCATGCCCGCGCTCGGCAGCACCAACAGCTGACGACCGGGAAGCCGGGGCTGGCGGCTACGCCTTGATGGCCGCGAGAATGCCGTCCCACAGCGCGACGCGGGCGTCGAGCGCCGCGTTGACGGTGTCGGCGCAGTCCTGCCACTTCTGCTCGTCGTCGCCGCACAGGTCGGCGAGCATCTGCATCGCCATCGGGGTGTGCTTCTCCCCGTCGACCTCGATGTGCCGCTCCAGGTAGTCCACGAACGTGTTGAGCTTGTTGTCCCGCTCGTTCACGGCCACGACCTGCTGGAACATGTCCGGGATCAGGTCCTCGCGGCCGAACGCGAACGCCGCAGCCTGGCAGTGGATCGGCTGGGTCTCGATGAACGTGAACGTCGCGTTCGCGAACGCCAGCGACGGGGCCGGGGTGCCGGCCTCGACGAGCGCCTCGCGGACCGGCCGCCCCGCCCGCAGCAGGCTGATCAGGGAGTCGATCGCGGTGGTGTCGGCGCCGGCCTCGCGCATGCCGTTGACGTACAGCTCGAAGTGGCTGATGTACCCGTCGCCGAGCTCGTCGCTCTCCTCGACCGTGACGATGTCGTTGATCAGGTGCCGGCTGGCCCGGTGCGCCGTGGGCAGCCACGGCACGGACACGCAGGTCAGGTTGATCTGGAGCGACTTCAGCAGGGACATGAAGTCCCAGACGGCGAAGACGTGGTGCTCCATGAACGTCACGATCGCGTCGTGGTTGTCCAGGGTGCGGTACATCGGGTGGGCCACCACCCGGGCGCGGGCCTCGTCCACGGCCTTCTCGAGACGTTCGATCCCCGGGTGGGTCTGGCCCCAGTCATAGCGCGACATCGAATTCTCCTCCTACTGGTCGCAGCAACGCTGCGGCACACCGTTCGCTGACGGGCGTGCCCGGAATCGCCGCCGACTCTGCCATCGGGTGCCACAGATCCACAGCGGATCCGGCACAAGCCCGCCACACAACTCCCCTTCGCACCGGGACACGGCTTGTCGTCCCTGTCGCGGCACGGCGGAATTTGTTGGATCGACGCAAGGCTAGGCCGGTTCGGTGAGTGCTCGCAATGGGTTGGACCGGCACTTTTGCACTTTAAAGTGAGGAGCCCCTCGACTTCAGATCTAATCGGAGGCTGCCCTCCGTGTATGCTGCGGCGCATGGCAACTCGCAAGGCCCCCGCGGGGCCCCTACGTCAGGACGCGCGGCGGAACCGGGCCGCACTGCTGGCCGCCGCGCAGGTCGCGTTCGCGGAGGAGGGCCTCAATGCCCCGCTGGAGGGGGTAGCCCGCCGCGCGGAGGTCGCGATCGGCACGCTGTACCGGCACTTCCCGACCCGGATGGACCTGGTCGCGGCCGTCATCGCAGACAAGAAGCGCGCCTGGATCAAGGCTGCCGAGGCCGCGGTGGTGATGGAGCCGGCATGGGACGGGCTGGTGTTCTTCCTGGAGCGGACCTGCGAGTTGCAGGCCGGGGACCTGGCCTTCAACGACATCGCGTCGATGCGGTTCCCGCACGCGGGCATCGAGGCCGCCCGCAAACGCGCCTACGACCTCGGTCGGCGGATCGTCGAACGGGCCCAGGCGGAGGGCAGCCTGCGCGCCGATGTCACCGCGGAGGACCTGGCGTTCATCGTCTGGGCGCTGTCCCGGGTCAGCGAGGCGACGTTCGCCATCGATCCGTCGGCCTGGCGGCGCTACCTGGCTCTCACCCTCGACGGGTACCGGGCCGCTGCGGCCCACCCACTGCCGACCCCGCCACTGCGCCCACGTCAGGTGCTGCGAGCCCAGCTCCAGCTCGGCCGCCGCCGGCTCCGGTGAACTGGCGCCCGCCGGGAGCACCACAGGCCCTTTTCGTAGTCGCATGGGCAGGGGCCGTGGCACCGGCCACGTCCAGGACCCGCAGGTCACCGTCCCAGGCCACACCCACCGCGGTCGCGGGGAGAACGGCGGCCCGCGCCGCTTGGGGCGCCACCACCAGTCCCCCGACGACTGCCGCCGCCAAAACGGCGCCCCCAACGAAGCGCTGTAACCAGCGCGACCGTGATCACCGGGCCCATATCGGTCCCTGGAACGCCGGGTGGAACCTCCCGACTCTTGGGTGCGTCCCCGCCGTCCTCGGATCGATAGGACCGCGTCCAGTAGCGGCAAAGCTGGGTGACGTCGCGTCGGTTCCCGCCGCGGAGCAATGCGATCCCACAGATCCTCGGGGACAAGGCTCGCGATCACGACACTGAGACTTGCCAGACAATCCGGTTGAGCACACCGAGCTGGCTCGACATACTCCGCGAATGACCAGCACCAAGGACGAAGCCACTGGGCGGGGTTGAGGAGGATCGCGAGGGCCTCCTCGGTGATCTGGACAGGCTGGAGGAGCGACGCTCCAGCCTCCTCGACGCCGCGCTCACCGACAACTCGACCGCCCTGCCCCTGCGGCACCTCCGTACCAACAGAGTCACCTGAACGATTCGCACGTCGGCCGCACCTGTGCCCGCCAGGCAGAGCCTCGCTAACGCGTGATCCCCGGCCACGAAGACTCCGTGAACGGCCTGTCGTCCGAGTCCTGCGAGGTCTCGGCACTCGTCGCCGGTCTGCTGGGGCACGGTGCACACGCATCCGCGACGAGGCGACCGACAACTGGGATGGCCGGGAGGCGATGGAGCGGTACGCCAGAAGGGCGGCACGCTTCTGCGTGGTCTTGGCCGGCGGCCTTCACGACCCCCTGTCTGCGGAAACTTGGAGAAGCCGCATTGCCGCCGACGTTGGCCGGACTATGGCTGACTCGGAGCGTTCCGACCAGACACGATGAAGGTCGCGGGAACAACTCGACTGCTCACAGGTCACCGTTCTGTTCGTCCAGTTCGCGCTGGTTCCACCAAGGCAGCACGTGACGCACATGGCCATCCGCCGGCGGGATGAGGCCGATCTCGATGGCTGTACGCATGTCCTCGTAGAGGATGGATCGTGCCCGGTACTTTGTGGTCCTTAGACTCTCGATCGCTTCACGATTCGACTTACCTTGCGCCCTGGCCTCGAGTATTGCCTGCGCAACCTCGTTTAGCCTGGGCCAATCGAGCGTGTGCCATTTGCTGCTCATCCGGCGTTTCACTTCTGCCAGCCTCTGAGCGTCTCGTGCCGCCTCGCGTCGGTACTGGTCCGTCGCGCGGGCCTCGGCCATCCTCTGCGCTTCTTCGGAGGAGCTGGCTGGAGGTGGAGGCCCCCAAGCCCACCGGATAGGCACCCAACGCCAGCGTCCGTCAGGTTCGATCTTGAGGAGTCCCGGGGTGCCAGCGATCATCGCCACCGCGGTAGCGAGCGGACCCCTCGCGATGGCCTGGATCGCCTGAGCGTGATCGATGACCGACGACACACCCGTGACCGCCAGGGCCTCCCCGACCTGGATACTTCCGGACTCGATCCGTAGCGGTACGCAGACCTTGACTCCGGTGGTCTGGCACGTCAGCGCGAGCCGGAAGCGAGGTGGGTAGAGTCCGCCCGCCAGTAGCACGAGCCTGTCCTCGTGCCAGATTTCTTCACCCTCATGAAGCCCGGGCTCGACCGAAACTGCAGTCCAGGCCCTGTCCGGTTTCTGCGGCGATTTCGTCGGACGCGATTGCATAGCGGGACACTGTAGCCGCCTGGCACCGTCGAGGCATGGATGAAACACCCTCTCCCCCGGATGTCCCCGAACCCAGTGCCGACCGATCTGGCTGGTCCACGGGCGAGTGGGTGGCGTGTGCGGTCGCCGGGGTGCTGCTGTTCGCAGCGATTTCCTTCGGCACCGTTGGCGTCGTGCGGAACTACCCGCCCCTGGTCGCCTACATGAGCGGCCTCGCCATCGCCACCGGCATCGTCGTCACCGTCTGGCTGCGCCTGCGCGACGAACGGCGCTCGGCGAGTCGCCTGACAGACGAACCACCGGATGTTCCGGGCACGGTGGTGGACTAGGACCGAGCCGAGGCACACCCCCATGAGTGATCTTGAATCCGAATAAGGTCGCTGTTCTTATAGTTGGCTAGTTGCGAGGAGACCCGGGCGTCGCCCGGGTCTCCTCGTGTTTCCACAGTTGATCCGGTAGCAACGGGCGGCGCGCCCGCTTGCGCCGGACTTCTGGCTGAGCCCGGCACATGGAGGGAACCCAGCTGCGTTGGCCAGAGCGGGGGCATAGCCCGTTCGTCATGAACGTGTCCCAGCGCGGCACGTGCTTCGGCCGCGCCGAACTCGCCACCGTCCTGGTCGGGCCTGATGACTGGGCCCTCACGCTGCTCGGGCCGGGCCTGGTGCTCATTGGCCCGGTTGTCGTGCCCGTGCTGCTGGGTGTCGGCCTTGGGGCGTTTGCGGTCTGGGCCCGGTGGGGCGCGGTCGTGTCGGCGCTGGCCGGGTCGAGTTCGCGGCGGGCGGCCTTGCTGTCGTCAGTCTCGGAAGGTTGCTCGTCCGGGCTTGCGGCTGTGACCCCGGCGGTTCTACGGTGCCAGCCGACGACGGTGTCGTGGGGGACGCGCTCTTCAGCGAGCTCAAGGCGATGGCTACTTCGAGAGGGCATTCGGCAAGGACTGCGTGGACGACCCACGGGACGACGCGCCGGCGCTCTTCGAACGCGCACTGGGCGTGGAAGACGTGTGGCCGGCCGTGGCTACCGCCAAGGTTTACCCCCGGTGTCAACCAGGGGCGGATGGCAACCCCACCGCCTGTGTCTACAGTCGAGACCTCAAGATCCAGATCCCCAGCGGGAGGTACCGGATGCACAGGCGACTGCTCTCCACCGTCATCGCGGCGGCTGTCGGTGTCGGCACGGTGGCCGTCGCCGCGACCCCTGCCGTGGCGGCGACCCCCGGCGCGGCCATCGACTGCTCGACCGCATGGTCGAACCCCAGCGCCCTGACCTCGAAGATCGTCGGGAACACGGTGAACTTCCGCACCGGCCCGGACACCATCTGCAACTCGAACGGCACCTGGAACAACGGCACGGAGCTGTACATGCACTGCTGGACGTTCGGCCAGGGCGTGACGAACTCGTCGGGTTGGACGTCATACGTCTGGTGGCACGTGCGGCGGAAGGACAGCAAGCAGCAGGGTTTCGTCAGCGACCAGTACCTGGTCCGCCCCTGGCCGGACCGCCCGGCCGGACAGCGGTGCTGATCAGCCCCGGGCGGTGGTGCGACGGGCGTACCCGCCGCACCACCGCGGGCATCAGCAGGCGCGTGCGCTGACGACGCCGGTCGGTTGGAACACCTGGGCGTACTCCGTGGTCACGCCGCCGAAGACGCTTGTCGTGTAGATCGCGTAGGTGACGGTCTGGCACTCGACGACCAGCCCCAGCTCTGTCCCGGACCGAGCGTCACGTCGATCCCGCTGCTCCGGGTGAGTGAGGTGTTGAGCTGGGCGCCGAGCGAGGCGGAGAGAACGTCCTTCGCGCCCGCCGAGATGCCCCCGCTGACCTGGTACGTGACCGTGTAGGTAAACGTCTGGGTCAGCTTCACCGGTGAGGGCGTCGTGTTGCGCGGAGGGCCAATCCACGTACCCAGTGCCACAATACGTCGGCCCCCCAGTTGGCAAGGTTGGTTTTCGGCTCGAAGACCTCTTCTGGGGCGGCCAGACACCGTGGTCCAACCCGGTCCACGAGTCGCGGCCGTACCTCAGTCCAGCTCCACCGCCCGGGCGAACTGCGCCGCGTACAGCCGGGCATACGCCCCGTCCGCCGCGAGCAGCCCCTCGTGCGTGCCCTGCTCGACGATCGAGCCGTGCTCCATCACGAGGATCACGTCTGCGTCGCGGATCGTGGACAGCCGGTGGGCGATCACGAAGCTGGTCCGGCCCTTGCGCAGTTCGTTCATCGCGCGCTGGATCAGCACCTCCGTGCGGGTGTCCACCGAGCTGGTCGCCTCGTCGAGGATCAGGATGGCCGGCTCGGCGAGGAACGCCCGGGCGATGGTGATCAGCTGCTTCTCTCCGGTGCTGACCCCGGCGCCCTCCTCGTCGAGCATCGTGTCATAGCCGTCCGGCAGGGTCCGGGCGAACCTGTCCACGTGGGTAGCCCGGGCCGCCGCGTGGATCTGCTCGTCGGTGACCGGGCCGGGCGCGCCGTAGGCGATGTTCTCCGCGATCGTCCCGCCGAACAGCCAGGCGTCCTGGAGCACCATGCCGGTCCTGGCCCGCAGGTCCTCGCGCGTCATCCGCGCGATGTCGACGCCGTCGAGGGTGATCCGGCCGGCGTCGAGCTCGTAGAACCGCAGCAGCAGGTTGACGAGGGTGGTCTTCCCGGCCCCGGTCGGCCCGACGATGGCGACGGTCTGCCCGGGCTTGACCTCCAGGGACAGGTCCTCGATCAGCGGCCGGTCCGGCGTGTACCGGAAGGACACGTTCTCGAACGCGACCTGTCCCCGGACGGCACCCACGACGGCCGGCCGCACCGGGTCGGGTTCCTGCTCCTCGGCGTCGAGCAGCGCGAACACCCGCTCGGCCGAGGCCACCCCGGACTGGAGCAGGTTCGCCATGCTGGCCACCTGCATCAGGGGCTGGGAGAACTGCCGCGAGTACTGGATGAACGCCTGCACCTCGCCCAGCGACAGGGACCCGGAGGCGACCCGCAGGCCGCCGACGACGGCGACGAGGACGTAGTTGATGTTGCCGATGAACATCATGGCCGGCTGGATCAGCCCGGAGATGAACTGGGCCTTGAAGCTGGCCGTGTACAGCCCCTCGTTGTGCTCACGGAACCGCTCGGCGGACTCCTGCTGCCGGCCGAAGACGGTGACCAGCGAGTGTCCGGTGTACATCTCCTCGATGTGGCCGTTGAGCCTGCCGGTCGTCGACCACTGTTGGATGAACTGCGGCTGGGCCCGCTTCCCGATCCGCGCCGTGACCAGGACGGACACCGGCACCGTGACCAGAGCGATCACCGCGAGGAGCGGCGAGATCGAGATCATCATGGCCAGTACCCCGATGATGGTCAGCAGGGAGGTGACGATCTGACTCAGGGTCTGCTGCAGCGACTGGGCCAGGTTGTCGATGTCGTTGGTGACCCGGCTGAGCACCTCGCCGCGCGGCTGCTGGTCGAAGTAGCGCAGCGGCAGCCGGGCGAACTTGGCCTCGACCTGTTGGCGGAGGTCGAAGATCGTCCGCTGGACCACGGTGGTGGTCATCCGGCCCTGCGCGAGGGCGAACACCGACGCCGCCGCGTACAGGCCGAGGGCCAGGAGCAGCACCCGGCCGACCTGGGGGAAGTCGATCCGGGCACCGGGCACGATGTCCATCGCGCTGAACATGTCCGCGAGGGTGTCGTTGCCGTCGGCCCGGAGCCGGGCGATCACCTCCGCCTTGGACTGCCCCTCCGGCAGGCCGGCGTTGGTCACCCCAGTGAAGATCAGGTCGGTGGCGCGGCCGAGAATCCTGGGCCCGGCGACGGACAGCGCGACGCTGACCGTTCCCAGGAGCAGGATCGCGCCGACCAGCAGCCTGCGGGGCTTCAGCATCCGCAGCAGCCGTTTGCCGGAACCCTTGAAGTCCAGGGACTTCTCGGTGGACCGGCCGCCCATGAACGCCGCCGGGCCCCGGCCGAACATCGCCCCGCCGGCCGGTCCCGGGCCGCGCTGCGGGGTGGCCCGCTCCCCCTGCACGCTGGTCATGCCGCCTCCGCCTCGGTGAGTTGGGAGAGCACGATCTCCCGGTAGGTGTCGTTGCCGGCCAGCAGGTCGTGATGGTTGCCCTCGCCGACCACCCGGCCCTCGTCCAGCACGATGATCCGGTCGGCGTTGCGGATGGTCGCCACCCGCTGGGCGACGATCACCACGGTGGCGTCGGCCGTCTCCGCCGCGAGCGCCCGCCGGAGCGCGGCGTCGGTCGCGTAGTCCAGTGCGGAGAACGAGTCGTCGAACAGGTAGATCTCGGGGCGGGCCACCAGGGCCCGGGCGATGGCGAGCCGCTGCCGCTGCCCGCCGGACACGTCGGTGCCGCCTTGGGCGATCGCCGAGTCGAGCCCGTCCGGCATCTCCTCGACGAACGTCTTGGCCTGCGCGATCTCCAGGGCCCGCCACAGTTCCTCGTCGGTGGCGTCCGGCCGGCCGTAGCGCAGGTTCGAGGCGACCGTGCCGGAGAACAGGTACGGCTTCTGCGGGACGAACCCGACGGTGCGCGACAGCAGCGCGGGGTCGAGCCGGCGCACGTCCACACCGTCGACGAGCACCTCGCCGGCGGTGACATCCATCAACCGCGGTACCAGGTTGAGTAGGGTGGTCTTGCCCGCACCGGTGCTGCCGATCACGGCGGTGATCTGGCCCGGCCCGGCGACGAAGCCGACCCCGCTGATCACCGGTTCCTCCGCGCCTGGGTAGCGGAACTCGACGTCGCGCAACTCCAGCCGACCGCTGAGCCCGGTGGAGGTCACCGGGTCGGCCGGCGGCACCACGCTGGAGTCGGTGTCGAGCACCTCGGAGATCCGTTCCGCCGACACCTCGGCCCGCGGCACCATCATGAACATGAAGGTCGCCATCATGACCGACATCAAAATCTGCATCAGGTACGACAGGAACGCGGTCAACGCCCCCACCTGCATCGCGTGGCTGTCGATCCGGAGACCGCCGTACCAGAGCACCGCGACGCTGGCGATGTTGCCGACGAGCATCACGGCCGGGAACATGAAGGCCATCAGCCGGCCCACCGCGAGCGACACGTCCAGCAGTTCGGTGTTGGCCGCGGTGAACCGTTCCTGCTCGCGGGTGTCGCGGACGAAGGCCCGGACGACGCGGACGCCGGTGATCTGCTCGCGTAGTACCCGGTTGATCTGGTCGATCCGGTCCTGCATGAGCCGGAACTGGGGCCGCATCCGCTGGATGATCAGCGCCATGATCGCGCCCAGCACCGGCACGATCAACAGGAGGACGCCGGACAGTGGCACGTCGAGGTTGAGCGCCAGCACGATCCCGCCCACGCCCATGATCGGCGCGGACACCATCATGGTGAACGTCATCAACGCCAGCATCTGGACCTGCTGCACGTCGTTGGTGGTCCGGGTGATCAGCGACGCGGTGCCGAACTGGCCGACCTCGCGGGCCGAGAACGACTGCACCCGGTCGAACACGGCGCCCCGGATGTCCCTGCCAACAGCCATCGCGGTCCGGGCTCCGAAGTAGACGGCCCCGCAGGTGAACAGGATCTGCACGGCCGTGATGGCGAGCATCACCCCGCCGGTCCGGACGATGTAGCCGACGTCGCCGGCGACCACGCCGTGGTCGATGATGTCGGCGTTGAGGGTCGGCAGGTACAGGCTCGCCATGGTCTGGACGAACTGGAACAGCACCACCAGGGAGAGCTGCCCGCGGTACGGGCTCAGATGGGCCCGGAGGAGTCTGATCAGCACGGGTTCTCCCTTGCGTCTGTCATGGTTTCCCGGCTGGCGGCCTCCACGGCGTCGGCCACGGGCGCGAGCAGCCGGAGGGCTTCGTCGAGGTTCTCGATGAACGGCCTGGTCCGCCCCGGACGCAGCCAGTGTTTGGTGGCCACCCTGCTCGCCGCGTACACGGCCCCGGCGAGCACCGTCACGTCGAGCCGGCCGGGCGGCTGCCCGATCCGTTCGGCGATCGCGTCGGCGAACGTCTTCTCACCGACGGCGCTGGCCTTCATGAACTCCCGGGCCAGCGTCGGGGTACTCATGATCAACATGATCATCTCCCGGTCCGGTTCGGCGCCGGCGTGGAACTCGGCCAACGCCCGGCGGATCGCCACCGCCAGCGACTCGACCGCCGGCCGATCGCGGAGGTGGGCACCCAGCCGCTCGGCCCGATCGATGCCGAGGGCACAGATCGCCTCCTCCCGGCTGGAGAAATAGTTGTTGTAGGTCCGCGGCGACACCCCGGCGGCAGCCGCGATCGCCTCGACCCGGACGTTGTCCAGACCGTGCTCCTTGGCCAACTGGAGTGCCGCCAGGCTGAGCGCCCGGCGAGTGGCCGCCTTCTTGGTCTCGCGCAGCCCGACGGGTTGATCGGCTTCCATGCCGCGACCGTACATCAGAAAATTGCGTGCCGCGAATGATTTCGTGGCACGCAATTTCAGTCCGGGCCATCACGGCGGCTCGGCCCGGTCCAGTGTGGCCGGCGAGCAGTCGCGGCGGCGTGCCGAACCCGTCGTCGCGACGGGTCGGCGTGGCCGTCGTCGACGCCGACGGGGACATCACGCTCACGAAGCCCGAGCGCTCGCCGGCCGACCGGCTCGCGCCCGATGGGCTCGGACGACGAGGAGTTCGACGGCTGGTTCGGCGAGCTGTCCGCCCGGGACCAGGACACGTTCCTCGCCTACCGTGATGGCCTGATGCCGGAGGAGGTCATGCTGAACCTGCCGGTGGCCGGGCATCTCCTCGGCTCCGTTGAACTCGCCGATCCGGACGCCCGAACCTACTGGTTGCCGCGAGCGCTGCGCCGGTACCTGCGCCGCGCGGCGGGTGACGCGGCCGAGTAACGGCCCTCCGCCAGCCGTTGGTGATGATCTAGGCTCGGCCGCGGACATGTTGCCACAACCTCATGGCCCTTCGCCCCGTTCCCCACGAACGGGGCGTCGCCGCTTCAGGCCCGTCCGGAATCTCGAGCATCATCTGCCTGTGATCGTGCTCGAACCTTCTCGGGCCGGGACGCTGTGCTGCCGGGGCAGTGGTCAGCATGTTCGCGAGCACGAATGCCTCGACCCCCCGCTCAAATGACGCTCTCGAGCTGGACGTTCACCCCGTTCGGTGAGATTCGGAGACATAGCCGCTTGTGCCGGGCGGCGGGGCAGGTGTTGAGCGCAGAGTAGATGTCCCTCCCTCCCCGCAAGAGGTAGTTGTCCCGCGTCGTTTCGGTCGACCCCTGCATGGAAACGACTGCTGCCGAAGTGCGTCGGCCGTCGAAGTGGACAAGGCGGCAGCTGGGCAGGCCCTGCCTGGGACCGCCTCCCCGCGCCGGTGGGTCATCTGTGAAGTCTGTACGCGGCTCCGGGGAGTGCGCCTTCCACACTTGGTGCCATATGGTCTATGTCATGCCATTCTTGCGTTCTGGTGCGATCTCCCCGTGGCTGGCGCGTGGGTCGGTGACGTGCGCGGTGATCGGGGCTGCGGCGGCCTGGTGGGCATTCGCCCTGATGAGTCGGGCGGGGGCGCGGATCGAGGGAGCGCGGTTTCGGAGCGAGACCTATTACGCGCTCATGGACCTCGGCGACCGACCCGCGACACTGGGTGTTGTGGCTGCGGAGGCGTTGTCATGCGGAGTCGGGTTGTGGGTCTGGGCCACCTTCGCGGTCGCCGGGCTCGAAAGGCCCGCCTTCGGCCCGGGCGACGCGGGCGGGAGTCCTCGACCGGGTCTGGTGGACATGCTGTCGCCGGGAAGGATGTCGGGTGCCGCGCCCGGTTCGGTGCCTACGTCGTGGCGGGCCTGTGGTTGATGGCCGCGGTGGGCACCGTCGCGCTGGTGGGCCTGTCCCTGTGGTCGATGTTGCCAGCGGCCGGCGGCGGGACCCTGGACCTGTTCGGCGATACCGATCTCATGGGTGACGACGACCGGGCGGCGAGTTTGCGGGCTGTGCTGCTCGAGGCGCCGCCATGGGGGAACCTGTGGGCGCCGTTGGTCGCCTCGGCTTACGCGGGGTGTCAGGTCTGGTTGACTGGGCGCCGTTTACGCCGACCGGTTTGAGGGATTGGGCCCCGGCCACACTTCTAGCAGGTAGGCCTCCACCCCGGCGAGGTGTTCGCGGGCTTCGATCTGTTCGTCGATGGACTGGCCTTCGGTGTGCGTCTCGACCGCGGATAGCTGCTCGAGAATCTCGGTGCGGCCCCTGTGACGGACGATCAGGACATGAGGGCCTGGTGCGGGGAGTCTGAGGGTCAGGACCGCCCCGGTCATGACCTGGTCGACGCAGATCTCTGAAGTCGCGCAGCGAAGCGTCAGGACGGCGGCGAGTTCCCATCCGTGGGATGACGCTGAGTCGGTGGGAGGTTCCTCATCGTAGAGGTCGACGCGCACGCTGACCCGAACGCGTTCTTGGACGCAGCGGATGAACGCCAGTTCTCCGTTGCCCGCAGCGATCTCGCTGACCGATTTCCGTGTCGCCTCAGCGCTGTCGATGGTGTCGTCGTAGACCGGATCGTGCACGCTGAAGTGCTGGTAGAAGGGGTGCACCTCGACATGTTGGCTGGTGATGAGCCCCACTCGTTCTCCTGCCTACCTGGGTGGGCGAAACGCTGTGGCGTTCCGCCCACCTCTGGACTGTGTCGGTTACGGGACCATTTTGACGTAGAACGCGTCGTTGTCGAGGCTGCGTTGCCGCTGTACGGTGCAACGGGGCCCGCCAGCCCGACCCCAGCTTCACCCGACTGCTCGACGCCCAGTACGACCAGGCGCCCGTCGTCCTCGACACGTCCTGGCTGCTCGTCGGGCACACCGACGAGACCACCCATGTCATCCCCGCCAACACCCCGCGCGGCTGGACCATGATGGTCGCCGACCCGCGCCTCGCCGTGCGCCAGCTACGCGCGGCAGGCGACGCCGGACACGGCTCGGCCCGACTGTTCCAGGGCACCAGCGAGACGACCAAGCCGACGATCGACAACGCGCTCGCCGACCGGAAATTCACCGAAGCCAACGAGGCCGCCGCCCGGCACATCGACGCCCAGGTCGACGTCCTCACCCGCGAGACCGGAGTGCGCGCCGACGAACTGGTCCGGGTACCCGTCCTGTTCCAGCAGCTCGACGCCAACGCCATGAGCGGAGCAGAGGTCAAGGAACAGGTCGACTCCCGCCGGATGACCCAACCCGACGTCGACCGCCTCGCCGCCCGGATGCGCAGCGGCTCCGCCCCGCCCGCCGTGCTCATCGCGCACACCGCCAGTATCCCCAACGGCCTGTCCCTGACCCCGGGCGTCCTCGCCGCCCCGGACCCGCACGGGCCGGCCGTCGGCGGCGTGGACCTGTTCAAGAAGGCCACCCTCGACGCCCTCAAGAGCTCGCCGGTGATCGTGCGGTGGGGCAAGGACTGGGACTACCTGCACAAGCTCGAAGGCGAGGTGCACTGCGGCACCAACGCGCTGCGCTCTCCCACCCGCGCCGACCGGTGGAACGCCACACCGGCCGCCTGAGCCGGCCGCGCGAACGAGCGTGCGCGCGGTGTGCACGGCGAACCGGCGCACCGCGCGCACCTGACACGGGCCAGCGTCCTGACGTTCCCGCAGTTCCACTTCTACGACGAGCGTACAGCTGCAGGAGCACGTCGAGGTCGACGGCGATGACGGTCATGTACGGGTCGAGGTCGGCCGGAGGGCCGATGTAGAGCACGCCCGGGTGCATCGCCAAAGCCGCCGACCACCCGGTGGCGCAGCTCCGCGCTGCTGCCGATGGCGGTGACCCAGGTGACCTGGGATCTCACGCCGTCAGGGTCAGCGCCACGAGCCGCATCCTGGACGAGGTCGGCAGGGTGACTGCGGTCAGGGTACGGGCCGGATCGACGCCGAGGTCTTGGTGCCAGATCCTGATCCGGAGGTTGTGGTCCCCGGTACGGCCGTGCCGGTAGCTGGCGACGACGGTGGTCTGCTCGCCGTAGGCTGCGACCCGTGCCCAGTCGGTCAGGTTCAGGGTGCCCATTGGCGGACAACAGCCAGTGTCGGGAGGCGTCGCGGATGTGCTGTCGTGGTCGGCAGCTGCTCACCGGAACGAGTCCGGTCGCCGGTCAGTTGTCCAGGTCGATGAGCCGACCGGTCTCAAGGCGGGTCAGGTCGGGCTCGGGCTCGAACCCGGCCCGCAGGATCAGCGCGAGTGAGGTACCGAGCAGCGGCACGTCGGCGGGGTCGTCAGCGAGCGCGCGTTCGCGGGGAAAGTCCGGGTCCTCGATGGCCCCGGCGCGGCACAGCGCCCAGTGCGTGGTGTCGCTCCGGTAGTCGTGGGTGGACGCGATGCTGCGGCCGTCGGGCAGTGCGACCATGGCGTGAAGGAGATGGTCGCCACCGCGGAGCTCGGTGTGCTCGACCGTCGGCAGGACCCGCCAGCCGCTGGCCAGGGTGGCGGAGCCGAGGCGTCGGTAGAGTCCGACCGTCTCGGCGGAGGCCCCGAACGGGGACAGCCCGCCCTCCCCGGGTGGTTCGGCCCCGTGCCCGGCCAGGATCGTGTCGACGACCTGGTCGATGTCGAGCGGCGCATGCGTCAGGTGCCAGCCGGCGACCGGTCGCAGCCCGCCATCGGCGTCCTGCGCGACGCCGACCAGCCCGGCGTGCAGGGCCACCACGTGCGTGACTCCGGTGGTCGAATCCTGGATCGTGACGGTCGCCCGGGACAATGTCGCGGGCACCGCGGTGCTGCCGATTCCGGGCCCGGCGTAGCTTTGCCCGGCGACGGTGAGGTCGCGGGGCTGGTCGAGCGGCAGGTCCAGCAACGGGTTGGGGTGCTCGACGCTGCCGCCGCTGAGCAGGTACGGGTAGAACCGTGCCGCCCAGCCCGTGATCCGGTCGCCACCGTAGGCGTCGACGGGGTTGTAGATCCGCTGCCAGAACCCGGTGTCCACGCCGCCGCCGGCCGCCCGGACGAACTGGTCGAGGATCGGGGCGAGCGAGTCCTGCCAGGTAGAAAGCCCGAACCGGTCGAGCGCGTCGACCCGCTGCCGGATCCGACGCCAGTCCTCGACCGTGCCGGTCAGCGTGATCGACGGGATGCCGCAGACGCACATCAGGACATAGGCGAAGTACGGCGAGTACACGTCCATCATCACCACCCGCCCCGCGACCAGGTCGACGTCGGTACTGGTGGAGAAGTCACACTCGAACAGCTCGCCGACCTCGGCCGCCAGCAGCTCGCCGAGCTGTTCCACCGCCGCCGCCCAGCCGGGCGCATCCGTCGGGACCCGGAGGACCGGCACCGTGAGCCGCTTGGCGCCCCGATGCGTGACGAGTTGGCCGCGCAGATCCTCGGCGTGCAGCCGGACATGCTGGGCGAGACCCTGGGCGATGGTCAGCCAGACCGCGTCCGGGGACAGCACCAGTGGGCGGTGCTCGGCGAAGGCCCGACTCACGGCGCTGAGCAGCGGGTGCACCCCGTCCGGCTCCAGCACCGGCAGCGCGGTGTCCCCGCCGACCACGAGCGACTCGGTGAACAGCTCACCGAGCGGCCGGGTCGGCAACAGGTCGGGGGCGCAGGTGACGTCGTCAACCGGGAAGCTCCTCACAGTGCGACCGTACCTGGAGTGGACGCGCGGCTGTCCGGTCCTACCGCGCTGGCACGCGGCCCCGGCCGAAGTTGTCCCGAACGGGAGCAGCCATAGGACAATGGAGAAGCCGGCAACGAGCTCTTGGCTCTTGGCCGCGATGGCGCAGATCAATCGAGCGCTCACGGCGGCGGCCAAACGAATGGGCCAGTTCCGAAACTGGCCCACTCGTTGTGTTTCCATCCGGAGGTTGAACCTCCCAACTCTTCACAGCGCGGTAGCGCGTACGTTGGAGCCCCAAACGAGCAGCATTCCGGTCGGCGTCGGAGTGCTGCCGGCCGCCGACGGATTCTGGTCCTCCCTCGGCTGGGGGCGGCACCTGCATGCCGACCCCGACCCGGCCGCTGTTCATCCAGCCGGCGTAGAGGGGCGAGCTCATGGATGCCCGGGTTCCATGTGCCGGGTCCTGAACAGTCGGCAGGCCGCTACCAGCAGCCCGTACGTCACCTTGGTTGGAGCTGCGGCCAACCCACCCCTAGGGGGTGAAGAGCGTCCCGTCCGCCCCGTCAAGTGGAGGGAAAAGTGACCCATATGCCTGTTCCAGATCTGCGCCGATCTCTCTGATCTCAGGATCGCCGGTCGCCGCCGCCCGTCGCGCGAGGTGAGCGACACCCGACCAGTCCCTCAAAGCGGTCAACAAATCCGAAATTCGAAGAAAATCGTCAGCATCGGCACGGGGCAGAATCCCGTCTGTGAGCGTGCGCAGTTCAGCGAACAGGGCTGGGCGCCTACCACTCGCAACGATGGCGTCCCGGGCGTATGGCCCCCACCGGTGCGACAGCACATTCTCGACCAGAATCTCCAACAAGGCCGGCACGTCTTCAGGAAACGACCGCAAAAAGTGCATCGCCGAAGCTCGTTCGCCCGTCGGCCCAGTCAACGCGACCGCGAGTATGTCGGCTCTCGATGCGGCATGACGGTAGAAGTCAGCTCGGCACCGCGTCAGCTCGGCATCCGCGGCGACGACCGCTGCCCACAGATCCTGTCCGGACGAACTCTGACTCATCCCACTCCTCACCCACGACGCCACAGCACAACCGGGAATACACGTCACAGCTCGGGCCGGATCTCCACCCGCACATACTCCAGTTGCTCAAGAGTACGACCGGGCCGGGCCGCAGTCGGGGCCGCGGCATGGAGTTGCCCCTGGTTGAGCAGCCGGTTCCAGCGCGCCTAGGTGGCGGACGAGCTTGAGGATCATCTCCTGGCTCGCGCGGGACAGCCCCCACACCCCGAGCGCGATGGCCCGCGCACCGCCTTCCCGCATCGCGGCCAGCACTTCCCGGTCCCTGCCGGGCTGGGTAGCGGTCGGTTCGTCGACGAGGTACCCGGCCGGACGTCGAAGACCTTCGCGAGCGCTTGCACGCACCGCATGCTCGGGTCGTCGGTCTGGCAGTTGAGGAGGCGCGCGACGTAGGTGTGCGACACCGGGTATCCGGCTTCTGTGACTTTCCGCGCGAGTTCCCGGGTGGTCAGCGGCTTGCGCCGGTACGGGTGTTTCGTGGTGAGCAGAAGGTTCAGCCGCGCGGCGAGGGTGCGTCCGGGCTCGCCGGCTAGGCATCGGACTTGGGTGGTCCGCACCCGGGCTGCAGGGCAGGGTAGAACAGCAGGCCGCAGTCCGTGCGGCAGTCTGCGGCCACGTGCGTGAGTCCACAGTGGCATGGACGAAGTGAGAGCATCTCGGCCATTCTGTGGAATCAGATTTGTCAAACTCTGCACCTGGACAGGGACTCTGGGAAGCTAACTTGCTGTGAGGCGGTCGGCTGTGACATCGAGGGCGTGGCGGGCTGCGCCGAGCGCGACGGCATCCTCGCCGAGAGTGGACGCGTGCAGGGCGGTCGCCGATAGTGTGCGGCCGGCAAGGTGCCGGCGGAGGGGTTGGAGGAGGGTGTCGCCGGCGCGGGATAGGCCGCCGCCGATCACGACCAGCTCGGGGTCCATCAGGAGAATGAGGGCGCTGAGGCCTTGGGCGAAGCGTGCGGCGACGCGGTCGACGACGGCGACGGCGGTGGGGTTTCCCGTGGCGGCGGCGGTGAACAGGGGGGTGATGTCGCGGTCGCCGGGGGCGGTGAGTTGGGCGTGCAGGTCCCGGTCGCGTCCGCCGGCGGTCATGGCGGTGGCGAGTTCGTGGATGGCGGCGGCTCCGACGAGGCGTTCGAAGGGGCCGGTGCCTTCGTTGGTGGCGGGTCGGCCGGTGGGGTCGTTGGGGGGGAGGCCGAGGTCGAGGAAGCCGAGTTCGCCGGCGGCGGCGTGGGCGCCGCGGTAGGGTGCGCCGTCGATGA
>NZ_JAQZSH010000031.1:0-135487 GCF_053902585.1 Longispora urticae
ACTCCCGGGCCGGCCTCACCGCGCTGTCTACAGTCGGACCAACATCTTGCCGGTGTTGGCGCCCTTCATCATCCCGAGGAACGCGTCGACGGCGTTGCCGATCCCGTCCACGACGGTCTCCTCGGCCTTCACCTCGCCGCTCGCGAGCCACCCCGCGACCTGCTGGACGAACTGCGGGGCGAGGTCGTTGTGGTCGCCGACCAGCATGCCGCGCAGGGTCAGCCGCTTGCCGATCGCGAGGGCCAGGTTGCGCGGCCCGGGCACCGGCTCCGTGGCGTTGTACTGGCTGATCGCCCCGCACAGCGCCGCCCGGCCGTGCACGTTCAGCGCGCCGATCGCGGCCTCGAGGTGGTCGCCGCCGACGTTGTCGAAGTACACGTCGATGCCGTCCGGGGCGGCCTCGGCCAGCTGTCCGCGCAGGTCACCGGCCCGGTAGTCGATGGCGGCGTCGAAGCCGAAGTCCTTGACCAGGCGGGTGGCCTTGTCGGGGCCGCCGGCCGAACCGATGACCCGGCCCGCGCCGAGCAGCCGGGCGAACTGGCCGACCAGGCTGCCGACCGCGCCGGCCGCGCCGGACACGAACACCGTCTCGCCGGCCTGGAACCCGGCCACGGCGAGCAGGCCCGCGTACGCGGTGAGGCCCGGCATGCCCAGCACCCCGAGGTAGGCCGAGGCGGGGGCCAGGGTGGCGTCGACGACACGGACGCGGGCGGCGTCCACCAGCGCGAACTCCCGCCACCCGAGGCCGTGCAGCACCGTCGCGCCGACCGGCACGTCGGGGGAGTCGGACGCGACGACCTCGCCGACCGCGCCGCCGTCCATGACCGCGTCCAGCGCGAACGGCGGGACGTAGGACTTCACGTCGTTCATCCGGCCCCGCATGTACGGGTCGACGGACATGAACGTGTTGCGGACCACGACCTGGCCGGGGCCCGGCTCCGGCACCTCGGCGGTGACCAGGGCGAAGTCCGAGGGCTTCGGCTCGCCGACCGGACGGGACACAAGGTGGATCTCACGACTCAGCATGTGACCGACAGTAGCACAGTTGCGTGCGCACGCACATACATCTAGGCTGGGGTGATGTTCGATACGGAGGAAGACCGGGCCTTCTACGGGCTGATCTGGGCCGGCAACGCCCTGACCTGCCTCGTGGACAAGGCGCTCACCACCACGCACGCGATGCCCCTGTCCTGGTTCGAGGCGCTGTTCTGGCTCGACCAGCAGAACGGCCCCGTCAGCCCCACCCACCTGGGGGAGGCCGCCATGCTGTCCCGCAGCCGGCTGTCCCGGGTCCTCGACGAGCTCGCCGCCCGGGGCCTCATCGACCGCCAGCCCAGCCCCACCGACGCCCGCGCCGTCACCGTCGTCCTCACCGACGCCGGCCGCGCCCTCTACGCCGCCGCCGACGCCACCCGCCGCGCCGCCGTCGCCCCCTACTTCACCGACAAACTGGACGCCCGGGACACCGCCGACCTGATCCGCGTCTGGCGGAAGATCCGAAACCCCTAGCCGGTTACGGGTGCCGGAGCCCCCGGCAGGCATCAGCCACCCCTGCCACCGCCACCCCCGGCGGGCGCTCCGCACCCACCCCGCCCCACCGGGCATGCCCGCCCGGAGCCCCCGGCGGGGGCGCTCCGCACCCCCGCCCACCCCGGCATGCACCCGCACCGCGCCGTCGGGAGGCCGTCACCCACACCTCGGGCCACCGACCTCCCGCGCGCCGCCCCCGCCTACAACCGCACCTCCACCGCCGGAGCCCCCGACCGGAACGTCACCCTCTCCACCTTCCCGGCGGCCACCACGTCCGCCACCAGGTCCTCCGCCAGCTCCATCCCGGTCAGCACGAGCTCCGCCACCGGCGCCCGCATCGACACCCGCGCCGTCGACTTCGCCTTGCGCACCGCCGCGATCAGCTCCGCCGCCACCACGAGCCCGGCGTCCCCCTCGGAGCCCCCGGCCGGCGCACGACCCCCGCCGGAGCCTCCGGCCCCGGCCTCCCCGGCCCCGGCCTCCACGGCCCCCCACAGCCCCCCGGGCCAAGCCGCCCGATGCACCGACCCCTCCCGCCACCACGACCACACCTCCTCCGTGGCGAACGGCAGAAACGGCGCCAACAGCCGCAACACCCCGTCCAACCCGGCCCGCAACGTCCCCACCGCCGACGCGTCCCCCGAGTACGCCCGCTCCTTCACCAGCTCCAGGTAGTCGTCGCAGAACGTCCACAGGAACGCCTCCGCCGCGTTCAGGGCCCGGGTGTGCTCATAGGACTCCAACGCGGCCGTGCACTCGGCCACCGTGTCCCGCAGCCGCGCCAGCAACGCCCGGTCCAACGTCGCCGTCGCCCCCGGCAGGTCACCGTCCGACGACCCGGCCCAGGGCAGCGACAACACGAACCGCCCCACGTTCAGCAGCTTCGTCGCCAGCCGCCGCCCCACCTTCATCTGCGCCGGGTCGAACAACGTGTCCACCCCGAGCCGCCCCTGCGCCGCCCAGTACCGCGCCCCGTCCGGCCCGTACTCGTCCAGCAGCCCGAGCGGCCCGAGCGCGTTGCCCACGGACTTGCCCATCTTCTTGCGGTCGGGGTCGAGGATCCAGCCGGAGATGGCCGCGTGCTTCCACGGCAGCCGCTCCGGGTCACGCAGCACGGACGTGAACAGCCAGGTCCGGATGATCTCGTGCGCCTGGGCGCGCAGGTCCATCGGGTACGTCCGCGCGTACAGGTCCTCGTCGTCCACCCAGCCGCACGCGATCCGCGGGGTCAGCGACGACGTGGCCCACGTGTCCATCACGTCCGGGTCGGCCACGAACCGCACCCCCCGGTCGGCCTCGGTGAACCCGGGCGGGCAGTCCGTCGCCGGGTCCACGGGCAGCTCCGCCTCGGACGGCACCATGGGCCGGGAGTGGTCGGGCCGCCCGTCGGCCCCGAGCGGGTACCACACCGGGAACGGCACCCCGAAGTGCCGCTGCCGGCTGATCAGCCAGTCGGAGTTCAGCCCGGCCACCCAGTGGTCGTACCGCACCCGCATGTGCGCCGGGTGCCATTCCAGCTCCCGCCCCCGGGAGGCGAGCCAGTCGGCGTGCGCCAACGTCCGGTAGAACCACTGCCGGCTGCTCACGATCTCCAGTGGACGCTCGCCGTTCTCGTAGTACCGCACCGGGTGCGTGATCGCCCGCGGCTCCCCGAGCAGGTCCCCGGACTCCCGGAGCAGCTCCACCACCCGGGTCCGGGCCTGCCGCACGGTCAGCCCCTCGAACGGCGCGCCGAACCGCCCGTCCCTGCCGATCAGCACCCGGGTCTCCAGCTTCAGCTCCCGCCACCAGATCACGTCCGTGGCGTCGCCGAACGTGCACACCATCGCGATCCCGGTGCCCTTCTCCGGGTCGGCCAACGGGTGCGGGTGCACGGTCACCGCCCGGCCGAACAACGGGATCTCCACCTGGGTGCCGAACAGGTCCTGGTAGCGCTCGTCGGAGGGGTGCGCCACGAGCGCCACGCACGCCGGCAACAGCTCCGGCCGGGTCGTCTCCACCACGATCCCGGACCCGAACCGCAGCGTGTGGTACGCCCCCGGCACCTCCCGGTCCACCTGCTCCGCCTGCGCCACGGCCGTCCGGAAGTCGGTGTCCCACGCGGTGGGCGCCTCCGCCTGGTACGCCTCGCCGGCCGCCAGGGCCCGCAGGAACGCGCGCTGCGCCACCCGCCGCGCCCGGGCCCCGATCGTCGTGTACGTCAGCGACCAGTCCACCGACAGCCCCAGCCGCCGCCACAGCTCCTCGTACGCGCGCTCGTCGGCGGCCGTGATCTCCTCGCACAGCTCGATGAAGTTCCGCCGGGACACGGCCACCGGGTGCTTCGGCGGGGCGGCGGGCGGGGTGAACGCCGGGTCGTAGGGCAGCGCCGGGTCGCAGCGCACCCCGTAGTGGTTCTGCGCGCGGCGCTCCGTCGGCAGGCCGTTGTCGTCCCAGCCGATCGGGTAGAACACCTCCCGGCCGCGCATCCGCTGGTACCGGGCGAGGATGTCGGTGTGGGTGTAGCTGAACACGTGGCCCACGTGCAGGGTGCCGCTCACGGTGGGCGGCGGCGTGTCGATCGAGTACACCTCGGAACGCGTCTTGGATCTGTCGAACCGGTAGGTGCCGGCGGCCTCCCACCGGGCGGACCACTTCGCGTCCAGGGCGTCGAGGGACGGCTTCTCGGGAATCATGGTGGAACCTCTCGCGGGCATGCGTCGCGACCAGCACCGCGCGGCACCGGGGCGGCCGGGTCGGGACACGACACGGGGCCCGCCGGTGCGCGGCGACGGGTGGGGCGCGGAAACGGGAAAAGGACGAGCTGGGGGAGCGGGTGCTACCCGCCCACTACTCGCCGCATGCCCAGGGAACGGTGACGTGACGTGGTGATGGTCATCGGTCCTCCCTCAGGCGAGATCCACACGGTGGTGCCCGCCATCATACCCGGCGGGCACCACGTCCTTGAAGCTCACGCGTCAGGGGGTCACGTGTTGATGTCCCGCCGGTTGAACGCCCACAGCCCGATCCCGACGAGGACCAGCGACGCGGCGGCCAGGATCCCGGCGTCGGCCCACTGGAAGCCGTTCTTCAGCGGCGACCCGCCCAGGTAGTAGTAGAACGGGGACACGTTCCGGGTCCAGCCGAGGCCGAGCTGCGCCCCGAAGCTGTTCGCCGCGTAGGTGAGCACCCCGACGGCGGCCGTGGTCGCGAACACCAGCCCGCGCCGCCCCACGATGCTCCCCGCGCACAGCGCCAGCGCCCCGAACAGGATGCCCAGCAGGGCCAGGTTCAGGCACTGCGCGGCCAGATGGGTCACGGACACCGACCCCAGCTCCGCCGCGCCCCGGATCGCGACCAGCCCCGCGAACACCAGCACCGCGATCCCGGTCGACCCGGCGACCAGCGCCCCGAACCGTTGCAGCACCAGGCTCGTGCGGCTCAACGGGTGCGCCAGCAGCAGGTCGAGCTGGCCGGACTCCTCGTCCCCGGCGACGGCCCGCGCGCCGGTGGACGCGCCGTAGAACAACACGAGGAGGGGTACGACGATGCCGAAGGTGTTCGCCCCCAGGTACCCGGCGGCGGAGCCCAGGTCGTCGAGGTGGAAGCCCTCCTTCAACGCGTCGGGGAGGTTCTTCAACGCGTCGGCCATCGCGCCGCCGGACATGGAGGGGAAGAAGCTCGCGTACATCAGGGCGACCAGGGTCGTGCCCACCGACCAGCCCAGCAGGGAGCGCCGGGCGTCCCACAGGGTCTTCGAGAAGACGTTACGCGACATGGCCGGACCCCTCGTGCTGGTAGTAGGTGAGGAACAGCTCCTCGAGGTCGGGCTCCTCGCTGAGCAGCCCGGTGACGGTGTGCCGGGCGGCGGCCTTGACCAGCGCGTCCGGACTGCCGGCGACCCGGCAGGTCAGCACGTTGCCGTCCACGACCAGGTCGGTGACCCCGGGCAGGTCGAACTCCGCCGGGGCCACCGGCGCGTCGAACGTCAGCGTCACCGTGCGCACCGCGCGTTCGCGCATGTTCTCCACCCGGTCGAGGGCGACGAGCCGGCCTTCGCGCAGGATGCCGACCCGGTCCGCGACGGCCTGCACCTCGCTCATGATGTGCGAGGACATGAACACGGTCTGCCCGTTGTTGCGGGCCTCGGTGACCAGCTCCAGGAACGTGCGCTGCACGAGCGGGTCCAGCCCGGACGTCGGCTCGTCGAGGATCAGGAGCTCGGGGGCGTGCATGAACGCCTGCACCAGCCCGACCTTCTGCCGGTTGCCCTTGGACAGGCTGTGGATCCGCGCGGTGAGATCGAGGTCGAGCCGGTCGGCGAGCGCCGGGATCCGGGCGGCCGCGCCGTCGCCGCGCAGGGCCGCGAGGAACGCCAGGCACTCGCGGACGGTCTGCCGGCCGTCGACCACGAAGTCGCCGGCCAGGTAGCCGAGCCGGCGGTGCAGGGCGACCGCGTCGGCCCGGGGATCGAGGCCCAGCACGCGGGCGGTGCCGCCGGTGGGCCGGATCAGGTCGAGGAGGAGTCGGATGGTGGTGGACTTCCCGGCGCCGTTCGGCCCGAGATATCCAAATATTTCGCCACGCTGTACGTCGAGGGTGAGCTCCGTGAGCCCCCGCCGGCGTCCGTAGGTCTTGGCCAGCCCGTCGAGCTGGATCACCGTTTCCATAACTCGGACACTACTGAAGTTTCACAAACTTGTAAAGCTTCCGAAGCGTGTGGGAAGCTGGGATCATGACCGAGACCCGCCGGCCAGCTGACGCCGAGACCCGCCGCCCCGTGACCGCGCTGCACGACGCCGCCGAACGGCTCGCGCTCGTCTTCGTCGAGAACGGCATGCAACGCATGGCCGCCCGGGTCTTCTGCGCCGTCCTGTTCGCCGAGCGGGAGACCGTGACCGCCGGGGAGATCGCCGAACAGCTCGACGTGAGCGCCGGCGCGGTGTCCGGGGCGATCAAGACCCTGATCACCGTCGGCCTGATCCAGCGGGTGCCCGCGCCCGGCAGCCGCCGCGACCACTTCCGGTTCCAGACCGACGCGTGGGCCACCCTGCTGACCAGCAAGAACAACGTGCTCGACGTGATGCGGCAGGCCGCCGACGAGGGGATCGCGGCGGCCGGCATCGACAGCCCCGCCGGGGAGCGGTTGGCGGAGATGCGCAACTTCTACGCGTACATGCTCCAGGAGACGGAGCAGATGCTCGACCGTTGGCGCGAGTACGAGGCCCGGGGCCGAGCTATAGGGTAGCCCTATGTCCCGGTAGGCAACGGACACCTACCGACCTGCGGAAACGCGGCCGAGACTGGGTGCATGAGGAACTTCGGCCCGAACTGGTTCGCGTCCGTGATGGGCACCGGCATCGTCGCCACCTCGGCGGCCACCCTGCCGTACGCGGCCCCGGCCCTGCGCCCCGCCGCCGTCGCCGTCTGGTTCCTCGCGGCCCTCACCCTCACCGCCGTCACCACCGCCCACCTCAGATCCCGCCGCCGGGCCACCGGCACCCGGGGCGACCGCACGACGAAGGCGAACATCGCGGGCCACTCCCGCGCCGTGGCCTCCCCGGACCCCACCGCCGACGGGGGCCGGCCCGGATCCGATGTCGGCGGACCGGTCGACCACGCCGCCGCCCAGTTCTACGGCGCGCCCCCCATGGCCCTGCTGACCGTTGGCGCCGGCGCGCTCCTCCTCGGCCGCGACGTGCTCGGCACCGAACTGGCCGTCGCCGTCGACGCCGTACTGTGGACCGTCGGCACCCTGTTGGGCCTGGCCAGCGCCGTGGCCGTCCCGTACCGGATGATGAGCCGCCCCGGGCCGGCCCCGGCCTCCCCGACCTGGCTGCTGCCCGTCGTCGCCCCGATGGTCTCCGCGTCGACCGGCGCGCTCCTCGTACCGCACCTGCCCGCCGGCCAACCCCGCCTCGACCTGCTGCTCGCCTGCTACGCCCTGTTCGGGGTCAGCCTCGTCGCCACGCTCGCGATCCTGCCGCAGATCTGGGCCCGGCTGGTCCGGGAACCGCTGGCCGCCGCGGCCGTCCCGACCCTGTGGATCGTGCTCGGCCCGCTCGGCCAGTCCGTGACCGCCGCGAACCTGCTGGGCGACGCCGCGCACACCGCCGTGGCCGGCCCGACGGCGCACGCACTGGAGCTCTCCGGCCTGCTCTACGGCGTACCCGTCTTCGGCTTCGCCCTGCTCTGGATCGTGCTCTCCGGCCTGCTCACGGCGCGCGCGGCCCGGGCGGGACTGCCGTTCACGATGACGTGGTGGAGCTTCACGTTCCCGGTGGGGACCTGCGTGACGGCCGCGACGGGGCTGGCGCACCGGACCGGCTCCCACGCGTTCGCCGTGCTGGCCGTGGCGTTGTTCGTGCTGCTGGTGGCGGCCTGGGCCACGGTCGCGACCCGCACCGTGCACGCCCTGCTCCGCCCCGGGACACCCTCGGCCGGGACCGTCCCGCAGCCCCGGGTGCTGGAACACTCCCGCTGAAACGGGCGCGGCCCCCGTCAGGGAACCGCGCCCGCGGGCACTGCTCGTACTAGGAGGCCGCGACGGCCTCGGGAGCCTTGGCCCGGGCCGGAACGCGCAGCCCGGTCAGGCCGAGCACCGCGCCCATCCCGATCCACAGGATCACCATCGTGCCCGCCGCCAGGACCCGGAAGTCCCACAGCAGCTTCGGCGACACCTCGATCGCGTCCGGGTTGTTCGGCAGGATCACGAACATCAGCACCAGCGCCAGCACGGGTACCGCCGCGACGACCAGGTGCCGGACCGGGGTGGCCGCGCCCCGGCTGACCAGCCAGGAGTGCAGCAACAGCGCCCCGGCGACGGCGACGAGCCCCATCACCGTGGCGGCGAGCCAGGCGTCGGTCCGACCGTCCACCGTGTCGCCGTTGCCGACCCCGGGCGGGTTCGCCGGGTAGCGCAGGAACGGCAGCAGCCAGACGCCTACCAGGCCGGCCGTGGCGAGCCGCAGCGAACGGCCCCACACGTCGGTGTCGAGGTCGGAGCGGTGCACCAGGAAGTACACGAGGCCGAACAGGGCGCCGAGGGCCAGGCCGACGGCGAGCAGCGCCACCATGAGGCCGAAGTGCTGCTCACCCCGGGTGAACACCTCCTCGCCGACCTCGCCGGCCGCCGCCGAGCGGGCGGACTCGATGTCGACCGCCCGGTCCATGACCGGCTCGGCGACCAGCCGGGCGAACCCGCCCGCGAGCACACCGGCGGCGCCGCCGGCCAGGAGTCCCCGGCCGAGCAGCGACAGTACGGAGGCCATCAGTGGCAGGGGGCGCCGGCGACGTGCCGGGCGTCGTGGGCGAACTCGTGCACGAAGTTGCTGTCGAAGGACAACTTGCCGAGCAGCGGGGCGAGCAGCGCGCCCTGGTCGATGAACACCGCGTACAGCGTGAGCAGCGCGAACACGACCGCCATGGTGACGATGATCCCGTCGCGGACCGGGCGCAGGGCGGCTCCGGTGTCGGCGACGGCACCGGGAGTGGTCAAGGAAGCCATCTGGTACTCCTCCCCGGGGTGTCCCCGCCCCGGTATCGGGAGAACGACGGGTCAGTGTCCTGACTCCCGGATCGTCGTCACCCCTCGGCCTTCCCGCCCGTGGGGCAGTGGCCGCGTACGAGGGAGAACTCCCCGGTCACAGTGGCGGGACCGTCCCGGATTCACACCGGAGTTCCTGCGCACCGTCGTCTCATTGTTAATTTGTGCGCACCCAGCATCGACGCAGAGTGCTCCACAGTCAACCCGAACGTAGTGCTGTTCATCACATCCGAACGTGCGCGGATTCCCGTTCCCGGCCGAGCCTCCGCACGCCGCGCACGGCGAACAGCGCCAGCGCCGACGGCACCCCGACCAGCGTCATCACCATCAGCGTCGGATGCAGCCCGAACGCGTCGGCCGCGGGCCCGGCCAGCGCCATACCGACGGGCATCGATCCCACGGTGACGAGGAGATCGAACGACGTCACCCGCGACAGCGACCCCTCCGGAATGTGGGTCTGCAACGCCGTCTCCCACAACGTGAAGAACAACGACACCGCCACCCCGGTCACGCCCTCCAGCACCGCGATCACCACCAGCGACCCGCCCCCGCCGATGATCAGCGCCTGACACGACGCGACGGTCAGCGCGGCGGCCGCCACCAGCAGCGGACGGGCCGGCCGCCAGCGCAGCGCGATCACGTCGCCCACGATCGACCCGACCCCGAACGCGGCCACCACCACCGCCCAGCCCTTCGCCCCGCCCAGTTCCCGCTCGGCGAGCACCGGACCCAGGACGAAGACCGAGGGCAGGACGACCAGGTGGTACACGGCGGCGGCGGTCAGGGTCGACCACACCCAGGACCGGGTCCGCACCGCGCGGAACCCGTCGCGCAGCTCCGCCAGGAAGTTGCCGGCCTCCTCCACCGTCCCCGCCCGGGGCCGCAACCGGGCCAGGTACACCGCGCTGATCGCGAACGTCAGCGCGTCGACCGCGAGCGCCCCGCCCGGCCCGAACGCCACCACCAGCCCGCCCGCGACCGCCGGCCCCGCCACCAGCCCGGCCGACATCACGAACCCGCGCAGCGCGTTGGCCTCCTGCAACCGCTCCGGCGACACGGTCAGCGGCACGAGCCCGGACATCGCGGGACTGAAGAAGGCGTCGGCGGTACCGAAGATGCCCATCAGCACCACCAGGTGCCACACCCGCGCGTCCCCGGTGAACAGCAGCACCGCGGCCACCACCTGCGTGCCGCACCGCACGATGTCGGACACCAGCATCACCCGGTGCCGGGGCAGCCGGTCCGCCCACACCCCACCGACCAGCGTGAACAGCAGGAACGGCACCGTGGCCGCCGCGATCACCCAGCCCACGTCGGCCGCGCTCCCGCCGATGGACAGCACCGCGAACGGCAACGCCACGAACGTCACCCGGTCACCCAGGCTGGACCAGGCCTGCCCCGCGAACAGCAGCGCGAACTGCCTCTCCTCACGCAGGACGGCGGGCCACGGAATCCTCATGGCGGGATTCTCGCCGGCCCACCCCCACCGGGCCACCGGTTTAACCCCAGATCAACCCCCTCATCTGGGTACGGATCCCCGGGGCCTTCCGCGACGCCGGCACCGCGCCCGGCGGGTGCTGACCTGTGCCGGTCCGCGCGCGGGCGCCGGGGGCCGGCCCGGTCGGGGACCGGGGACGGAGATGTGGGAGAGGTGCCGATGCGCGGTGGTCGCCGCCCCACTCGTAGCCATATAAGGGTTTGGAGGGGTTGACCTGGGGGTCAGGCCAGGAAGACGTCGGGGCCGTCCGGGAGTTGGGCGCGCGGGCCCGGCACCTTGTAGTCGTCGGTGAGCAGCGTCGTCGGGCCCGGCCAGGTCGACTGGGTGACCTCGATGGTGCGCCGGTCCCCGTCGAACGCGGTGTGCAGCAGGGTCAGCACCGGGGTGTCGGCGCGGATCTGGAGCGTCTCGGCCTCCTCCCGGGTGGGCAGCCGGGCGCTGAGCTGGTCGGTCGCGTAGACGTAGCGCCGGCCGCTGGCCTCCTCCACCTCCTGGTAGAGCGGCCGGGTCAGCGGGGTCAGCCCGTCCAGCGGACTGCCCTGGACCTCGGTCGGCCGCAGCCAGCTCGCGCTGACCTCCACGACCTGGTCCTGGCTCGTGACCAGGGACCGCCGGACCAGCAGCTCCGCGCCGTCGGGCAGCCCGAACGCGCTGGCCACCTCGTGCGGGGCGGGGGAGCGGCCGACCAGGGTGACCTGCTGGCGGTAGTGCCCGTTGGGGTCGGAGTGGTAGCCGCGGGTGGTGCCGTAGCGGCCCCGGGCCAGGCGGGCCAGCTTGCGGCGCACGCCCCGGACATAGGTGCCGGAGCCGGGCCGGGTGATCAGCAGCCCCTCGATCCGCAGCTGGTCGATCGCGCGCTGGGCGGTCTGTTTCGCCACGCCGTAGATCTGGCCGATGTCGGGGATGGACGGCAACTTCTCGCCGGGACCCCAGTCACCGTGCTGGATCTTGGCACGGATCTGGTCGGCGATCTGGCGGTGGGGCCACTCGGCGGCCCCGGGGTTGACGGACACGGGCGCCTCCCTCGCAGGTTCCTAGGATGCCACAGATGTGTGACCGATGCCACGACGCAAGGGATTTCTCCCTATCGGTGGGTGGACAACCGGCCATAGCGTGGCCGTACCGCCGACCCTCGGCGTGACCTCCACCGCGCCGGGGCGTCAGGTCCCCGGCGGGCCGGGCCGGGCCTCGCGGGCGGTGCGGGTCCCGGCCCGTGGGCTGGACGTTCACTCGGCTGTCAGGGGTCGGTCAGGTGACGTTCCGCAACGTGCTGTCCGACCGGGACACCGTGGTCGGCGTACGCCACGGGTGGGTGGCGCGCGATACCACTCTGAGGGGGGTGGGAGGAGGGGACGGGTCCCGACCCGTCCCCTCGCCACCCACGGTGGGGACACAATGACCGACATGGAGTACCCGCAGATCCTGGAACAGGTCCGCGCGCAGATCGCCGGCGAGATCGGCGGTGGCCGGGTCGCCGACTACATCCCGGCGCTCGCCGCCGTCGACCCCGGCCGGTTCGGGATGGCGGTGGCCACCGTCGACGGCGCGGTGTACGGGACCGGGGACTGGCAGGTCCCCCTGTCCGTGCAGAGCGTGACCAAGGTGTTCAGCCTGGCCCTCGTGCTCCGGGAGGACGGGGAGAGGATCTGGCGGCGGGTGAGCCGGGAGCCGTCCGGGAACCCGTTCAACTCGCTCTTGCAGCTGGAGCAGGACCGGGGGATCCCGCGGAACCCGTTCATCAACGCCGGGGCGCTGGTCGTGACCGACCGGTTGCTGACGTTGACGGGGGACGCGCGGGGGGCGGTGCGGGACTTCCTGCGGGCCGAGGGCGGCACCGGAGGTGGGTCCGGCGGCCCGGCGTCACCAGCGGGGTCCGCCGGAGCCGGGGACCCGGGCGCCGGCGCCCGGAGCTGGGCCGGTTCGGGGCTGGCCGGGGTCGGGCCGAGCATCGACTTCGACCTGAAGGTGGCCGCCTCGGAGGCCGAGCACGGGCACCGCAACGCCGCCCTCGCGCACCTGCTCGCCAGCTACGGCAACCTGGAGAACCCGGTCGCGGACGTCCTGGAGCACTACACCTGGCAGTGTTCCCTGGTCATGACGTGCGAGGAGCTGGCGCTGGCGGGGCGGTTCCTGGCCCGGCACGGTACGGCCGCCGACGGGACGCGCCTGCTGTCCCGCAGCGACGCCAAACGGCTGAACGCGACGATGCTGACCTGCGGGACGTACGACTCGGCGGGGGAGGTCGCCTACCGGGTCGGGCTGCCCGCGAAGAGCGGCGTCGGCGGGGCGGTCCTGGCCGTGGTGCCGAACCGGTGCGCGCTGGCCGTGTGGGGGCCGGGACTCGACGCGAGCGGGAACTCGGTGGCGGGGTTGGCGGCGCTCGACGCGTTCACGACGCTGACCGGGTGGTCGGTGTTCTGACCGCGGGGCCGGCGGTGGGCGCGCCGGTACCCGTCGAAGGTTTTCAGGCCTGGGTCGGGCCGCCGCGACGGCGCAGGTACTTCTCGAACTCCTTGGCGATCTCGTCCCCGGACAACGGCCGCAGCCCCGCGTCACCCTCGCGCTGCTCCAGCTGCCGGACGTAGTCGCCCAGCTCGCTGTCCTCCTCGGCCAGGGCCGTGATCCGCCGCTCCCACTCGGTGGCCTCCTCCGACAACCCGGCCAGGGGCACGGGCAGGTCGAGGAGCTCCTCGATGTGGTGCAGCAGGGCCAGGGTGGCCTTGGGGCACGGCGGGTTGGAGGCGTAGTGCGGGACGTGCGCCCAGAAGGACACGACGTTGAGCTCGGCGCGGGTGGCGGCCTCGTGCAGGACGCCGACGATGCCGGTGGGGCCCTCGTAGCGGGCGCCGACCAGGCCCAGGCGCTCGGTCTCGGCCGGGTTGGTGGAGGTGCCCGACACGGGGAGCGGCCGGGTGTACGGCACGTCGGCGAGCAGGGCCCCGAGCAGCACGATCCGCTCGACGCCGAGGCTGTGGCACATCTCCAGGACGTCCTCGGAGAAGGCCTTCCAGCGCATGTTCGGCTCGATGCCCCGGATCAGCACGATGTCGCGCTCCAGCTCCGGCGGCGTGGCCACCAGGAACTGGGTGGTCGGCCAGTCGATCCGCCGGGCCTCGCCCTCGACGAGGGAGATGACGGGGCGGGTGACCTGGAAGTCGTAGTAGTCGTCGGGGTCCACGGCCGCGATGGGTCGCGCGTCCCACACGGCGTCGAGGTGTTCGATGGCCGCGGTCGCGGAATCCGCCGCGTCGTTCCACCCCTCGAAGGCGGCGATGGCGATGGGCGAGCGGAGCACCGGCAGGCCGTCGAATTCGGTCACCTGGTCAGACTACGTCGCCCGGGTGGGCTGGAAGTCACGCAGGTCCGTGAGGCGCCGAACTATTCCGCTCCACTAACCTGGACGGGTGACTGATTCTCTTCTCTCGGCACTGGGTTCCCGGGTCCTGGTCTGCGACGGCGCCATGGGCACCATGCTGCAGGAATACGACCTCCCGTTGGAGGATTTCCAGGGCCACGAGGGCTGTAACGAGATCCTGAACGTCACCCGGCCCGAGGTGGTCCGCGAGATCCACGACGCGTACTTCGCGGCCGGCGCCGACTGCGTCGAGACAAATACCTTCGGGGCGAACTACGGCAATCTCGGCGAATACGGCATCGTCGACAGGTCGTACGAGCTGGCGGAGTCCGGCGCCCGGATCGCGCGGCAGTCCGCCGACCACTGGTCGACCCCCGAACAGCCGCGCTACGTGCTCGGCTCGGTGGGCCCCGGTACGAAGCTGCCGACCCTCGGGCACGCCCCGTACGCGCTGCTCCGCGACTACTACCAGCAGTGCTGCGAGGGCCTGATCCACGGCGGTGTCGACGGCATCCTGGTCGAGACCTGCCAGGACCTGCTCCAGACCAAGGCCGCCATCGTCGGCGCGAAGCGGGCCATGGCCGCCACCGGCCAGCGGGTCGCGCTGATCTGTCACGTGACGGTCGAGACCACGGGCACGATGCTGATCGGGTCCGAGATCGGCGCGGCACTGACCGCCCTGGAGCCCCTCGGGATCGACTACATCGGGCTGAACTGCGCCACCGGCCCCGCCGAGATGAGCGAGCACCTGCGCTACCTGTCCCAGCACGCCACGGTCGGCCTGTCCGTCATGCCGAACGCCGGCCTGCCGGAACTCGGCCCGCGCGGCGCGGTCTACCCCCTCGGGCCGGCCGAGCTGGCCGAGGCGCTGAAGCGCTTCGTCGTCGAGTACGGCGTGGGCCTGGTCGGCGGCTGTTGCGGCACCACCCCCGAGCACATCCGGCAGACGGCCGACGCGGTCCGCGGCCTCACCCCCGCCGCGCGCACCCCGGTCATCGACGCGGGCGTGTCGTCGGTGTACCACCACGTGCCGTTCGTCCAGGACGCCGGCGTGCTGATGGTCGGCGAGCGCACCAACGCCAACGGCTCGAAGGCGTTCCGCGAGGCCATGCTCGCCGGGGACTGGCAGAAGTGCGTCGAGACCGCCCGCGAACAGATCCGGTCCGGCTCGCACATGCTCGACCTGAACGTGGACTACGTGGGCCGCGACGGCGCCGGGGACATGGGCGAGCTCGCCGGCCGGTTCGCCACCGCCTCCACCCTGCCGATCATGCTGGACTCCACCGAGCCGAACGTGATCGAGGCCGGCCTCGAACGGCTCGGCGGCCGGTGCATCGTCAACTCGGTGAACTACGAGGACGGTGAGGGGCCGGAGTCGCGGTACACCCGGATGATGCACCTGGTCAAGGAGCACGGGGCCGCCGTCGTGGCGTTGACCATCGACGAGGAGGGCCAGGCCCGGACCGCCGAGTGGAAGGTCCGGGTGGCCACCCGCCTGATCGAGGACCTGACCGGCAAGTGGGGGATGCGGATCCAGGACATCATGGTCGACTGCCTGGTGTTCCCGGTGTCCACCGGCCAGGAGGAGACCCGGCGCGACGCGATCGAGACGATCGAGGCGATCCGGCGGATCACGGAGCTGTACCCGGGCATCAACTTCACCCTCGGCCTGTCGAACGTGTCCTTCGGCCTGAACCCGGCCGCCCGACAGGTGCTCAACTCGGTGTTCCTGCACGAGTGCGTCGAGGCCGGCCTGACCAGCGCCATCGTGCACGCCAGCAAGATCCTGCCCATGTCGAAGATCCCGGACGAGCAGCGCTCCGTCGCCCTCGACCTGGTCTACGACCGGCGGACCTACCACGCCGACGGCAGCGTCGACTACGACCCGCTGTCCAAGCTCCTCGACCTGTTCGACGGGGTCGACGCGGCCTCCGCCCGGGCCTCGCGCGCCGAGGAACTGGCCGCCCTCCCATTGGACGAGCGCCTCCAGCGCCGGATCATCGACGGCGAACGCAACGGCCTCGAAGCCGACCTGGACGCGGCGCTCGAGAACCGCACCGCGATCACGATCATCAACGACACGCTGCTGGAGGGCATGAAGACGGTCGGCGACCTGTTCGGCTCCGGCCAGATGCAGCTGCCGTTCGTGCTCCAGTCCGCCGAGGTCATGAAGACCGCCGTCGCGTACCTCGAACCGCACATGGACAAGGCCGACACCACCGACAAGGGCACGATCGTGCTGGCCACGGTCAAGGGCGACGTGCACGACATCGGCAAGAACCTGGTCGACATCATCCTGTCGAACAACGGCTACACGGTCGTCAACATCGGCATCAAGCAGCCGATCAACGCCATCCTCGACGCCGCCGCCGAGCACAACGCCGACTGCATCGGCATGTCCGGCCTGCTCGTCAAGAGCACCGTCATCATGAAGGACAACCTGGCCGAGATGCTCCAGCGCGGCATGGCCTCCCGCTGGCCCGTCATGCTCGGCGGCGCGGCCCTGACCCGGTCCTTCGTCGAGGACGACCTCCGCGACATGTACGACGGCGGCGAGGTCTACTACGCCCGCGACGCCTTCGAGGGCCTGTCCCTGATGGACCGCGTCATGACCGCCAAGCGCGGCGGCGCCCCGGTCCTCACCGCCGAGCAGCTCGCCAAGACGGCCGAGCGCAAGGCCCGCCGCGAACGGCACCGCGCCATCGTCCGCGAGGCCGAGCCGGCCCTGGACGACACCACCCGCTCCGACGTGGCCTCCGACCAGGCCGTGGTCGTGCCCCCGTTCTTCGGCTCCCGGGTCATCAAGGGCATCCCCCTGGCCGACTACGCCGCGCTGCTGGACGAACGGGCCACCTTCCTCGGCCAGTGGGGCCTCAAGGCCGCGCGCGGCGGCGAGGGCCCGTCCTACGAGGAGCTGGTGGAAACCGAGGGCCGACCCCGGCTGCGGTACTGGCTGGACCGGCTCACCGCCGACCAGGTCCTCGAGTCGGCCGTGGTCTACGGCTACTTCCCGGCGTACTCCGAGGACAACACCCTCGTGGTCCTCGACGAGAACGGCCACAGCGAACGCGCCCGGTTCACCTTCCCCCGCCAGCGCCGCGACCGCCGCCTGTGCCTCGCCGACTTCTACCGCCCCCGCGGCTCCGGCGAACTGGACGTCGTGGCCATGCAGCTGGTGACGGTGGGCAACCCGGTCAGCGAGTACGCCAACAAGCTCTTCGCCGCCAACGCCTACCGCGACTACCTCGAGGTCCACGGCCTGTCCGTGCAGCTCACCGAGTCCCTCGCCGAGTACTGGCACCGCCGGATCCGGTCCGAGGTCACCCTGCCCGGGGGCGGGTCCGTGGTGGAGGCGGATCCGGCCTCGCTGGACGGACTGTTCAACGTGGACTACCAGGGCTGCCGCTACGCGTTCGGGTATCCGGCGTGTCCCGACCTGGAGGACCGGGCGAAGGTCGTGGAGCTGTTGGGGGCGGATCGGATCGGGGTGGAGTTGTCGGAGGAGTTCCAGCTGGTGCCGGAGCAGTCGACCGACGCGCTGATCACGTTCCACCCGGAGGCGAACTACTTCAATGCCAAATAACCGACAGTTACGAAATGCCTGGCGCGGTCTTCACGGTCTGTGACCAGGCGCCCGTAAATTCTGAGGTGAACGCCGGATCTGTGTGGTGTCAGCGGCCAGTTCGATTTCTCCACAGGCATCCAGTTAGCGGGGAGCCATCTGGCCGCGATAGTCACGGACCGTTGCCGCCAGTCGCGCTGGCAGACTATGGGGATGATCCGTTGGCTGCGTGGGGAAAGTGCTACGGCCCGTCCGCCGCTGGTCGGACTCGATCGGCTCGATTGGGCGCGGATGCGGGCGAACGACGGTCACGACGCCGGTGATATCCCGGAGTTGCTCTCAAGGCTCGCCTCGGCCCACGAGGGCAAGCCGCGCCGCTGGGCCGGTGCGCTCCTGGACGTCGTCCTGCACGGCCATTCCGGCCTGTACATGGAGCCGGCCGAGCACGTCCTGCCGTTCCTGATCGCGTTGTGCGGCTCTGCGAGCGAGGACGTAGCGGAAGCAGCCATCGAGGTGCTGTTGGAGATCGCCGACAGCAGCGCCTTCCACTCCCCGTCACGGCGGCCCTACGACAGCCACGAGCTCGCCGCGTTCGAGGCCCGGGTCCAGGCCGTCCTCACCGCTGGCGTACCCACCTACCGGCTGCTGAGTTCTTCGCGGCCCCCGCTGCGGGCATCCGCCCAAGAGCTGCTCGACATTGTGGAAGCCCACGAGCAATAGCCCTCGACCAGTCCACGAACCATGCCAGCCGAACATCGGCGACCACGGGCAGGGCATCCAAGATCGACTACATGCCGTGACATCACACCTGGCCGTACCTGGGGAATTCCCAACTGGCCGCTGACAGTGTGGCCCAGCCGTCTCACTCGGATGGACAGTGACCACCGCCGTCAACAGGTCATGCCAGAGTCGAAGTCCAACTCTTTGCGCGGATGCTCTCGCGGGACCACCATCTAGAGCTCGAACAAGGCCCCAATAGCACTTTGATCGGGACTGTAAAACCAACGGTGTAACTCCTGATCTTGGAGCAGCGCCTGATGTCTGATGTGATGATGGGCGGGACCGATACTGGCCTGGTGGAGGTCGAGAACGTGAAGCAGTCTGGGGTCGGCGGTGTGGATGCCGATCTGGTGGACCGTCTGGTGGAGCAGGCCCGGGCCACGGGCTTGCAGTTGACCGGCGAGGGTGGGCTGCTGCAGCAGCTGACCAAGCGGGTTCTGGAGTCCGCGCTTGAGGGTGAGATCACCGACCACCTCGGCTATGACAAGCACGACCCGGCGGGCAGGAACGGTGGCAACTCGCGCAATGGCGTGCGTGGAAGATGGTGCTGACCGAGGTCGGCCCGGTGGAGATCTCGGTCCCGCGTGACCGTGAAGGCAGCTTCGAGCCGCAGATCGTCAAGAAGCGCCAACGAAGGTTGTCCGGTGTCGAGGACATGGTGATCTCGTTGTCCGCGAAGGGATTGACGACCGGGGAGATCTCCGCTCACCTGGCTGAGGTCTATGGCGCTGAGGTGTCGCGGCAGACGATCTCCACGATCACCGACAAGGTCGTCGAGGGCATGGCCGAGTGGCAGAACCGGCCTCTCGACCCGGTCTATCCGGTGATCTTCCTGGACGCGATCCACGTGAAGATCCGTGAGGGAAGGTCGCCAACCGGCCCATCTATGTGGCATTGGCGGTCACGGTCGACGGCACCCGCGACATTCTCGGCTTGTGGGCCGGTGACGGCGGTGAGGGTGCGAAGTTCTGGCTCCAGATCCTCACCGAGCTGCGCAACCGGGGCGTGGCCGACGTGTGCATGGTCGTCTGCGACGGCCTGAAAGGCCTGCCGGACGCGATCGGGCAGACCTGGCCGCTCACCGTGACGCAGACGTGCGTGATCTACCTTTGGGCGGGGTAGCGGTGTGCCCCGTGTTCGTCGAATTTCACACGATAGCTCCAAGGGGTGATGGTCCCATGATACGGGGCCATCACCCTCGTATTTGGATCAATTCAATTCGACAATCAAGGTGCACGAATCAACAATGTGGGCTGGTTGTCGGTGGTCAGGCACTTGTTGCGTTCCGCCCCAACCAGCTCCACACGCCTAACGGTCAAACCCAACGCGTCACCGCAGCCCGCAACTACCAAGGCTCCCAGTAGATGCGCGACTTCACCGTCGCAGACATCCACACGTACTACGTCGTCGCGGGTAGCATGCCGGTGCTCGTGCACAACGATAATGCTTGTGCAGTTCCACTTGACGACGATGGGCTTCCAGTTGGTGGTCACACGTCAGGAACTGAGAAGGCCCCTGGAACTGGCGGGACGCCGAATTCAGTTCATACTCGAACGGGCCAGGCTGGAACCCCGGTCCAGAACACTATCTACGACGCAGATGGCAACGCAGTTGGTCACTGTGATTTCAAGTTCCATGGAACCGGCGGACCGCACGGACACGTTCTCGACCCGCCGGGTAACCTCGGCTCGGGGCACGGCCCAGGAGCAGAACATATTCCGGGCGACGAACTTCCGCCAGGCTGGGACCTGACACCGTGACCTGGCATCGTGAAGAGGGGTTGTAGTGGCGATGATCGAAGTTGGTGAAGCATCAGCGTTCGTTGACAGATTTCTCGGATTCGAGGATGCTCTCGTCACCGAAATGCGGCTCCACCTGCCAGTATTGCCCGCCAGTGAACGCGCCCTGGTAGTCGATATTCAGGCGATGGACACGACGCGCAAGAGCGAGGGACTGCCGGGAACCCGCTTGTATGAATGGTGCCTTGTTCGCCTGACGATCGGTGGCATATTGGAGTATCGCCTTGCTCAGCGTGAGAGGTACTTCAATACAGTCCTGTCGGACGGATTGCATCTACTATGCGATGAAGGGCGCTGGATTTTGGACCTCGATCCTAGCCCGGATGAATGGTCTGTTAAGCAACTATTGAGGTCTGAGCAGTATGTGATTGGCTCTTCGTGTGAGTACGAGGTACTCGATATTCCGACTCCCTGACAGTTGGTTTATGATTCGGCTCGTCGAGGCGCGGACCATCGCTTTGACGAGTCGAATCACACTTTCAACTCTAGAAAGACAACAGTCACGATGAGTGACGGGTTGTGTGGCACCGGCCGTCGCTGGGCTTGTGCAGTTCCGCTTGGAGACGATGGGCTTCCAGTTGGTAGTCGCACGTCAGGGGCCGGAAAGCCGGTGGAAGCGCGACAGGACGCAGCGCCGTGCGCGCGTCGCCCGTGCGACACGTGGTCCATAGGCGCGCCGAAGGATGCTCGCGCGAGGGAGAAGCCCATCACGCGAGCCCCCGTGGCATCGACATATTCGGAATTGTGTAGGTCGTGGCCCGGTCATCAGATGCTCGCTGTGGTCCACCATGGTTCATGGGTCGGGGCTCATGAAAGCGCTGGTAGTTCCGGACTTTCGCTGTTCACCGCGGCAGGCCCCGACTCCCTCTCCACTTCAACGCCAAGTAGCCATCGCGAGTTGTTCGCCCGGGCACGGTGCCGCTCGCCGCACCGTGCCCCGCAGCGGCGGTTTCCCGGACACTCCGACGGCGACACTGTCCGAAGTCTGTCAGTCCACACCACCCCAGGCGCCCGCCGCCCGCCCCGGACGCACGTCACCCCCGGGGACAAATAGAAGCGATCCGGGCCATGTCGGCCCCCAGGTAGCCACTGGCGCACCCAGGCACGACCCACCCACGCGGGGACGCAAGGGTTGATCTTCGTCAATCATGTCTAGGATCACGCCATGAACCTGGAACGCTCATGGGCGTCCCTGCAACAAGTCATCGAGTCCCAGAAATTCGCCGACACCAAGGCCGGAGCGATCCTGGCGGCGGACGGCCTCCTGGGTGGGTTCGTGCTCGCGGCGATGCTGCCACCGAACTCCCTCAGCGCGTCTCCGGTGCGGTTCGTGCTGCTCAGCGGCACGCTGGCGGTGGTGCTCGCCAGCATCGGCTACTGCCTGCGCACGTTGATCCCCCGGATCGAGGGCGGTGTGCCGGACTCCCTGCTGTACTTCCGCCACGTCGCCCGCGCGTTCCGGTACGACCAGCACGGGTTCACCCGGAGGTACCGGGAACTGATGAGCGATCCCGAGCTGATCGGCGCGGAGATCGCCCAGCAGTTCTGGGCTAACTGCCTGATCGCCCAACAGAAGTTCGCCGCGACGGCGCGCGCGATCAGACTGCTGGCGGCGGCCCTCGTCCTCGCCGGCACCGCCCTGGTGGCAGGTGGACTCGGATGGTGACCGGGGACGGATCGCTGTCCGTCGAATCCCGTCAGCTGCTCCGTGACGCCGGGGTCCGGGTCCGGTATCCGCGCAACACCGCCCTGTTCCACGAGGGCTCACCGTCCACCCACGTCCTGCTGCTGGAGACCGGGGACGTGAAGGTGACCAGCTCCTCGCCAACCGGTTACGTCTGCCTGCTCGCCATCCGGGGGCCCGGCGAGATCGTCGGGGAGTTCGGGGCCGCCGACGGCAAACCCCGGGCGGCGTCGGTCACCACGATCACGCCGGTCACGGCGTTCTCGGTGTCGGCGGACCGGTTCCGTGAGCTGCTCACACTGCCGGGCGTCGCGTTGGAACTGCTGCGGCTCGTCTCCGAGCGGGTCCGGGAGTCCGACCGCCGCCGGCTCGAGTTCGGGGCCTATCCGGCCGCTGAACGGATCATCCGGGTCCTGTTGGACCTGGCCGGCCGTCACCAGAGCCTGACGGTGACGACCTACCAGCACGACCTCGCCGGCGCCGCCGGCACCTCCCGTGAGTCGGTCGCCCGTACGGTCCGTGACCTTCGGCGACTGGGCGCGATCACCACCCACCACGGCCAGATCTCGATCTCGCATGTGGACGTGCTGCGCAAACTCATCGACCACTGAGCTCGACTCTCACCGTGTGTCACCTGACATACCAGGCTGGCCGCGTGCGGGATACACCTGTGCCACGACCACGGCGACCGCAGGAAGGTGACCTATGGAACTCATGCCGACCGCAGCAGGAATCGCGGCTCTCGACATCGAGGGTTACGGCCGACGAACAGAGACTGAGCAGGCAAGACTGCGCACCGCGATGTACCGGGCCACCGAGGCGGCCGTCACCGGGGCGGGGATGGACTGGGACGCGTGCGTGGCCCTCGACCGGGGTGACAGCATCATTCTGCTGTGCCCGCCGAGCGTCTCGCCGGTCCTGCTCGTCCAGGGGTTCCAGCAGCAGCTGCTGCTCGCGCTCCGTGAGCACGCCGCCGACCCGGACGCGCCGGCCATGAGGATGCGGCTCGCGTTGCACGTCGGCTTCGTCAGCGCCGACCCGCAGGGCTGGGTCGGCAACGCGATCAACGCGGCCTGCCGGCTGGTCGACCTGCCGAGCCTGCGCCGGGTGCTCGCCCAGGCCACCGCCTCCCCGCTCGCGGCGATCCTGTCGGACTCGCTGCACGAGGCCACGGTCGCCCAGCACCACGGCGGGCTGGACGCCGGCGCCTACCACCCGGTGCCGGTCGTGACGAAGGAACTGCGGACGACGGGCTGGGTCACCGTGCCCGGCTACCGGGTGCCGCCGGGCCTCACGGACCCGCCGGCGCCGCCCGACGCCCCGGCCGCCGGCGTCGCACCGACCGGTCCGGCGGCCCACTACGCCTCTGAGGGAGCCATGTTCAACGGACCTGTCACGATCAACGACACCGGTGTGCTGATCGGCCGGGACCAGTACCAGGGTGGTGTCCGGTGACCGACGAGACCCTGACGCCGACCGCCCCGGAGGCCGACCAGGTTCCGCGCGACGTCCAGGCCGCCGCGAAGGACCTGGAGTCCGGCGCGCACACCCCGGGCAGCGTCAGCATCACCAACCGGATGCGCCGGTCGGCCGGTGCCATGTTCAACGGCAGCGTGGACATCGACGGCGGGACACTGATCGGCCGCGACCAGCACAACTACTCCGTGCACCTCGGGGCGGAGGTGAGCCTGAAGCTGCTGCCGGTGGCCGCCTCCGAGGTCGACCTGCTGCGGCAGACCTTCCTGCCGCCGACCGGATACGACCGGCTGCTCACGATCGCCCGGAGCCGCCGGCTGCTGATCCTGCAGGCGCCTCCGGGCCACGGCCGGGCCACGACGGCGCTGCGGTTGCTGTGGGACCTGGGCGTGCGGGACCTGCACCGGGTGGCGCCGGGAGGGGACCTCAGCCAGCTGCGCCGGGACCAGATCCGGGCCGGATCCGGGTACCTGCTCGCCGATGTCTCCGATGCCGACGCCAAAGGGCTGCAGGGCGACCTGCTCCGGGGGATCGACGCGATGCTGGAGGCGGCCGACGCCCGGATGGTGCTCACCGTGTCCGCGCACGCCGCGGTGTCGGCACCCGAGGTGCAGTCCCGGCTCGTTCCGCTCGGAGCGCCCGCCGACGGGTTGGACATCGTCCGCCAGCACCTCCGGGTCCGGGTCGGGCAGCAGGTGGCCGACGCCCTGCTCGCCGACCGCGCCGCGGTCCACGCCCTGCAGGAGCTGCTCCGCGACGACCGTGGTCTGGGGCGCGCCGCCCGCCTCGCGCTGATCTGCGTGGAGGAGCGGACCGACTCCGCACTCGTCGTCGACCGGATCCGGGAACGCGCCGCCCGGGAGGAGAGCGCGGACTTCGCCGCCTGGTTCGACGACCTGGCCGACATCCAGTTGCGGTGTCAGGCCATCTCGCTGGCCGCGTTCCACGGTCTGGCGTACGGGTCGATGGCCGCGCTGGCCGAGTCGTTGCGGAAGGCGGTGGAGCGCCCGAACCAGGTGACGGGGGCGGTGGCCGGCTCGTCGGGCGGGGCGATGGACCCGTTCGGCCGCAGCAGGGCCACCCGGATGAGGCTGCTGCGCGCGCGGATCACCCAGGGCAGCATCCCCACCCTGCACGGGGACGTGCCGACGGAGGTGGTCACCTACCTCAATCCGCGGTACCCGGGTGCTCTGCTCCAGCGGATCTGGCACGAGTACGACGGCCTGCGCACTCCGATGTTGGAGTGGCTGCGCAACGCCGGCGGGCATGCCGACGAGTCCGTCCGGATCTGGGCCGCCGAGGCCGTCGGGCTGCTCGCGCACTTCGACTTCTCCTGGGTGCTGCGGTCCGTGATCACGCCGTGGGCCGCCAGCAGGGACGCCCGGCGGCAGGAGGCCGCGGCGTTCGCCCTGGCCCTGCCGGCGGCCGTCGACTTCTACGACCAGGTGTCCAGCGTGCTGCAGTCGTGGAGCACCGAGGACGCGAAGACCGGGTTGCAGATCACGGCCGCCCGTGCCTACGGGGCGAGCGTCGGCCGGAAGGCCCCCGAGCAGGCGCTGCGTCAACTCGCGGCCCTGGTCCGCAACGACAACTTCGACGTGGCGCTGGCTGTGGGCCGCAGCCTCGCGGATCTCATCGACCACCAGCGGTCCCTTGCGCCGCAAGTACTGTCCACATTGGACCGATGGGCCAGGGGTGGGAGTCAGCAGCAGCTCAACGCCGCGCAGCTGGCGTTCCTGATCGTCGCGGGGGAGACGGTCACCACCGACGACGAGGCGACCCCGTGGCCGTTGCTGCTCCGCCTCGCCGACGAGGACGACACGCTGCGCGGCACCGTCGCCGGTCTGTGGCGGACCGCCCTGAACGGCACCGTTCTCAACCGGCCCGCCCGGGCCGTGCTCGGCGAGTGGGCGGCCGCCGTGGAGCGGTACCCCAGGCCGCGCGCGGCGTTCGGTCGGCTCTGCTGGTCCATCGCCGCGGATCCGCGGTCGGCCGCGCTGGCGGTGCGTACCAAGAAGATTCTCTTCGTTCTCGCCGACTCCTGGTCGGGGGACGCCTCCGGCACCCGCGGGCAGGCACCCCGCGCCGCCGCCGCCCTGCGCGCGAACCTCTCCTGAAAGGACCACCCACCATGACCAACCCGCAGCCGGATCCTCGCCGGGCGCCCGCTCTGGCACCCCTCATCGTGTACCGCGAGGACCTGACCCAGCCCGGTTCCACCGGCGGCCGGCGGCCGATGGACCAGGCCGCCACCGCCGTCTACGCCAAGCGTGACAACACCTTTGTGCCCCTGGGGCGGTCCCTCCGGCCGATGGAACACACGTTCTCCGGCTACAAGGTCCGCTGCGACGTGAGCCTCGCCGAGCACGAGTTCAACAACGTGGACATCAGCTCGGCACTGCACAGCGCGAACGACGCGCTCACGTTCACCGGGAGGATCAGCTTCGGTTTCCGGGTGCACAACCCGGTGGAGATCGTCAGACGCGACATCACCGACGGGTACGAACGGGTGCTGTCCCGGCTCCGGGACCGGCTCGTGATGATCAGCAGCCGGTACACGATCGAGGAGTACGCGCAGGCCCAGCAGGACATGAACCGGACGCTGGGCGGCAGCCCCCTGGTACTCGACGAGGGCATCACGATCTACCGCTTCTTCGCGCACATCGTCCGGGACGCCACCACCCTCGAAGCCGCGAAGATGGCGGATGCCGCGCTCCGCCAGGTGGTCGTCGTGAAAGCGGAGCACGTGCTCAACACGACGACGCAGAGCAACAAGCACGCCCTCGAACAACAGGAGATGACGGCGGTCGGCCAGGCCCTCCAGGGCGACTACGGGCCACTGAGGCTGATCCTGGCCCGGAACCCCGACAACGTGCTCGGCATCATCAGTGCGCTGTCGGAGAGCCGCCAGGCCAGCGCGCAACAGCGGCTCGACGTGCTCAAGCACATGATGGACAACAACCTCATGCAGGACGTGGACATCGCCGAGTACCGCGAGCAGCTGGTCGCCCAGGTGATGGCCGCCGGCCGGGGGACGACCATCGGCCTGGACGCCGCGCTCGGCGGAGCCACCCAGCACGCGGCGCTGCCGCCGGCACCGGTGCCGGCACCGGCCGGCGGGCACAGGGTCGTGGAGTCCGTGCTGGTCGACTCCGGATCGACCGGCACGGCGGGGCAGGCCGCCGCCCACCCGGCCGCTCCCGCGGGTGCGCGCGGCGACAACGTGGTGGGCAGCCGGCCCCGGCGTGGCGCCCAACCGACCGCGCCCGACGGGTCGCAGCGATGACGCGGCAGGACGAGCGCGGACCCCGGCAGCCGGGGGTGATCCACCGGCTGGTCGACGGCGTGTGGTCGATCGTGCCGCGGGTGTGGAGCGTGCTGCGGGCCCCCGCGGAGGACGGCGAGGCCCGCGACGACGACCGTCGCGAACCGGTCGGGCCGCGTGGCCGCACCACCCGGGACCGGAGCCATGACGGGTACGGCCAGCGCGGCGACCTCGGTGGAGACCCTGACCGCGAACGCGGGTACACCCATCGGGACGGGCACCGCGGCGGCTACACCCAGGGCGCCCCGTATCCCCGCCCCGACCGGGACCGCGACGGTGGCAAGCGCCGGGACCGACCCCACGATGACCGGGACCACCGCCCGGGTCGGGTCGGGCGGGTCGACGGATTCCGCGAGCCGCCCGCCCGTGGCTCGGCGCCCGCGCCGCGCGTCGAACAGTTCCCCGACACCGGTCGGTCCCCCGGCCGCCCCGGCCCCTGGGGCGACGGGCAACCGGTACGGCCCGGGCACCAGGGCGGACAGCCGCCCGGCCCGGCCGTGTCCCCGGGGCCCGGCCCGGACGCACCGCGCCCACGTCCGTCGCGGAACCTGGACCCGCCGGTACTCGGCGAGGAGTCCCCGCTGGCGCGCGCGGCGTGGCGCCTGCCCCTCGAGCCGTCCCAGCCGGGGATCTCCGCCGACGAGGGTCTGCTGGGCGATGTGACGGTGCGGGCGGCCTCGGTCGTGGGGCCGGGGCACCGGCACAGTGAGGCGACCAAGCCGCGGCAGGACGCGTACCGGATCGGCCGGACCGAGGACGGCAGGTACCTCATCGCCGCCGTCGCCGACGGCATGTCCGACAGCGCCCGGGCCGACCTCGGCGCGACGGTCGCGGCCACCACCGCCGTGTCCTACCTCCGTACCCGGCTGGCCCAGGTCGACCACCTGTCGGAGCTGGACCCCGACGAGGTGTTCACGTACGTCGCGGGTGCCATGGTGCAACAGGCGAAGGCCCGCCACCTGTCCGAGGGCGACATCCGTACGACCCTCGTCGTCGCGGTCGTGCCCGCCACGGCCGGCAGGGACGGCGGCCGCGTCGTCTGGCTGGCCGCGGTCGGCGACTCGGCGGTGTGGCTCCGTCAGGGTGACGAGTGGGAGCTGGCGGCCGGCGACGCCAAGTCCACCGACGGTGACAACAGCGTCGCCTGTTACCTGCCGCACCGACCCAGCGGAGCGGACCACGTGGTGGCCACGTTCGCCGTGGGCTCGGTGCTGGCGCTGCTCACCGACGGCGTCGCCGACGCGTTCCACAAGTTTCCCGGCGCCGAGCGGTACTTCGCCGAGAGGTGGTCGCGTCCGGTACCCGCGACGGCGGTGCTGATCGACGTCAACTACGAGGCGCGCACGGCCCAGGACGACCGGACCGCCGTGGTCCTGTGGCTCGGCGAGCGCCCGGTCCTGGCGAAGGAGCCCCCGCGATGACCAGCCCGTTTCCGGCCATCGTGGAGAAGTCGGCCCTCGGTCCGCTGGCGGAGTCGATCACCGGGGCGAACGCCGGTGGAGAGAGCCTCGCGATCCGGCCCCTGGTGACCCACCCGGAGCTCTACGCGAAGTTGTACAACCCGCAGAGGCTCGTCCGGGCGGACATCGGCACCCTCGACCGGCTGGTCGCCTTCCCCGACACGTTGACCGTGACGGACCGGACCCGGCTCCGACGGCGGACCTCCTGGCCGGTGTCCCGGATCGTGGAGCGCGGCGTCACGGTCGGGGTGCTGATCCCGCGCGCGCCACAGGAGCTGATCACCCAGGTCAAGTCCCGGGTCAGCGACAAGATCGAGGTCCGGCGGGTCGACATGGACCTGCTCGCCCAGCCCGACGCGTACCTGTTGGGCCGCGGGCTGCCGCCCCAGGGGCTGCACGGCCGGCTCGCCATCGCCCGGCGGCTCGCCTCGATCGGGGCGATCCTGGAGCGCGGCGGGATCGTGTACGCGGACTGGTCCTACACCAACGCGTTCTGGGGGCCGAAGGACCAGTCGGCGTTCCTGATCGACCTGGACTGCTGCTCGTTCGGACCCCGGGGGCACGTGTTGACCCCCGGGTTCGAGGACCCGTTGACGCCCAAGGGTGTCCCGGTGGACAACGCCACGGACCGGTACCGGCTCGCGCTGCTCGTCAGCCGGTGCGTGACGGGCTGCCGGACGCTGCCGGACGTGCTCGGCGCGCTGCTGAAACCGCCGTCGGAGGCGTTCGCCCCGGCGTACGACACCCTGCGGGGCATTCTGCTGGCGACCGACCGGCGGCGCCGGACCAGCCTGACCGAACTGTGCCGCGCGTTGTCGGCCGCCGGGTCCGGGCAGAGGGTCAGCCCCCCGACGTCGGGGTCGCGCACACGCCGCCCGGCGCAGGCCCCGGCGTCCGGCGGCGCGCCCCCCGACAACGTGACCGGCTGGCGCCCCCGGAACCCCCCGCCGGCCCGGCCGGCTCCACCGCCGCCCGCCCGACCGGCGCCGCCGCCACCGCGGGTCCGCCTGCCGCCACCCCCCGCGCCCGCACCGGTCTTTCCGCTCAGGCGCCCGTCACAGTCCGGGCGGACGCCCACGCCGCCGGCTCCGGCGGCCCCCGCACCGCAGCGGCCGACCACGCCCCGTACCGGCGCGGCCGCGTCGCAGGCCACCACCAAGACGTCGTTCCTGAGCCGGCTCCGTCGGTTCTTCAGCGGCTGAGTACCCGAGAGGACCCACCGATGACCGACCCGTCTCCCACGATCCACTCCGACTGCCTGCCGACCTACATCGTCCTCGACACGTCCGGCTCGATGGGCAAGCACGAGCAGCTACTGAACGACACCCTGGAGTACGTGATCGAGTCCGTGGCCAACAGTCCACGGGTCGCGGAGTTCGCGCACATCTCCATCATCAGTTTCAACGACGACGCGCACGTGGTCGTCTCCATGACCGACGTGCAGAAGCTGGCGATGATCCCCGAGGTGAAGTGTGACGGGCTGACCGAGTACGGCAAGGCGTTCCGCCTGATCAAGAATCAGATCAACATCGACGTTCCCGCGCTGCGCGCCCAGGGCCGGGGTGTGCTGAGGCCGACGGTCTTCATGCTCACCGACGGCGGTCCCAGCGACAAGAACTGGGAGCAGGACTTCGCGGACCTGACCGACCGGCAGTGGCCCCGGCACCCGCACGTGGTCACCTTCGGGTTCGGGACGGCGCCGGCCGCCATCATCGGCAGGATCGCGACGAAGAAGGCGTTCATCGCCCAGGACGTCCTGGGCGGCAGCACCGCGATCACGACGTTCCTCGGCGAGCTGCTCAACACGCTGGTGAAGAGCAGTGAGCGCGGCCAGGTGGAGCTGCCCGCCGAGGTCGCGAACTTCAAGACGATCGTGCTGCCCCACGAGCACGTCGACTAGCGGTACGCGTCCGTGACCGCGGGCCGGTGAGCACCGGTCGAGGTCTCGCGGCCGCGCGTACCGGCGGGTCCCGGCGCCCGTCGGTACGCCGCCGGGAGCCCGGGCGGGTCAGCCCGGTCGCCGCACCGGCCGGGCGATCGTCGGATCCACCCCCGGCGCGCTCACCACCCCGGGCTTCGCGGAGTCCAACCGCAACCGGACCAGCCCGGTCCCGTCGTTCCCGAGGAGCGTGCCGTCGCCCTCCCAGGCCACCTCGTAGCTGCGCGGGTACACCACCACCGGCTCGGGCGTGTCCCACACGGTCGTCAGGTCGAACACGGCGGTGTGGGACGCCCCCGCGGTATTGGGCGCGAGGTACTCCGTCGCGAGGTAACGGCCGTCGGGGGACACCGGCCGGTCCCGGACCGGGTTGACACCGGTGCCACAGACCGATTTCACGGTGCGCAGCCCGTCCAGCGGGTCGAGCAGCACCAGACACCTGCCGGGCCGGACCGCGAGGAACTTCCCGTCCGGGGTGGGCGCGAGCACCGTGGTCTGGTCGCCGACCTGCCCGGGCGTGGACGTGTAGGCACCCCGGGCCGGGACCCAGATGTCGTGCCACTCCATGCCGCCGTTGTTGGGCCGCCCCAGGTAGACGGCGTCCCCGGTGTACGCGAGCGGGCCGCCCTCGGCCGGCGCCGGTGTCGAGTGTTCGACGACCAGCTTTCCGCCGCTCAGGGTGCCGGTCGACAGCAGCCCGGCGGCGCGCCAGGCCACCCGCCGGCCGTCGGGCGCGACGACGACGTAGGAGATGTCGGCGGGGAGGGGGACGCGCTCCAGGGTGGACCGTACCCAGAAGGAGGGTTCCGGGAGTCCGTAGTCGCCGAGGGTGAGCCAGCCGTCGGTGACCTTGACGACGTGGGCGGGGGTCTTCGGGAGCACGATGCCCCGCTTCTCCGCCGACCACAGGGAGATGTCCCCGTCGCCGCGGGGGAGCAGCACCAGGTCGAGGCGGGGCGAGTCGGTCGACGGCGGGGTCGGGCTGACGGTGGGGGCCGGGTCGGCGGGCGGCAGCGGTACGTGCCGGGAGCCGGCCCGGGTCGCCGCGAACACCCCGCCGGCGGCGAGAACCAGCACGGCGGCGCCGACGGCGAGCGCGCGGCGGCGGCGGACGGTCCGGGCGGCCCCGATCGCCCGGTCGGCACGGCCCTGGGTTCCGGGGGCTGTGGGTGGGACCGCCACCTGGCGGTTGAGTGAGCGGCGCAGGTCGTCCTCGGTCGGGGTCATCGGTCCATTCCTTCCGGGATGCGCGTGCCGAGCTGGACCCGCAGGGTGCCCAGGGCGCGGGAGGCCTGGCTCTTCACGGTGCCCACGCTGACCCCGAGCAGCCGGGCGGTCTCTGCCTCGGACTGGTCCTCGTAGTAGCGCAGCACCAGGACCGCGCGCTGCCGGGCGGGCAGCCGGCGGACCTGCTGCCACAGTTCGTCGCGGACCACGAGGGCGTCGAGGCCGTCCGGGCCGGGGGTGTCGGGCAGGTCCGCCGTCGGCCGCTCGCCGGTCCACCGGCGGCGCCACCAGCTGGTCGCCGTGTTCACCAGGACCTTGCGGGTGTACGCCTCCACCGCCCCGATCTCCCCGAGCCGGCGCCACGCGAGATACGTCTTGGTCAGCGCCGTCTGGAGCAGGTCCTCGGCCCGGTGCCAGTCGCCGACCAGGAGGTACGCGGTCCGCAGCAGCGCCGGGGACCGGGCCGCGACGAAGTCACGGAAGTCCTGTTCGTTCATCGAACCCTCTCTCGCATGGGTGTCCTGCGGTGGGACGCGCTGGCACCCCGGAAAGGTTGGCATCCGGGCTGGTCGAATGGGTGGCGGCCCGCCGGGAACGGGTCAGCCCAGTTCGATCCAGTAACGTCGCACCCGGTGGCCGAGCGCGTTGACGCGGATGCCCTCGAGGACGCCGCCGTTGCGTTCGATGGTGCGGGCCGAGGCGAGGTTGTCCGCGAGGCAGGGGATGAGGACGCGGTCCAGGCCGAGGGTGACGCGGGCCTGCTCGAGCATCTCGCCCAGGGCCCAGCTGGCCAGGCCCCGGCGGCGCGCCGACGGACGCACGCCGTAGCCGATCCGGCCGACCGTGTCGTCGAAGTGGTGCCGCAGGGCGATTCCGCCGAGGACCTGCCCGTTCTCGACGATCCACCGGGGTGAGCCGTGCGGCCCGTCCGGGCAGGGCGATCCGGCCGGGTGGTCGCCGCGGGTCCGGGCGTGGATCCAGGCGGCGAACCCGGCGGGGGAGTCCACGTCGTCGTCGACGGACAGGCCGAAGCCGTCCTCGTGGTCGACGCCGCGGCCCCAGTCGTCGCGGCAGTCCAGGAAGGCGGTGTGCAGGCGGGTGGTGGGCGGGATCAGCTCAGGCATGCGGCCAAGGTAGCCGCGCGTCGACAGCCGGACGAGCCCCTTCCGCCCGACCGCGATCACCTCCAGAGCCCGACTCCGCCCCGAAAACCCCAACACCATTCAGGGGAGTACGGGTCGGCACTCCCAGCCGCTTCCCTGCGGTCCTGGGGTGTTCTGCCGGCGACCTGGGCGCGGTGGAGCGCGAGCTTTCCGCGTCCTCGTCTGTGATCTGCGTCACCGGGTAGCCGGCGGGGGCGCGCCCGCCGTGTCGGCTTGACTTGTGCGTACACATGTTCGAGTATTTCGGGGTGGAGATGACGACGACGGCGCACTGGTGGAACGGCAAGCGGGCGGAGTTCGAGCGGGCGGAGGTGTTCGTCCGGTTCAACCCCTCCGGCGGCCGCTACGAGGTGCAGGTGACCGTCGCCGGGCAGAACAGGCTGGTGGAGTGCCTGGCCCGGGAGCGCGCCGACAACCTCGCGACGCTGCTCACCGCGGGCCCCGGCTGGGTCCGGCTGGACGACCCCGGCCCCGCCGCGCGGCCCGTCCGCCCGGAAGGGGCGGCCCGGTTGGCCGCGACCGGCGCGGTCGGCGTCTGACCCGGTGGCCGTCGCCGACAAATCGTCCGGATGACCAAAAGTTTTATGTAGGCGTGACCCTGGAGGCCGGGCTGCTTCGTGTCAGCCCGACTTTTAGTCGATAACCTGTAGGCATGAGTAAGAGACCGCTGGCGAAAATCATGGTCGCCGTGGACCTGGTGATCCTGACCGTGCGCGAGGGGCAGTTCCAGGTGCTGCTGATCGAGCGCGACAACGAGCCCTTCCGGGGGATGTCCGCGTTGCCCGGCGGGTTCATCCGCCCCGGCGAGAGTCCGGACGTCGCGGCGGTCCGGGAGCTGGAGGAGGAGGCCGGGCTCTCCGGGCTGCACCTGGAACAGCTCCGCGCCTACGGCGAACCCGACCGGGACCCGCGCGGACACATTCTGTCCGTGGCCTACCTGGCGATCCTGCCCAACCTGCCCGAACCCGTCGCGGGCAGTGACGCGGCGGGTGCCGTCTGGGCGTCGGTGGACCGTGCGCTCGCCGGGAGCCCGCTGGTGGCGTTCGACCACCGGACGATCCTCGCCGACGCCGTCGAGCGGGCGCGGACCAAGCTCGAACGCACGACGCTGGCGACCCGGTTCTGCCCGGACGTGTTCACCATCGGGGAACTCCGCCAGGTGTACGAGGTGGTGTGGGGGGCCGAGTACATCGACCCGCGCAACTTCCACCGCAAGGTCGTCGGCGCGGAGGGTTTCGTCGAGCCGACCGGGGAGAAGCGGTCCCTGGAGACCGGCCGCCCCGCCAGCTTGTACCGCCGCGGCACCGAAGAGATCCGTGACCTGTACCCACCCATGCTCCGGCACTAGCGAGCCGCTCCGACGGATCAGCGGGCGCCGCGCGGTTCCGCCGGGGGCGGCGGCACGGCATGGCGGGGGATCGGCGGGTTCAGGGTGCCGGCGGGGCCCCGGCGGAAGGTGCCGCCGGGCCCGCCGCAGCGTTCGACGAACCCGGGTGCCCCGGTGACGCCGATCCGGAACCGGTCCGGGTCGAGCGCCGCGTCCCAGACGGTCTCGTAGACCCGGCGCAGGTCCCGCAGCGTGAACACGGGCGGGCAGAAGCTGGCCGCGATCGTCGAGAACTGCAACGTGTCGCGCACGTGCCGCAGCGCGTCCCCGATCATCAGCCGGTGGTCGAACGCCACCGGTCGGGTTCCGTCGACCACCTCGGCCACCGGGACCCACCGGGCGGCGGCCGCGTCGCTCCCGGCGGTCGGCGCGGCCACGTCCGGGGAGAAGGCCACGAAGCACACGCTGATCATCCGGCCGCGCGGGTCCCGGCCGGCCGCGCCGTAGACGGAGAGCCGCTCCAGGCGCAGCGGTCGCGCCTCGAGGCGGGTCTCCTCCCGCAGTTCCCGTTCCGCCGCGACGTCCGGGCACTCGCCGGCCTCGACGAACCCGCCGGGGAGCGCGAGGGCGCCCCGGAACGGCGCCTTGGCCCGCTCGACCATCAGCACCTGGACGATGTCGTCGAGCAGGGTCAGGACGGCGAGGTCCACGGTGAGGGCGACCCGGGGGCGGCCGGCGGTGCTGGTCATGACACCACGTTATCTTTTCGTCACACTGACATCAAGTACCCTTCGAGAATTTGATGTCATGTTGACGAGAACGTGTCCGCATCGCTAGGGTGACGCTGACGGGAAGGTGGTCGCCCGACGGCGGGGGCGGACGCCCCGTGGACCGGTCGCCGGGGAGGGGCGTGGGGAGACGCCGCCCCGATGATCGCTGAGCGTGACTTTCCCCCTCTGTGAAAGTGAACGCCGCCGCAGTATCGTACATAGACGGGCATGACTCAGGAACTGCCCGCCGGGCCTGTCGGGAGAGGGCCCGTTCTCTGACCCCTACGCCCTTGGGTCGCGCGTCGTGGGCGGTGCGACCCGCGCACAGTCCTGGGCTGCCCTGTCTTCTAGTAGGAGGCCAGCGGATGCGTGACACCACCGACGACGAGGTCGTCCTTGCTGCCCGGGACGACGTCCTGATAGACGTGACCGATCTGCCCCTGCCCGAACTGATGGCCGCGGGGAACACGGTGCTGGCGAACGCGCTGCGACGGGTCCTGCGGGAGCTGGAGAGCCCGGTCGACGTCAGCGCGGGTTTCCAGAGCCATCAGCGATGAGCGAGCCGGCACCGGACACCGTGGACCGTGGACCGCCGGTGGGCTGGCGGCCCACGCCGTTCGGGGAATTTGTGCTGAAGGTGCACCAGCACTGCAATCTCGCCTGTGACTACTGTTATGTGTACACAATGGCAGATCAGTCCTGGCGGGACCGGCCGGCGGTGATGTCCGAGCCGGTGTGGACCGCCGCCGTGCACCGTGTCGCGGAACACGCCGCCACCCACGGGCTCGCCGAGGCGACAGTGGTCCTGCACGGCGGCGAACCCCTGATGGCGGGCACGGCCCACCTGGTCCGGCTGACGGACGCCCTCCGCCGGGCGGTGCCGTCCAGCACCCGCCTCGGCGTCTCCCTCCAGACCAACGGGGTGCTCCTCACCGAACCCATCCTGCGCGCGTTGGCCGACGCGGGCGTGCGCGTCGGCGTCAGCCTGGACGGCCCCGGCCCCGACAACGACCGGCACCGCCGGCACCTCGACGGCCGGGGCAGTGCCGAGGAGGTCCGCCGGGCCGTGGGACTGCTGTCGACGCCCCGCTACCGGCCACTGTTCACCGGCCTGCTGTGCACCATCGACCTGGCTACCGATCCGGTCGCCTGCTACGAGGCGCTGTTGGAGTCCACCCCGCCGGCAGTCGACTTCCTGCTTCCCCACACGAACTGGTCCGCCCCGCCCCCGCCGGGCGCGCGCTACGGCCACTGGCTGGCGCGGGTCTTCGACCGGTGGTACGGCGCGGCCCACCAGGAGACGGCGGTCCGGTTCTTCGAGGAGATCATCAATCTGGTACTGGGCGGGGACAGCCGCTCCGAGCAGGTCGGCCTGAGCCCGGCGAACATGGTCGTGATCGAGACCGACGGCGCGATCGAACAGGTCGACTCCCTGAAGTCCGCCTATCCGGGCGCCGCCGCCACCGGCCTGTCCGTGCTGACCGACCCGCTCGACGACGCCCTCCGCCACCCCGGCGTGATCGCCCGCCAGATCGGGCTGGCCGCGCTGTGCGCGGAGTGCCTCGCGTGCCCGGTGCACCAGGTGTGCGGCGCGGGGCACTACGCGCACCGGTACCGGGCCGGCACCGGCTTCCGCAACCCCTCGGCGTACTGCGCGGACCTGCTGTTCCTCATCCGGCACATCCAGCGCCGGCTCGGAACCGACCTGGCCGCGCGGTCCCCGGGGGGCACGGCATGATCGCCCGGCACCGGATCTCGCCGCAGGCCTTCGCGGCCCTGCCCTCCGGCGGGAACGACACGCACGTCGTCGAGGCGCTGCGCGATGTGGCCCTCAGTGAGAACCTTCTCCTGCTCCGCTTCCTCGCGCTCTCCAACCCGGGCGTGTCCCCGGCGGCGGTCGAGGTCCTGACTGAGGCGCAGCGGACCGCACCGGCCGTCGTGGCGCACCTGTTCGCCCGGCCCTGGACCGGGGCCTGGTTGGCCCGATGCTCACGACGGCTGCGGGGGACCGTGCGGATGTCCGGCCCCGTGCACGCCGATCTGGCCCACCTCGGCGCCCTCGCGGCGGTTGCGGCGTTCCGCAGCAGGTTCGACACCGATGTCGAGTCGAGTGTGCGCGGCGGGCTCGTCGTACTGCCCGACCTCGGCGCGGTCGCTGTCGAGGCACCCGAGTTCAGCCCGGCCCGGATCGCGGTCCGGGGCGAGCAGATCACCGTGACCACCGTCGACGACAAGCTGACCGTCCCCCGCGACCTGGGGAAGGAAGCGGGGCGCTGGTACCCGCTCCGCCGGCTGCGCGCGGACTGCGACGGCCGTGCGTTGACCGTCGACCTGGACGACCTGGACCCGTTCCGGGCCTGCCACGGCCATCCCGTCTCGGACCGGATCAGTCCTGGGGAGTTCGACCGGTGGCAGGGGCTGCTCGAGGAGGCCTGGCTGCTCCTCGTGCGCCATGTGCCCTGGCGCGCTGACGAGGTGGCCGCCGGCGTCTCGTCCCTCGTGGCGTTGACCCGGTACTCGGAGGGGCCGGTACTGAGCGCCACCAGCAGGGACGCCTTCGGCGGGCTCGGCATCACCCGCCCCGACGACGCGGTGGGCCTGGCCGCGACCCTCGTCCACGAGTTGCAACACTCGAAGCTCTACAGCCTGCTCCGGGTCGTCCCGCTGTACGGGGCGACCGGCTCCCAGCTGTATTTTTCTCCGTGGCGCCGCGACGCCCGTCCGCTGAAGGGCCTGTACCAGGGGGTGTACGCCTTTCTCGGCGTAGCCGACGTACTGGGCCGGCTCCGGTCGACGCCGCAGGCCGGCGCGACGGTCACCCAGGAGTTCGCCGACGTCGGGGAGCAACTCGCCCATGCCATGGACTCCCTCGAGGACTGCGGGCACCTCACCGCGGCCGGAACGTTGTTCCTGAACCGGATGCGCACGACGCTCGACCGTCTCGCGGACCCCCCGTTGCCCGCCGACGTCGTCCGGCGCGCGCGCGACACGTTGCTCGAGAACCAGGCCCGCTGGCGGTTGGCCAATCCCGAGGTGGCGTCACGACACCGGTGACCGCGTCAGATCGACGGGGCCTCGATGTCGCACTCGGCCCGCTTCTCCTGCCGCGCCTGCGACGTCTCCGGGTGGTCCGGGCCGAGGAGGACGCTCAGCTTGGCCACCGCCTCGGCGTGCAGTTCCTCGCCGGCCTCGACATCGCCGGTGGCCTGCATGTCCAGCGCCGCGTTGACCTGCAGAGCCAACGTGTACGGATGGTCCCCGCCCCGCAGCCGGGTGGCGGTCTCCAGGTTGGCCGTGCTGAGTACCCGTGCCGCGTCCAGCTTGTGGTCGTTCGCCAGGTTGTTGGCGACGCTGTTCGCGGCGCACAACGTGAACGGGTTCATCGCGCCCAGTACGTCGATCATGGTCTTGTGGGTCTTCTCGTCCCGCTGCCGGGCCCCGCGGCGGTCACTGGTCGCGCGCAGGATGATCCCCAGATTGACGGCGGCCATCAGCGTCAACGGGTGATCCGGGCTGAGAACCCTGCCGTAGGCGTCCACCGTCTCCGTGGCCAGGCTGAGCGCCTCCTGGAACCGGGACACCGCCCGCAGGGCGTTCGCGTAGCTGATCGCCGCGGCGAGCGCGTTCTGGTTGTCGGGTCCGAAGTGGGCGTGGTAGGAGTGGTACAGATCCCGCGCCTTGCGGACCGCCTCCTCGTGCCGCCCGGTCTTGCGCAGGCACATGACCTCCGTGCGGGTCGCCAGCAGGACGTCGTTGTGGTTCGCGGTCAGTAGCGCGCGGTGCGTGGGCAGGACCGCACTCTGGATCTTCAGCGCCTCGTCGTACCGGCCCAGCCGGTAGAGGTCCCGGGCCAGTCTGCTCACCGACCACAGGGTGCTCGCGTCGTTCGGCCCGAGGGTCTCCCGCTTGAAGCGCAGGGTCTCCGCGTCGATCTCGTAGGCGCCCTCGAAGTCGCCCAGTGCCTGTTTCGCCGCGGCGACGTTGGTCTTCGCGTTCAGGACGACCCGGTGGGTGTCGTCCCGGTAGACCCTGCGCGCCCGTTCGAAGTTCTCCAGGTCGCGCTCCAGCGAGGTGCGGAAGTCGCCCTCGATCCGCAGGCTGAAGCCGATGCCCAGACCGACGTCGACGGTGTGCTCGTGGTCCTCGCCGAACTCGGGACTGGTCCGGAGCCGTTCGAAGGTGTCCTCGAGAAGCTGGCTGGCCTGTTCGTGCGAACCGAGCTGCCGCAGGGCGTTGGCGAGGTGCCGGTTGGCGAGGAGGGTGTCGATGTGGTCCGCCCCGAGGCCGCCTTCGGCCTCCGGCGCCGACCAGCGCACGGTGGCCTGCTCGGCGAGCTCGCGGCTGGCCCGGTAGTCGCCGGTCACGTAGAGGTAGCGCATCTGGTCGAGGACGACCTGGCGGGCGTCCTTCCACGGCGCGCCGATGAGGTCGGCGGGTCCGATGTGCGGCCCGATCTCGGCGTGCGCCTGCCAGGTCCGGTCCTCGTCGGGGGAACCGGGATTGGCGGCGGCCAGGATGCGGCGGACGTTGGCCAGTGCGGAATCCTGGCGGTCGCCGCGCAGCTCGGTGCGCAGCACCATCTGGACGAGGCGGTGGACCTGGAGTCGCTGGCGTCTCGTGTCGACCCTGGCCAGGCTGTGGTGACCCAGCTCGCGGATCGCCCGGCCCATCTGGATCTCGTCGTTGAGGGCCGAGGCGAGCGGTTCGGTCACGTGCGCGCCCCGTCCGGCGCGCAGGGAGCCGGCCGAGATGGGGTCTGGGCTGAGATAGGCGAACAGTTCGAGGAGCTGTCCGGCCGCCGGCACGTTGCCGGCCCGGAGCTTCTCGAGCGCCACGCTGAGGATCGCCGACATCGTGGTCGGGTAGTCGGAGGACTTCTCCTGCATCAGCTCGTGGAGCCGGGCCTCGAGGAGTTCGACGTACCGGCCGACGGGCATGCCGGTGTTGCGGAGCCAGCCGGCGGCCTGGGCGAGCGCGAGGGGGAGGTCACCCAGGCGCTGGGCCAGCAGGTCGGCCTCCTCCTGGGTGATGCCCGTACTGCGCTTGCCGACGAGTTCGATGCTCTCCGCGCGGTCGAAGACGGTGACCTCGATGCCCTTGTAGACGTCGGCCCACTCCCGGTTGCGGGAGGTGATGATGACGTGCCCGCCGGCCGAGGGCAGCAGTTCGCGGATGTCGCTGTGCTCGTCGGCGTTGTCGTAGACCAGCAGCCACCGGCGTGGGGACGTGGCCAGCGCGTCGAGGACCGACTTGGCGGTCAGGTGCATGTCCTCGTTGGGTTGCAGGGCCAGCTTGTCGCCCAGCATCGCCAGGGACGCCCGGATCATCGACGGCTGCTCCGCGGGGATCCACCAGACGAGGTCGTAGGAGTCGGTGTGCTGGTAGACGTACTCTGCGGCGATCTGGGTCTTGCCGACCCCGCCCATGCCGTAGAGCGCCTGTGGCACGACGGCGGCCTTCGAGTAGTTCACCAACTGCTGCCGCAGATCGGAGATCATCGTGTCCCGACCGGTGAAGTCCATGTTCCGGGAGGGGACGCCTCCGCGAATCGGATCCTGACTCTCCACAGTCTGGGTAGATGTGATGACAGTCGTGCGGTTCACTACATCATCTCCCGACTGCTGCGAGCCGGCACCCGACGGGGCTGTCTCGATCTCGACACTTATGTCCGTATTGCTATCAAATAGTACTGTGGAATGCTGGGACTCGCCCAAGATTGCGCCTTGTGGAGCCTCGATGTGCAAAGTGATGCACAGCCTGCGGAGGGTTGACGGCTCGAGCCCCGCGGCGAGTCCGACAGAGACCATCCACCCGTGCATGTCCTCGGAGAGGTGTGGATTCTCCGTGCCGTGCGCCAGTCGGTCGATCCACATCAGGAACGGGGGCAGGCCGCCGCGCGCGGCGACGGAGAGCTCGGCCCTTTTGATGACGGCCAGGGTGTCGAACCAGTCCGGGGGCTCGCCCTCGGAGGGGGCGCCGATCCGGTCGTGGAAAGAATCCCGCAGCAGGGTGAGATCGACGGCGCCGATCAGGCCGGCGAGTGCGCGGCGCGCGTCCGAGGCCAGGATCAGCGGATCCAGTTCCTCCAGGAGCTGGTCGGCCTCGGCGACGGCGGAGTGCTCCTGGTTCAACTCCCGGACGACCTTGAAGAGGGCGTCCAGGGTGGCGCGGTCCTCGCAGCAGGCGTCCAGCAGGAAGAGGAGCGCCCACTTGGGGGACGAGTGGGACTTCACCGTCAGCGGTCGACCGAGGCTGGCCTGAAGATAGCTGATGTGGAACTGCCGAATTTCAGGATCGTGCAGATCCTTGATCTTGAAAAGGGCGTCCCCCAGCTTCGTCTTCAACTCATTGGAAATTTTCACGACACCCGTGTCCGCCCGTTGTCGTGATCCCCGGCAGTGAAATCACGGATTGGTAACGAGTGTCCGCGCGAGTGAGGTGTCGGCTGGCCGTCAGTGCTGGCGTCGGAATGCCGACACGGCGGACTGGACGGTGGGGTGGTGGTGGGCCGCAGGCATTCCCCGACTGGCGGACGGACGGGGAACTCCGGTGTGATCATCCTTGGGCGCCGTTCCCGAAAAAAAGGGGGACTGTGCGTAGGGTATCCACGATATCGCAGGCTGTCGATGACCGGGACCCCCTCGCAGATGCTGATTCTTCACACACAAAGGAAACTGCCCACCCCTGTGGGGGAGGACAGTTCCCGCGGTCCCATCAGACACCACAATGGACTCTGTTGTCACCCCTCTGAATGGGCGTCGTTCGGCCACAGTTCCTCGATCAACAGAACGGCTCTCGTCGATGCCAACGATTCCTCCGGCACGATCATGCGCAGGGCCTGCAGAAGTCCCGCTTTTCCCGCACGGTGCTGGGCGCAGGAGCGCACGATCGACATGGTGTGGATCAGTGGCCGGGGATTGTGCGCGACGGCCAGGGAGATTCCGCGCGGGAGGGCCGAGACGAACGCGCGGCGGTCGCCCTCGTCGCGGATCTGCTCGATGTCGAGGAGTGCGTCGACGATCAGCCGGAGACTCTCGTGCGACAGGTCCGCGCCCGCCGCCCGGACCGGTGCCGGTGCCGAGGGGCCCGGGAAAGGGTGGCACGCCGCGAGCAGGGCGCGGACGTAGGCGGCGGCGGTGAGTGCGGCGTACGGGTGCCAGAGGTCGTTCTTCAGGGCGTGGTCGCAGTAGTCGGCGATGCCGCGGACGGCGTACCACTGGGCGGAGCGCAGGGCGGCGCCGACGGCGATGCCGGAGGATTCCATCTCCACGGCGCGGATGCCGTGCCGGGCGGCGAGCGCGTCGCGGCGGACGACGTCGCGCAGTAGGCGGTCGGCGCTGCCGATGGCGCCCCGGTGCACGCGGGGCAGGCCCGGGGTGCGGCCGTACGCGCCGTCGTCGGGGTGCGGTACCACCCGGCCGGCGTGCAGCAGGACGTCGGTGTCGGCCGGTGGGCGGGCGAACCGGGCGGGCAGGGTGCCGCCGGCCAGCCACGGCTCCCACGGGCGGGTGCCGCCGAGCTCGGCGGCCTGCAGTTCCCGGTCGGCGCGCAGCAGGTCGGTGGACAGGCCGCTGACCGCGCGGCGGAGGTGGTCGGTGCCGTTGACGGTACGGACGTGGTCGAAGTCGACGACGCCCTCGGTCGCCGAGATGACGTCACCCAGGCGGACGTGCCGGGCCGGCGCGCCGGGCGCGGGCACCCCGCCGGCGATCCCGGCCATCACCACGCACCGCACACTGGGGAAGCTGCGCAGCAGGTCCGCGCAGATCGCCGCCGCGTTGCGGGTGCCGTCCTCGGGGAGCACGGTGACGACCACCCGGTGCGGGCGGCCGGGGTCGGAGCTCGGCAGCGTACCCGTCTGGTAGTGGTTGCGGTCGTTGTCGATCCTGCGGGGCAGCAGGTCCTCGACCAGGAGACGCATCGCGGCGTACTCGACGGGGAGTGCCGTGACGATGCCGACGCTCGCTGTGGCCATGCCCCATTCTCCCCCCGGCGCGGGGTATTCACTCATGTCCGATCACCGACCTCGTCGACCTCCGAGCCGTTGACGATGTGCCCGACGAGGACGGCCACGCCCGCGAGTTCGGCGAGGGCCAGGGCGACCAGGGGTCCCGCGCCGCCGTCCAGCACCGCGTAGGCGAGCGGGGCGAGCAGTCCGGGCAGGCAGAACACGAGCAGGTTCGCCGCGAGCTGACCGACCTTGCGGGTCCGGGCCCGGCGGTCGGTCCGGTGCACGGTCTCCCAGGTGAGCACCTCGCCGTCGAGCAGCCGGGTCAGCTGGGGGGCGATCACCAGCGTGATGTGGGCCCGGATGGCCGACACCTTCTGGTCGTGGGCGACGAAGTTGATGCCCAGGACCAGGGCGAGGGGCGGCCACAGGAGCAGGAGCGCCAGGGAACGGACCTCCAGGACGGCGCCCCCGACCGCGACCATCGCGGCGACCGCGGCGGACACGAGGTTGTCGCGGGTGGCGATCCGCAGGCGCTGTTCCTCCTTCAGGTGCTCGTACTCGCAGATCAGCAGGGGGGCGGTCGTCGACATCGGGTGCACTCCTCTCAGGGCTGGCGCGGGCCGTCGAGCTGTCGCCGGTACAGGTCGGTGACGGAGGCGAGAGCCCAGTCGATGACCCTGACCCGGTGGGCCGAGCCGAGGTCGGCCAGGGTGCGCAGGTGGGCGGTGCCGAGGCCGGGACTGTCGGTGGCGGGCAGGTCCACCTCGATCAGGAGGCGCACCGCGGCCAGCGGCCGGCCGTTCACGACGCGCAGCCCGGCGTCCGACACCTGGGAGGTCGCCGACCGCAGCGCCTCGGCCAGCGCCCGGATCTCCGAAGGGGACAGTTTGGAGCGCGGCAGGGAGCGCGCGGCGATCAGGAGCCGGTGCAGGGCACGGCAGCGGACGCGGGCGGTCCGGTACATCCCGGTGGCCAGCCCCGCCAGCCGGGGGTGCTCCGACAGGGGCGGGGGAGGGCGCAGGCTTCCCGCCGGGTCGGGTTCGCCGAGCGGTGGCCGGGCGGCGGCCAGGACCACGGCGGCGGTCACCGCGTCCGCGCGGTCGCCCGTGTGCGCGTAGAGCACGGTGCGCGGCTCGTCGACCTCCAGGAGCAGGCGCATGCTCTCGGCGACCAGGGCCCGGTCGGTGACGGACTCGTGCGGCCGGGTGGTGAGGCGGACGACGGCCCGGTGCACCCCGGACGCCGCCCGGTCGATCCGGACCACCGCGTCGAGGACGTCGCGCCCGGCGGCCCGGAACGTCGAGGGGGACCGCCGGAGTTCGGCGTCGAGGATCGCGCGCACCCGGGCCAGCACCCGCGCGGCCCTGGCGCGGCGGCGGTGATGCCAGCCGACGCCGATCGCGACCAGCGCCACGACCACGGTTCCGAGCACCCACCAGCCCATCGCTCTCGCCTCCGACCTCTTGGGGGAGTCGCCGAATAATATCGTCACGTTGACGATAAGGCGTCGGGATGGTTATCGTCAAGGGGACGAATACCTCCCGGATGTCGGGGTTCCGTCAGGCCCCCGCGGAGGGGGTCCGCCCCCCGTGGCCGACGGTCGCCGCTCCCTGCGGGCCCGCGAAGATCGAATACACTCGGGGGTACCCGAACGAGGCGGTGACACCCATGGACAGGCACGAGCTGCGCGTGGACAAGCAGATCCGTGAGGCCGAGGAGCGCGGCGAGTTCGCGAACCTGCCCGGTGCCGGCAAGCCCATCCCCAACCTGGGCACCACGTACGACGAGAACTGGTGGGTCCGGGAGTACATGCGCCGCGAGAAGCTCAGCTTCGTCGGGCCGCCCGCGCTGGCCCTGCGCAAGGAGGCCGAGGACATCCTCGACACGGTCGCCAAGGAGTACTCGGAACGGGCCGTCCGCGGCATCGTCGCCGACCTCAACGCGCGCATCCTCGAGGTGCGCCGGGGCGCGGTGGAGGGGCCGTCGATCGTGGTGAACACCCTCGACGAGGACGAGGTCGTGGCCCGCTGGAAGGAACACCGGGCCGGCTGAGGGCGGCGGTCAGCGGCGGGCGGCGGTCACCCGCGTGGGGCGGGCCGGCCCCGGGGCGCTCAGAGGTCCCGGACCATCACCTGACCCGGCCAGACCGCCCCGGACGGCAACGTGAACTCCACCGCCTCCGCGTGCGTGAAGCCCTGCCGTTCGTAGTAGGACACCAGGGCCCGGTCGTCGCCGCCGTAGCAGTCCAGCCGGACCCGGGTCACGCCCCGCGCGCGGGCCACGTCGGCCGCGTGGTCCAGCAGGCGCGCGCCGATCCCGAGACCGGCGTGCGCGCGGCTGGCGAGGAGGAACAGCACGTACACCTCGGGGACCGTCGCCGGGGGCAGGGTGTCCGGCACGTCGCCGAGGACGAGCGCGCCGACGGGAGTCCCGTCGAGTTCGGCCAGGTACAGCCCGCCGTCGCGGCCCCAGGACTCCGCCTGGCGGAGCCGCCGGGCACTCGTCGACTGCCGCCCGGTGCCCCACTGGCCGGGCCGGCCCTGCTCGACCAGCCACTCGGCGGCGCGATCGAGCAGGGCCAGCACGGTGGGTACGTCCCCGGGGCCGCCGGGCCGGATCGTCCACGTCACGGGTACCACTCTAGGAGCCGCGTACCCGTCGAAGGGGTTCCGTGGCACGGCTCTCCGCCCTGTCGCGATTCACGGCACCCGGGTCAGTTCCGGCCAGCCCGGTTCGTCGAGCGGCCAGCCCGGACCGCCCGACAGGAACCCGTCGAAGAACGCCCGCAGACACGCGCGCTGGGCGGCCACCGCCCGACCGTGACCGACCGTGCCGACCACCCGGTCGAAGAGCGGCCCGGGCAGCCCCGGGGACCCCTCGGCCGCCCGGTAGATCGTCGGGAAGTCGGTGAAGCCGTGGTGGGTCCCCCCGGACAGGGTCAGGTCCCGCTTCCAGCCGCGGTGCCGGGCCCAGAAGTCCGCCCAGCCCGGGTCGCCGCCCGGGGCGTGGCTGCGGGCCCGGTGGCCGCCCGCGCCGTCCGGACGGGACAGCGCCGCGCCGAGCAGCAGGAACGGGCGGTCGTGGCCGTGCCGGGCGACGTTGGCGGCGGGCATCGGGTTGCCGGGCGACGCGCCCAGCGGGCCGTCCAGGTCGGCCCCGGCGGCGAACCGGGCGTCCAGCGCCATCGCCTCGCACGCGGCGGTCCCGCCCAACGAGTGCCCGAACACCCCGACCGCTGTTCCCCCGCCGGTCAGCGCCGGCAGGCTGTCCAGGACGAACGACAGGTCCGCGACCCGGGCGTCCAGGGCGCGCCCGATGTACCCGGCCATCCCGGCCGGGTCGGCGACCATCTCCTCGGTGACGGCCCCGTCGGCGCGCACCCGGCCGTCGGGGAAGGCGACCGGCGACCCCTCCCCGGGATGGTCGACGGTGACGACCGTGTAGCCGTGGCTGGCCAGGTCGGAGACGAGCGCGGTGGTGGTGCCGCGGGCCATCCCGAGCCCGGGGGAGAACAGTACGACCGGGCCGTTTCCGGCGGCCGGGGCATCCCGGTGACCGGCGGTGGGGGAGGTCCAGTCCACGACGCCCGCCGGGAAGCCCCCGGCCGCCACGAGGGTGTCGAACAATCCCGCCGCCCCGCCCGGCAGCCACGGGGCCCGGGGCCGGCCGGTGACGTCGCCGGCCGGGTACCAGACGCTCACCATCAGCTCCCGGGCCAGCTCCGGCAGCCACGGGTCCGGCCGGGCGGCGTCGGTGAGGTGCGCGTCGGTCACGCCGACCGGGTGCGGTCCGGTCGGGGCGGGCAGAACGAACTCCATCGGGTACTCCGCTCTCGAAGGGTGCCGGCAAAGGTACCGGTTACGGATCAGCCTTCGCGGGTATCCGGAAGTTGTGCCGCCGCTCGCGCCCCCCGTCGCGGGCGGCGGCCCTCAGCGGCACGCCGAAGGGCGACAACCCGGCAAGGTTGTCGCCCTCGGTGGTCCCTCCGCCGTGCCGATCCGGAGCACGCCCGGCCGTCCCCGGCACCCGTGCGTCCTGTCCCGCGGTCCCCGGCACCCGCGCCGTCCGGGCACCCTGTCCCGCGGTGCCCGGCGACGTCGGGGTCAGGCCGCGTGCGCCAGGGTGGCGGCCTCCGCCGGCCGCAGCGCCAACCGCACCACGTCGGCGACGTCCGCCACCACGTGGATCGTCAGCTGGTCGCGGACGGCCGCCGGCAGGTCGTCCAGGTCCGGCTCGTTGCGGGCCGGCACGATCACCTCGGTCAGGCCCGCCCGGTGCGCGGCGAGCAGCTTCTGCTTCACGCCGCCGATGGGGAGTACCCGGCCGTTGAGGGTCACCTCGCCGGTCATCCCGATCTCCGGGCGGACCGGCCGGCCGGTGGCCAGGGACGCGAGCGCCGTGACCATCGTGATGCCGGCGCTGGGGCCGTCCTTCGGGACCGCGCCCGCCGGCACGTGCAGGTGCAGCCGCCGGTGCAGGGCCGCCGGGTCGACGCCCAGCTCGGGGCCGTGCGAGCGCAGGTAGGACAGCGCGATCTGCGCGGACTCCTTCATCACGTCGCCGAGCTGGCCGGTCAGGGTCAGCCCCGGCTCGCCGTCGGCCAGGGCGGTGGCCTCGATGAACAGCACGTCGCCGCCCGCGCCGGTGACCGCGAGACCGGTGGCCACGCCGGGGACCGCCGTGCGTTCGGCGGACTCCGGGGTGAACCTCGGCCGGCCCAGGTAGTCCTTCAGGTTCGCGAGCGTCACGTCCACGGTCGGGGATGCGGGCACGACGGCGTCCGGCGACGGCGCGGGGTCATCGGCCACTCCGGCTGCGAACCCGAACGGCGCGACCCGGGACTCCCCGGCCCCCTCCGGCGCCGTGCCCCCGGCGGCCGGACCGGCGCCCGGCCCGGTCGACAGCTCGACCGCCACCTTCCGCAGCACCCGCCCCAGCGCCCGTTCCAACTGCCGCACCCCGGCCTCCCGGGTGTACTCCGACGCCACCAGCCCCAGCACCTCGTCGGTCACGGTCACGTCGTCCGCCGTCAGGCCGGCCCGGTCGAGCTGCCGGGGCCACAGGTGCCCGCGCGCGATGGCGACCTTCTCCGCCTCCGTGTACCCGTCGAGCGTGACGACCTCCATCCGGTCCAGCAGCGGCCCCGGCACCGTGTCGGCGACGTTCGCCGTGGCCAGGAACAGCACGTCGGACAGGTCGAGGTCCACTTCGAGGTAGTGGTCGCGGAACGTGTGGTTCTGCGCGGGGTCGAGGACCTCCAGCAGCGCGGCGGCCGGGTCCCCGGCGTATCCGGCCGACAGCTTGTCCACCTCGTCGAGGAGCACGACGGGGTTCATCGAGCCGGCCTCGCGGATGGCCCGGACGATCCGCCCCGGCAGCGCCCCCACGTACGTGCGCCGGTGGCCCCGGATCTCGGCCTCGTCGCGCACCCCGCCGAGGGACACCCGGACGAACTTGCGGTCCAGGGCCCGGGCCACGGACTCGCCGAGGCTGGTCTTGCCGACTCCGGGCGGCCCGACCAGGGCGAGCACCGCGCCGGAGCCCCGGCCGCCGACCACCTGGAGGCCGCGGGCGGCGCGCCGGTTGCGGACCGCCAGGTACTCCAGGATGCGGTCCTTGACGTCGTCGAGCCCGGCGTGGTCGGCGTCGAGCACCTCGCGCGCGGTGCGCAGGTCGGTGTTGTCCTCGGTGCGGACCGTCCACGGCATCTCCAGCACCGTGTCGAGCCAGGTCCGGATCCAGCCGGACTCCGGGGACTGGTCGCTGGCGCGTTCGAGCTTGTCGACCTCGCGGATCGCCGCCTCGCGGACCTTGTCGGGCAGGTCGGCGGCCTCGACCCGGGAGCGGTAGTCGGCGCTGCCCTCGGGCTCGTCCTCGCCGAGTTCCTTGCGGATGGCGGCGAGCTGCTGGCGGAGCAGGAACTCGCGCTGGGTCTTCTCGACGCTCTCGCGCACGTCCTCGCTGATCTTCTCGGACACGTCCAGCTCGGCCAGGTGGTCGCGGACCCAGACGGTCAGCTTCTCCAGCCGCTCGGCCACGTCGAGGGCGGCGAGGAGCTCGGCGCGCTGTTCGAGGGACAGCCAGGGCGCGTAGCCGGCGGAGTCGGCCAGTTCGGCGGGCTCGGTCATCCGCTCGACCGCGTCGATCACCTGCCAGGCGCTGCGCCGCTGGAGCAGGGCGACGACCACTTTGCGGTACTCCGTGGCCAGCTCGCGGACCCGGTCGGTCACCGGCGGCTCCTCGAACCGGGTGACCTCGACCCACAGGGCGGCCCCCGGCCCGGGCACCCCGGAGCCGATCTTCCCCCGGGCCAGGCCCCGGATCACGGCGGCCGGTTCGCCGCTGGACAGCCGGCCGACCTTCTCGATGACGGCGACGGTGCCCACCGGCCCGTACTCGCCGTCGAGGCGGGGGACCGCCAGCAGGGTGTCGTCGCCGGCCGTGCGCGCCGCGTCGACGGCGGCCTGGGTCGCGGCGTCCAGGGTGACGGGGATGACCATGCCGGGGAGCAGGACGGACTCGGCCAGGGGGAGGACGGGAAGTGTAGCCATGAGGTCACCTCTGTAATCACGTAAACATGAGTCTCTTCGGCTCAAGTTCACGGGGGCCTCCGGTGTTCCCGGTGTGACGGCCGCCACGGAGGATTTCCGCCCCGGTGGGCGCGGTCCGCCCCGACGTGTCGGGCCCCGGTGGCCGCGCGGCCCGGGCTACTTCCGGCCGTCCGGCAGGTGCTCCACGAACCAGGCCGCCGCCCAGTCCGCCGCCTCCGCCAGGGTGCCCGGCTCCTCGAACAGGTGCCCGGCGCGGGCGATGACGGCGACCTCGCTCTTTCCGCCCAGTTCCCCGGCGGCGCGGCGGTTGAGCTCCAGTACCTCGGTGTCCAGCGCGCCGACGATCAGCAGGGTCGGCGCCCAGACCCGGCCGAGCAGCCCGGCGGCCAGGTCGGGCCGACCGCCCCGGCACACGACGGCCGCGACGTCCCCGGGTCGTTCGCCGGCCGCGATCAGGGCCGCCGCCGCGCCGCTGCTCGCCCCGAACAGCCCCACCGGCAGGCCGGCCAGCTCCGGCCGTTCCCCGACGGAGCGCACCAGGGCGGCGACCCGGCCGGCGAGCCGGGGGATGTCGTACCGGGCCTCCTCGGACAGGCTGTCGACCGGGGTGAGCAGGTCGACCAGCAGGGTCGCGAACCCGGCCCGGTGCAGCCGCTCCGCGACCACAGTGTTGCGCGGGCTGTGCCGGGAGCTGCCGGCACCGTGCGCGAACAGCACGACGCCCGAGGGATAGGCCGGCACGGAGAGGTCGGCGTCGAGGGCCACCCCGCCCGCGTCGATCAGGATCGAGGTCATGCCTCGATGCTGGCAGCCCCCACCGGCCCGCCGGGCGGGAATCGAGGACCTTGTCTGGTACTTGTTGACGGTGAAGATCATTCTGTTCGGCGCCACCGGCATGGTCGGCCAGGGCGTGCTCCGCGCGTGCCTGCTCGCCGACGACGTGGAGTCCGTGCTGGTCGTGGGGCGCACCCCGACCGGCCGGCACGATCCCAAGCTCCGTGAGCTCCTCCAGCCGGACCTGACGGACCTGTCGGGGGTGGCGGACCAGCTCGCCGGGTACGACGCGTGCTTCTTCTGCCTGGGCGTCACGTCGGCGGGGCTGAACGAGGCGGAGTACACCCGGGTCACCTACGACCTGACGATGGCCGCCGCCCGCCCGCTGGCCCGGCTGAACCCCGACCTGACGTTCGTCTACGTCTCCGGCGCGGGCACCGACTCCACGGAGCGCGGCCGGTCGATGTGGGCCCGGGTGAAGGGCCGCACGGAGAACGCGGTCCTCGACCTGTTCCCGAACGGGTACGCGGTCCGGCCGGCCGCCATCCAGCCGGTGCACGGCGAGCGCTCGAAGACCCGGTGGTACCGGCTGGCGTACGTGGTCGCGAGGCCGCTGTTCTGGCTGCTCCGCGCGGTCGCGCCGAGGTACGTGACGACGACGGAGGAGCTGGCCGGGGCGATGCTCGGGCTGGCCCGGGACGGGTATCCGCGCCGGGTGCTGGAGAGTGTCGACTTCCGGCAATGACTGAATTGGGTGTTTACAAGATGAATTAGTTGGATAAAATAAGTAATGGTTGTGTTGCAGCACAACCCTGAGGTCGCCCGGACGCCGTCGTGGTTGAGGGGCTGCGATGAGCGCGGCGACCTCGCCCGGCCGGGGGTGGCGTCTCAGGGGTCAGACGCCACCCCGCCCGCAGGGCCGGCACAATCAGGGCGTGGCTGACAGGCGAAGCGCGGGAATTCTGGTGTACCGGCGGGCCGGCGACGACGTCGAGGTCCTGCTCGGGCACATGGGCGGCCCGTTCTGGGCCCGCAAGGACGAGGGCGCGTGGTCGGTGCCGAAGGGGGAGTACACCCCGGAGGAGGAGGCGGTCGACGCCGCCCGGCGCGAGTTCCGCGAGGAGCTGGGGCTGCCCGTCCCCGAGGGGGACCTCGTCGCGCTGGGCGAGGTCCGGCAGGCCAACGGCAAGATCGTGACCGTGTGGGCCGTCGAGGCGGACCTGGACCCGGCGGACGTGGTGCCGGGGACGTTCACGATGGAGTGGCCGAAGGGGTCCGGGACCCTGCGGGAGTTCCCGGAGCTCGACCGGGTCGCGTGGTTCGGGGTGGCCGACGCCCGGACCCGGATCGTCGCCGCCCAGCGGGAGTTCCTGGACCGCCTGGCCCGGCTCTGACTCCCGAGGCGTGGCGACTGCCGAGGCGTGGCGACTGCCGAGGCGTCGCCGGCTCCGGATGGGCGCGGTCGGCGCTGGTCGCGGGAGCGGGCGACCTGATCCCGGGCGACGTGCGGGGACCAGCCCGGGTGGGCCGGCCCCCGCTCGCCCGTCAGGACGTCGGTGACGGGGCGGGCGACGCCGGACGGTTGGGGGCCGGGAAGGCCGGCCCGTCGCCGGGCCGACCGGGCTGGACGTGGCCGCGCCGCTCGTCGCGCCGCTCCTCCCGGTGCGAGTCCCGGCGGTCGTCGTCGAACCGGCTGACGCCGGGGCGGTCGGGTCCGCCGTGGTGGCCGACCGCCGCGCCGACGGCCAGGCCGGCCGCCCCGCACAGGCACGCGCCGAGCAGGAACGCGCCGATCAGGGCGCCGATCACCTTGCCGGAGGGCCGGCGGCGGGGAGCGGCGGGTGCCGGCGCGACCGGGGGCGCCGGGGGCGCCGGCGGAGCGGGGGACTCGGCCACCGGTGCGGGCTCGGCCGCCGCGGCGGGCAGCTGCGTGGTGGGCTGGTTCTCGGGCTCTGTGGTCATGTTCCCACCCTGACGGCGTTCCCTAAGGGTGGCCGCCGGGCTCTCTAAGAAAATCCGATGAGTCCGGGCCGCCGGGTGCGGCCGTCGGCAGGGTCACGGTCAGCAGCGCCCCGCCCGTGGCCGCCCGCCCTGCCGCGACCGTCCCGCCGTGCTGCTCGACGGTCTGCGCGACGATCGCCAAACCCAGGCCGGAGCCGGGCATCGACCGCGCCGCCAGGGCCCGGTAGAACCGTTCGAACACCCGGGGCAGGTCCTCCCGGTCGATCCCGGGCCCGGCGTCCGCGACGGTCAGGGTCGCCGTTCCGGCCGCCCCCGCGAGCCGGACGTCCACAGTGGCCCCCGGCGGGCTCCACTTCGCCGCGTTGTCCAGGAGGTTCAGCACCATGCGCTCCAGCGCGGCCGGCCGCCCGGCGACGGTCACCGGCTCCAGGCGGGTGGCGAAGACGACCCCCGTGCCCCGGGCCCGGACCCGTTCGACGGCGGCGGCCACGACCTCGGAGAGATCCACCGCCTCGACGGGTACGGGTCCCGGGTCCTCCCGTGCCAGCTCCACCAGTTCGTTGGTCAGCTGGGTCAGCTCGACGACCTGCACCTCCAGGTCGCGCAGCAGCCGGGACCGGTCGTCGGCCGACAGGGTGCGGCCCGGGGTGGCCTCGGCGCGGACCAGCAGTTCGATATTGGTACGCAGGCTGGTCAGCGGGGTGCGCAGCTCGTGCCCGGCGTCCTCGACGAGCATCCGTTGGGCGGTCCGGGACGCGTCCAGCGCGCCGAGCATCGCGTTGAACGACCGGGCGAGGCGGGCCACCTCGTCCTCGCCGTCGACGGGGATCGCGGCCTGGAGGTCCTTGGTGACCGCCACGTGCTCCACGGCGCGGGTCAGCCGCTCGACGGGGGCCAGCCCGGCGCGGGCCACGCTGCGGCCGAGCAACCCGGCACCGGCAACCCCCGCGAGGCTGCCGACGGCGAGCAGCGCGCCCAGCTGGCCGAGGGTGCGGTTCACCGGTTCGGTCGCCTGGGCCACCTGGACCGCCCCGCCGCCGGGCAGCCGGACGGTGAGCATCCGGTAGCTGTCCCAGCCGATGCCGACCCTCTCGCGGTGCTGGGGCAGGCCGGCCACCGCGACCCGCCGGGCGCCCTCGGTCACCGGCAGCACGGGCCGCACCCCGACCCCGGTCCCCGCGCCGTACGGGACGCCGGCGGGGTCGAGGAGCTGCCAGCGCGGGCCGAAGTCCTGCTGGTGGAACTGCCGGGGTCCGCGGCCGGGCCGGTGTTCGTCGTCGTCGCTGTCCGGGATCCTCGGCGGCTGGACGGTGTCGCGCCACCGTTCGGGCTGGGCGGCGATGGTGCGCGCGTCGGTCTCCAGCTGGCCGTCGAGCTGCCGGTACAGCTCGGTGCGGACCACGAGCCAGGACAGCACGCTGACCCCGACGACGGCCACGGCCACCGCCGCGGCGGCCAGCAGGGACAGCCGGGACCGCAGGGTGAGGCGGCGCCACCGGTTCACAGCGGCTGCTCCCGGAGCACGTACCCGACGCCGCGGACCGTGTGCAGCAGGCGGGGCTCGCCCTCGGACTCGAGTTTGCGGCGCAGGTAACCCAGGTAGACGTGCAGGCTGTTGGAGGACTCGCCGAAGTCGTACCCCCAGACCTGCTCGAACAGGGCCTGGCGGGTCAGCACCTGGCGGGGGTGGCGCAGGAACGCCTCCAGGATCGAGAACTCCGTCCGGGTCAGCCGGACCAGCCGGCCCGCCCGGCGCACCTCCCGGGTGGCCGGGTCCAGGGTCAGCCCCGCGAACCGCAGCTCGCCCTCGCCGGTGTCCGGCACGGCCCCGACGTGCAGGGTGCGGCGGAGCAGCGCCCGGAGCCGGGCCAGCAGTTCCTGGAGCGCGAACGGCTTGACCAGGTAGTCGTCGGCCCCGGCGTCGAGCCCGGCGACCCGGTCGCCGACGCTGTGCCGGGCGGTGAGCATCAGCACGGGGAGCAGCAGGCCCTCGGCGCGCAGGGTCCGGCACGTCTCCAGGCCGTCCAGGCGGGGCATCATCACGTCGAGCACCACCGCGTCGGGTTCGCCGCCCCGGACCAGCTCCAGGGCGCGGCTGCCGTCCTCGGCGGTGGTGACCTCGTACCCCTCGAAGCGCAGGCTGCGTGACAACGAGTCGCGGACCGCCGCGTCGTCGTCGACCACCAGAATCCGCACCGGCCCACCCCCGCTCCCAGCATCGCCGCACGAGCCGTGCGGTGTCTAAGAGAATCGTAGGAGCCGGCTAAGAAGTTCCGGCCCGGGCCGCGTAGTCCAGGTTGCCGGACAGTTTGCCGGCCCGGTGCGCGAGGTAGCGCAGGCCGGCCGGGTCGGCGTGCCGGGCGACGTCCTCGGCCTCGGTCATCAGCCGGACGGCGAGCGCGACGGCGCCCTCGGGGCTGGGGTCGGGGTTCGGGGGAAGGTCGGGGAAGGCCGCTGTCGCGGCGGGGCCGGCCGGGGGTCGGAGTGCCGCCCGGTCGGGGCCGGGCTCCCGCCAGGCGGGGGCCTCCCGCGCCGCGCCGGGCTCCCGCCAGGCGGGGAGTTCCCGCGCCGTGCCCGGCTCCCGCCAGCCGGGGGACCCCTGGTCGTCCGGCCCCTGGGTGTCGCGCCTGTCGGCGTTCCGGGACCGCCGGTCGCCCGCCGTCAGCCGGTTGACCACGGTCGCCGAGGCCAGGGCGAGGACCGCGCAGCCGCCGTAGACGGCGGTCACGGTGGCGGGGCCGGCCCCGGGGTGGTGCTCGGGGAGGTAGCCGAACGCCGCGTGCGCGAGGGCGGCGAAGTACATCAGGGCGTGCAGGCTCGACCGGTTCACCGCGAGGCTGACCCTTCCGGAACCCTTGTCCATGCCGAATCTCACGGGCAGGGCTAGGTGCCACTCGGTGGGCGGCGTAGGTTTGTGGTGGGACATCGGGGCTCCTCCGTTGGGCTCCGTGGTCTTTCCGTGGTCGGGTCCGTCTGCATCGGACCCGACCACTCCCGGTTCCGCCGGGGGATTCTGTGTAACAGCTCCGCGTCGTTTCGGATATGTGCGCCCCCCGTCCCTGGGGAACTGTTAGGTGCCTTGACGATGCGCTCGGCGTAGCGGGCGTTCACGGTCAGTCAACCTGTCGTTCGGCAGCGCGCACAGTGGACACTCGTCCTCACGCAGCGTGAGGATTTTTGCTCTCGGTGACCTAAATCACACACCTATAGTCCAAGGTCCAGTGGGGACGCGAATCTTGTCGCCTTCTGGACGACCACTGTTGGTGACCGGATCCCCGCGCCTACGCTGCGTCCGTGGGCACCCGTGACGACAGCGCACCCGACGAGTGGGAGTGCCGGCAGTTCATCGCCGTCGCCGAGCACCAGGGATTCATGAAGGCCGCGGACGAGCTGCGCCGGGAGACCGGCCGGCCCGTGCAGCGCCAGACGATCAGCCGCACCGTGGCCAAGATCGAGGAGTGGTACGGCGAGCGCCTGCTGACCCGGGAGGGCCCGAAGCGGCGGCTGTACCCGACCGGGCCCGGCCAGCGGTTCCTGGACTCGGCCCGGAGCGTGCTCGCGGAGTACCAGGTGATGCGGGGTGGGGAGTCCGCGACCGGCGGCCCGCGCACCCTGGCCTGCCTGCCGCACCACACGGGCTTCGTGGCCCGGGCCGAGGACCTGCTGCTCGAGCGGGGCGGCCCCGGGGTGCGGGTGGTCTACCTCGACCAGGCGAGCCGGGGCGACGCGGGCTTCCACGAGAACGCGCTGAGCCGGCTCCGCGAACGGCGGTACGCGTGGATCATCGGCCCGGACGTCCGCGACCCGGTCTGCGCGTCGGTCCGGCTGTACACCGCGCAGCTGGAGGCGATGGTCCCGGCGGACTACGACGGGGACGCGATGACGGTCACCGAGCTGGTCAACGAGCACCAGATGCTCGCCCCGCCCCGGGACATGCGGTCCCGCCGGCTACTGGAGGAGAGCATCCGGCGGTGGGGCATCGCGGATCCGGGGCCGAGGGTGCGGGTGCTGAGCGAGACGTACGAGAGCGCCACGAGCGTGATGCGGATCCGCAACGAGCACCACCGGCCGGGCCGGCCGAGCAGGGTCGTGGTGGTGCCGTCCGACGTGGCGCTCGCCTACAAGCGCGGGCGGGAGTTCGCCGGGCTGAACGCGGACAAGTTCCGCTGGGTGCCGCTGTACCACCGCGACGACGCCGGGGCGGACCACCTGTTGACCCTCGATGTGTTCGTCACGACCACCCGCAGCCGGGAGCCCGAGGTGCTCCGGGTGGTGGAGGCGCTCCGCGAGGCGGTGCGCGCCGTCGACGGGAGCGGCGAGGTCGGGCTGTCCGGGGAGCCGTTCAGGGTCCCACCAGCGGTTCTTTGAACAAACTTAACTGGGGGCTATGCGGCCTAGCGCCGGTTGGTTAGGCTACGCGTTATGGATCATGGTGGTGGGTGTTTCGTACCCCCAGGTCCGTGAAGTTCGGGGGAGCGGGGGGAAGCACGTGCAGGTTCGCGTCCTGGGACCGCTGGAAGTCCTGGTCGGGGGCGAGCCGGTGCCACTCGGCGGCCGCCGTCCGCAGATCATCCTGGCCATGCTGGCGCTGGAGGCCAACCGGGTCGTGCCCGTCGACCGGCTCGTGGACGCCGTCTGGGACGAGAGCCCGCCGTCCACCGCCCGGGGCCAGGTCCAGATCTGCGTGTCCGCGCTGCGCCGCGCCCTCGGCGTCCCCGACGCGATCGGCACCCGGCCGCCCGGCTACCTGCTCGCCGTCGGCGACCGGCAGCTCGACGCGCACGTCTTCGAGGAACGCCTGACCGCCGCCCGGCTGCTCGCCGACGCCGACCGGCTGGCCGAGGCCGCCGACCAGCTCCGCGAGGGCCTGGCCCTGTGGCGGGGCCCCGCGCTCGCCGGGGTCGACGGCCGGCTGCTGCGCACCGCCACCACCCGGCTGGAGGAGAGCCGGCTGACCGCGACCGAGGAGCGGATCCGGCTCGACCTGGCCCTCGGCCGGCACGACGAGCTGGTGGGGGAGCTGTTCGAGCTGGTCGCCGCGCACCCGCTCCGCGAACGGCCGCACGCGCACCTGATGACCGCGCTGTACCGCACCGGCCGCCCCGCCGAGGCCCTGGAGGCCTTCCGCCGGGCCCGGGCCGTCTTCGTCGAGGAGCTCGGCATCGAACCCGGCGAGGAGCTGCGCCGGCTCGAACACGCCGTGCTGTCCGCCGACCCGGCCCTCGACCCGCCGAGCGCCCCGCGGGCCGTCGTGACCGCGCCGGCCGGGACGCCGCGCCAGCTGCCCTCCGACACCGCCGACTTCGTGGGCCGCAGCCGCAGCGCCGCCCTGGCCGCCGACGTGCTGTCCGGGGCCGACGCGCCCGCCGTGCCCGTCCTCGCGATCACCGGTCCCGGCGGGGTCGGCAAGTCCGCGCTCGCCGTGCACCTCGCGCACCGGGCCAGCGCGGACTTCCCCGACGGCCAGCTGTACGCCGACCTGCGCGGCGTGTGCTCCCCGCCCGTCGGGCCGGCCGAGATCCTGGCCCGGTTCCTGCGCGCCCTCGGGGTGGCCGGCACCGCGATCCCGGACGGCCTGGCCGAACGCGCCGAGCTGTACCGGACCCGGGTCGCCGGCCGCCGGATGCTGATCGTGCTCGACGACGCGGCCACCGAGGAGCAGGTCCGTCCGCTGCTGCCGGGCTCGGCGGGCGCCGCCGTGGTCGTCACCGCCCGGGGCCGGCTGTCCGGGCTGGCCGGCGCGCGGCACCTCGCCCTCGGGGTGCTCGACCGGGACACCGCGCTCGGCCTGCTGGCCCGGATCGTCGGCCCCGAGCGGGTGTCGGCCGAGCCGCGCGCCGCCGAGGCCCTGGTCGACCTGTGCGGCGGCCTGCCCCTGGCGCTGCGGATCGCCGGCGCGCGCCTGGCGTCCCGGCCGCACTGGCGGATCAGCCGGCTCCTCGACCGGCTCCGGGACGAGACCCGCCGGCTCGACGAGCTGGAACACGGCAGCCTGGGCATCCGGGCCAGCATCTCGCTGAGCTACGAGGGCCTGGCGCCCCCGGCCCAGCGGCTGCTGCGCCGGCTGGCCCTGCTCGACGCCCCGGACGTCGCCGGCTGGGTCGGCGCGGCCCTGCTGGACACCGGGGTCGAGGAGGCCGAGGACCTGCTCGAACTGCTCGTGGACGCGCAGCTGCTGGAGGTGGTGGGCGGGGCGCGGTACCGGTTCCACGACCTGATCCGGGTCTTCGCCCGCGAGCGCGCCCTCGCCGAGGAGTCCGTGCCCGAGGTGCTGGGCCGGGCGTTCGGCGCCTGGCTGGGCCTGGCCGAGAGCGCGCACCGCCGCGAGTACGGCGGGGACTACACGGTCCTGCACGGCCCCGCCCCGCGCTGGTCGCTGCCGGCGGCCACGATGGACGACCTGCTGGTGGACCCGGTGGCCTGGTTCGACTCCGAACGGGCCGGGCTGGTGTGCGCGATCCGGCAGTCCTGCGCGCACGGCTGGGCGGACCTGGCCTGGGACCTGGCGATGACCTCGGTGACCCTGTTCGAGGCGAAGAGCTACTTCGACGACTGGCGGGACTGCGCGGAGAGCGCGCTGGCCGCGTGCCGGCTGGTCGGGGACCGGCGCGGGGCGGCGGCGATGCTGCACACCCTGGGCGCGCTGCACGTCTACCAGCGCAACTTCGCCGACGCGGACACCCTGATCGGCGGGGCGCTGCGCACGTTCGAGGAGTGCGGCGACGGGCACGGCAGGGCGCTCGTGCTGCGGAACCTGGCGTACCTGGACCGGATGCTCAGCCGGCCGGAGTCCGCGCGGGCCCGGTACGCCGACGCGCTGACCGGGCTGCGGGCCGCCGGGGACCTGATCGGGCAGGCGCACGTCCTGAGCAACATGGCCGGCCTCAGACTCGACGCGGGGGAGCCCGAGGCGGCCCGCGACCTGCTGGAGGAGTCCCTGGCGATCTGCCGGGACGTGGGCAGCCGCCGGGTCGAGGCCCAGGTGCGGCACCGGCTCGGGGAGGTGGCCCTGTTCCTCGGCGACCTGGACCGGGCCGCGCAGGACTTCCACTGGGTACTGCGGATCGTCCGGCACGCCGGCGACCGGGTCGGCGAGGCGTACGCGCTGTACGGGCTGGGCATGGTCCGCAGCCGCGAGGGCCGGTACGAGCAGGCCGAGGCGTCGCTGTCCCAGGCCAGGCTGATCGCGGAGGCCGTGGACGAGCGGCTGATCGTGGGCCGGGTGCTGCACGCGCTCGGCGAGCTGGAGGCCCGGCAGTTCCGGCACGAGCCGGCCATCGAGCGCCTGGCGGAGGCCAGAGACCTGTTCCGGGCGATCCCGGCGGTGATCTGGGAGGCCCGCAGTCTGCTGTCCCTCGGCGAGGTGTACGCGGGAGCGGGCGACCTGGCCTCCTCGGAGCGCAGCTACGACGAGGTGATGGAGCTGCTGTCCGGGGTGGACTCGGCGGAGGCGGAGCGGGTGCGGTCCCGGTTGGGGAGACGCCCCGCCCCGCCGCGACCGCTACTCCTTCATCCGCCGGGTGATCTCCGCGCTCGCCTCCGCCGCTAGCGCGTCGAGGTCCCCGCCCTTCAGTACCCCGATCATGTACTGCCGGATGATCTGCGGCTCCTCCTCCACGGCCGCCCAGCGCGGGTCGGTCGGCGGCACCTTGCCGAGCTTGGCGGCGGCCACCACGATGTTCATCACCGGGTCGTTGGCCACGGCCGCGCCGAGCGCCAGCTTGTTGGGCACGTACCAGTTGCCGGCGGACTGCACGAGCCGGGTCTGCCACTTCTCGCCGGTCATCAGCTTCACGTACTCGTAGGCCAGGGCCTGGTTCTTCGAGCTCTTCGGCACGGCGACGTTCGAGCCGCCGACGAACACGGAACTGGTCCGCTCGGCGGTGCGGCCCGGGATGGGGAAGACGCCGAGCTTGCCGTCCAGGGACGGGTCGGCCGCGATGGACTCCTTGTAGTACAGGGGGAGGGACAGCATCATCGCCGTCTTCCCCTGCGCGAACACGTCGGAGCTGCGCGGGTGGTCCTCGGTGCTGTCGGGCGCGAGCTTGGAGTACCTGAAGAGATCCTGGTAGTACTTCATGCCGGCCTTGGCCTGCGGGGTGTCCAGCGAACCCTTCCACGCGCCGCCGGAGTCCCGGACGGCCAGCTCGCCCCCCTGGTCCCACACGAAGCCGGCCAGCGCGAACCAGTAGGAGCCGGGCAGCAGCAGGGGCTGGAAGTTCGGGTCGCCCGCCGCGAACGTGTCCTGGAGCTTCTTCGCGACCGCCAGCCACTCGTCCTGGGTCTTCGGCGGGGTCACGCCGGCCTTCTCGAACATGTCCTTGCGGTACACGACGACCCGGTTGGACGCGTAGAACGGCACCCCGTACTGCCTGCCGTCCCACTTCCCGGACTCCGCGAGCCCCGGCAGCCAGTCCTGCCCGCCGAGGTCGGCCACCTTGTCGGTCAGGTCCGACAGGGCCCCGGCCTTGGCGAACGCGGCGTTCTGGGTGTTGCCCGTCTCGAACACGTCCGGCCCGGTGCCGTCCGCGAACGACTTCGTGAGCTTCTGCTGGATCCCGGTCCAGTACTGCATCTCGTACTTGACCTTCACGCCGTGCTTCTTCCCGAACTCCTCGTTCAGGTCCTTCATGATCTTGTCCGGGACGGAGTCCTCCATGAACCAGACCTTCAGCGTGCCCCCGCTGGCCGTGGCCTCGCCGGACCCCGCGTCGCCGCAGGCCGCGACCCCCAGCAGGGTCGCGGCCAGCCCGGCGGCCAGCAGCGCGCGGCGCCTCACCGCCGGCCCCGCAGCATCGGCGCGCTGCCCCAGTGCGTCTCATCGCGGAACATCGGTACTCCCTGTGTGTCGTCCCAACTGATCGGACACAGTGCACAACCCGGGACCATCGGCTCACTATCGTCCGGCTTTCGCGGGCCGCGATGGCCCGGCGATAGCGGATTGATACGGGTCACTGGGAGGGTCGCGAGTTCCGGGAGCCGGCGGATGGCCGCACCGTCCCGCCGCGTACCCGGAGGTCTCACCCATGCCCGACGCGTGGTCCCTCGTCGCGGCCGCCCGCGCGCTGCTGCCGCCGGGCGTGCACACGGTCGGCGTCCTCGGCCCGGCGCGGTCGACCCTGCTCCGTGCGCTGGTCAGGGGCCTGCCGTCCGTCACGCACGTCGCGTGGTTCGATCCCCCGCCGGGTACGCCGCCCCCGGCGCTCCTCGACGTGTTCCGGTGCCGGGGGGTCGGGCTGTGCGTCGCGGGCCACCCGCGCGAGGCGGTCCTCGGCGCGGACCTGGTCCTGCTGGCCGCCCCGGTGCCCCTGTGCCGGACCTGGCTGCTGCCGGGGGCGGTGCTGGTGACGTGCCCGACGGAGCCGGGGTCGGCGGGGCCCGGCCGACCGGGGACGGCCGCCGTCGCCGGTGTGCCCGGTGGCCCCCCGGCTCCGCCCTGAGCGGCGCCGGTCAGCCGTCCGGGTCGGATTCCGCCTCGAGGAGGGCGAGGTTCCCCCGGACGATGTCCAGGTTCGAGGTGTCGCCGAACTCCGTCAGGATGTCGATCGCCTGGCCGAACAGGCGGCGGGCCTCGTCCACCCGACCCCGCTGGTGCGCGACCAGTGCGAGGTTGTGGTACGACTTGCCGGCTCCGTAGGTGTCCCCGAGGGTCAGGCGGATCTCCAACGAACGCCGGTACCGCTGCTCGGCGTCGTCGAACCTTTCCAGGTCCGCGAGCATGTTGCCGAGCTGGCTGTAGGTGGTCGCGGCGTTGCGCCAGTCGCCCTGGGCGATGTCGATCTCCAGTGCCCGGTGATAGTGCTCCTCGGCCTCGTCGAACCTCTCCCGGAGGTTGGCCAACTCGCCGAGCTGGGCGTAACTGTGGGCGATGGTCCGGTGGTCGCCGAGGTCCAGGAGGGTCGCCAACGCGTGGCGGTAGTGCTCCTCGGCCTCGTCCAACTGGCCGCGGAGCTGCGCGATCGCACCGAGCCTGTGTCGGGCGACCGTCGTCCCGAACCGGTCGCCGAACTCCAGATAGAGCTCCAGCGACTCGGCCGTGTACCGTTCGGCGTCGTCCAGGTGCCCTTCCTCGAACGCGATCTGCGCGAGTCGGCCGTACGTGTTGGCGTAGGTGGACCGGTCGCCGACGGCCTGTTTGAGGGCGAGTTCGGCGCGGAAATGGGCTTCGGCGTCGCGGAGGCGGTGCTGGAGGATGGCGGTGCTGCCCGCGAGGTTGTGCAGATCGTAGAGCTCGAACCGCTGCTGGTCGGTGGTCGGCTCGGGACAGCTGGCGATCGCGTCCTCCAGGAACCGCCGCCGTGCCTCCGGTCGCTCGGCCTCGTTCAGGTAGCCGGCCACCGCCTTGACGATCACGTTGGCCGGCTGGCCGGTACGCATCGCGTGCGCGGCGGCGGAGGTCAGGTTCGGGTAGAACAGGTGTGCCAGTCCGGCCCCCGGGGCCCGCTCCTCGGCGACCTGCCGGGAGATCAGACTGTCCACCAGGTTGGCCAGGGCGACCATGAACCGGTAGTGCGCGTGGGTCGCGGCCTCACGGAGGGCGGGGTCGTGCTCCAGCCGGGTCCGCAGGAAGTAGGGCAGGACCGGAACGACCTGCACCGCCAGCGCGTTCATCCGGAGGGCGGGAGTGGCGAGGCCGACCCGGACGAGTTCGGCGACGGCCGTCTCGAGGTCGGTGAGCGCCGGAACCCCCGCGTCCCCGTCGGCAGCGAGGAACCTGTGGTACTCGCGCAGCAGCTCGCCGGTCGGCACCGTGCCGGTGAACGGCGCGAGGAGGAGCAGGGCCCTCTGCACGGCAGGGTCGAGCTTGCCGTGGCTGTACTCGACCGCCCGGCCGATCAGCCCCACCGGGTCCGCGTCGGTCCCGCCCTCGCTCAGGTCCGCGAGTACCCGGGTCGGGGTCAGCGTGGCCAGGGTGGGCAGCACCACGGTCATGGGCAGCGGGTAGCCGCCGAGCGAGGCGATCAGCGTCTTGAGCGCGTCCCGCTCGACGGGGTCCTCCTGGTGCCTGGTGGCCCCGTGCCGGCTCAGGATCCGCTCGGCGAGCACGGACGCGGCCTGCGGGTCCAGCCCGGGCAGCGGGTGCACGTTCCCCGCGAACGTCCCGTCGGCCAGCCAGGACTCGGCCTCCCGGGACCCGTAGAGCACCAGGGTCCGGCCGTCCCGCAGGCTCGACAGGAACGCGAGCAGCCGGCGCTGGTCGGCCCCGGTGAGCGCGTGCGGGATCGCGGTCGGGGCCGCCGTGACCGATTCGACGTTGTCCAGCACCAGCAGGTACGGCTCGGCCCGCAGCCTCCGGGCGACCCGCTCGGCCCGGACCGCCTCGGGATGGGAGTCGAAGTCGGCCAGCTCGGCGGGGGTGAGCAGGTCGCCGGCGATGGCGCGCACGATCTGGTCGCCCGTCCAGGCCCGGTCCTCGTAGCTGAACCGCCACACCCGGCGCACGAGGCCGGTGCGCTGCCACCACCAGCCCAGGTGCGCCAGCAGGGTGGACTTCCCGGCCCCCGCCATCGCCTGGACCAGCAGCTGGTTCGGCGAGCCCGGGGTGAGCAGGCGCCGTTCGACCCGCTGGATGTCCAGGTCCCGGCCGACGAAACCGTAGGTCGTGTGCGGCTCCTGGCCGATCGCCGCCTCGCGGGCCAGGAACGAGGCCTCCTCGGGTCCGCTCATCGTGGCCGGCCGCAGCTGGAGCGGCTGCTGCTGGAAGGCCACCGGCAGCAGCCAGTCCTCCAGCTGGATGTCCTGGTCGAAGTAGGCCCGGCGGGACCGGTCGTCGTGCAGGGCCCGCCGGGCGGCGTGCACCGCGGCGAGCGGTTCGGCCCCGGCGGCGAGCCGGCCGTAGAACACGGGCATCGCGCGTTCTGCGGCCGACACCGTCACCGAGTACGCCATGCCGACCGCCACGGGCACGCCCGCCCCGACCAGCTGCTGGGCGAGGCTGGCCTCGTCGCCGGTGTCCATGGCCGACTGGCAGGCGTTGAGCACCGCCACCGGGACCCGGTGCTCGGCGAGCAGCTCCGCGACCTGGTCCGCCGAGATGGGCTCGGCGCTGCCCTCCACCGCCGTCTCGAAGTGCAGGAACGCCCGGCTCGCCGGGAACGGCGCCGGCGCCCCGGACGGGAACAGCAACCGGCCGGCCCGCATCCCCGCCTCCATCGCCGGGTGGTCGCCGATCCCGCCGTGCAGGTCGAAGTGCACCACCTGGTACCAGCCGGTGCCGTGCTCGTCCGTGGCCGCCCGCAGCCGGTCCCGCAGCGCCGCCCAGGTGCCGGGCCGCACCAGGTCCACGGTCACCGGCAGCCGGGCCTGGCGCAGCGCGTCCAGCAGCGGGCGGGAGATCGTCCGGTAGCCCACGTCCCGGGCCCCGTCCGGGCGCGCGGTCACCACCAGGATGTTCAGGGTCGGCCGGGCCGGTGGCACGTCGAACCGGGCGGGTTGCCGGCGGACCCGGCGCACCATCGGCAGCCGGACGGCCAGCGCGGACCGGTCCGCCGGGTCGCGCAGCGCCTCCCAGTGCAGCCGGTGGAACTCCGCCGAACCCGACACCACGAGGCGGCAGCCGTCGAAGCCCGCGCGCCGCAGCACCTGGAAGTCGACGTGGGCGGGGCCGGTGAACACCTGGGCGAACAGGGCCTCGCCGTAGTGGGCGAGGTGCGCCACGGAGGCGTCGCGGCGGTCGTGGTCCAGGAACGGGTAGCGCAGGTACTCCTCGAAGTACCAGGTCAGTTCGCGTTCCACCGCGGGGCCGGCCGGATCGGTGACCCGCGCCTCGTACTCGGCGCCGTCGCCGAAGCCCACCCGCACCGTGAAGGAGCCGTCGGCCAGCCGGTCGTGCTCGGCGATCGTGACCGTCCGGGGTTCCGTCACGACCGCACCCGCCGCACCCGCCGCACCCGCTCCACGGTGTCCACCTCTCGCCGGCAACGCACACTGCACCGTCCACCCTAGATACCTCCGGCCGGCCCCCGCCGACAGCCGGGAGACGCATGGGCGACAGTGCCGCGATAACGGGCCGATAGCGGTGGGGCTTCCACTGGGTGGCGTGAAGACCGTTTCGGTGGTGATCCCCAACTACAACTACGCGAAGACCCTCGCGCTGTGCCTGGACTCGGTGTACGCCCAGAGCCACCCGCCCGCCGAGGTGATCGTCGTGGACGACGGCAGTACGGACGGCTCGCGGGACGTGATCCGCCGCTATCCGTGCACGCTGCTGGAGAGCCCCGGCAACCAGGGCGTGTCGGCCGCCCGCAACCGGGGGGTGGCCGCCAGCTCCGGGGAGGTGCTGTTCTTCCTCGACTCCGACGAGGCCCTCGCCCCCGACGCCCTGGCCAACGCGGTCGAGCTCCTCGCGGCCGACCCCGGGCTGGGCTGCGTGCACGGCATCCTCGCCGACACGCCGCTCGTCGACGACGGGCCGGTGGAGGCCTACAAGGTGCTGCACTCGCACTTCTGGCGGGCCCGGGGCGTGGGGGAGACGGCCACGGCGTTCTTCGCCCAGGCGGCCGTGCCGCGTGCCGTGTTCGACGCCGTCGGGCCGTTCGACGAGCGGCTGCGGGACTCGGAGGACCTGGAGTACAGCGAGCGGCTCGCGGCCCGGTACCGGATCCTGCTCACCGACCGGATCGTCGCGTTCCACGATGACGAGGACCGGCTCGGGCCGCTGCTGCGGGAGCAGTTCCGCCGGTCCCAGCAGCTCGTGCCGACGGTCCTGGCGGCGCGCCGACAACGCTCGGCAGGACTCAGGGCCAACAAGCCCCTGGGGGTACTCGCGGTCGGGCTCGCCCTGGTCACCCTGCCCCTGGTCGGCACCGCGCTGTGGTGGGTGCCCCTCCTCCTCGTCGGGCTCTTCGTCCTCGCCGACGTGGGGCTCGCCCGGTTCGTGGCGCACCGCAGGGGAGCACTGTTCCTGGCGTACTTCCTGGTCCTGCACCTGCTGACCCATGTCGCGCTGGTCGCCGGGGCCGTGGTCGGGGCGGTCCGCTGGGCCGCGCCGAAGCCGGGCCGGGTCCCGGTGCGGACATGACGGGCCCGGTCGGCGCGCCGGGGGCCGGGGCGGTCGGGTCCCGGCTCTCGACGGTGCTCCGGAGCCGCGCGTTCCGGCTCCTCGCGATGGCCGTCGTGCTCGCCGCCGTCGGGTACGCGCTGTGGTCGGCGCTGCGCCGGGACGGCCCCCGGGTCCTCGACCTGTTCGGCCGGCCCGGGGCCGCGCCCCTGCTGCTCGCCGCGTGCGCCGCGAACATCGCCGGCCTGGTGCTGGGCATGGCCTCCTGGCGGGCGCTGCTCGCCGACCGGATCGGCCCGGTACCCGGCGCGCGGATCTTCTTCCTCGGCCAGCTCAGCAAGTACGTGCCCGGCCGGGTGTGGGGCGTGCTCACCCATGTGCAGCTGGGAAAACGGCTCGGTGTCCCGCCGTCCCGGATGGTCGGGGCGTACGTGGTCAGCCTGGGCGTCACCACCCTCACCGGGGCGGCCGTCGGGCTCCTGGTCGGGCCGGCGGTCGGGGGCCGGAACGCGTTCTGGCTGCTCGCGCCCGCCGCGCTGGTCGTGGCCTGCGTGGTCCGGCCGGGGATCCTGCACTGGGCGCTCGTCCGGGCCGCCCGGCTGTTCCGCCGCGAGGAGCCGGCCCCCGCGCCCGGTACCCGGAAAGCCCTGGTCGTGGCCACGGTCTCCTGGCTGGTGTCGGGCCTGCACCTGTGGGCGCTGCTCCTGCTGCTCGGCGCGGAGCCGCTCGCCAGCCTGCCCGTCGGGGTCGGGGCGTTCGCGCTGGCCACGGTCACCGGCAGCCTCGCGCTGATCCTGCCCGACGGGTGGGGGGTCCGCGAACTCGTGATCATGGCGGCCCTGGCCACGGTCGTGCCGTGGTCCGTCGCCGGAGTCGCGGCCGTGGCCAGCCGCCTCATCTGCGTGCTGTGCGAGGTGCTGACCTCGCTGGTCGCGCTCGGCTGGGCCCGCGCCGTCCGTCCTGAAAGGAGTACCCGTGTCGTCGAAGCGGTTTGATCTCGCCGTCGTCCTGAACTACTACGCCCCCTACGTCAGCGGCCTGACCGAGGCCGCCCGCCTGCTCGCCGAGGGCTTCGCCGCCCGGGGCCGCAAGGTGGCGGTCGTCTGCCAGCGGCACGACCCGGCCCTGCCCCGGCACGAGGTGATCGCGGGCGTGGACGTGTTCCGCGCCCCGGTCAGCTTCGGGATCAGCCGCGGTCTGATCAGCGCCGGGTTCCCGACCCTGGCGGCGCGGATCGCCCGGGAGTCCGAGGTCGTGCACCTGCACCTGCCGATGCTGGAGGCCGGCGCCATCGCGCACCTGGTGGGCCGGACCCCGATCCTCACCACCTACCACCTGGACCTGTGGCTGCCCGAGGGGATCGTCTCCTCCGCCGCGTCGGCCGCCACCGACCTGTCCGCCCGGATCGCCCTGCGCCGGTCGGCGGCCGTCGTGGTGAACAGCGACGACCAGGCCCGGCACTCGCGGATCCTGCCCGCGCTGGAGAGGTCCGGCTGGCACGCGATCCCGGCGCCCAGCGTGGACCGGCGGGGCGGCGCGCCCGCGCTGCGGGAGTCCGAGGGGCTGCACATCGGGTTCATGGGGCGGGTGGCCGAGGAGAAGGGGATCGAGTACCTGGTCACGGCCTTCCGGCGGATCCCCGACCCCGACGCGCGGCTGCTGATCGCCGGGGACTACGAGAACATCGCCGGCGGCAGCGTCATCGACCGGGTACGCGCGGCGGCCGGCGACGACGGGCGGGTCCGGATCCTCGGGCTGCTCCGCGGCCGGCGGATCGACGACTTCTACGCCTCGATCGACCTGTTCGCGCTGCCCAGCCTGTACGAGTCCTTCGGCATCGTCCAGGCCGAGGCCATGATCGCCGGCGTACCCGTGATCGCGGCGGACGTGGCCGGCGGCCGGGTACCCATCCAGCTCACGGGTTTCGGCCTGCTCATCCCGCCCCGGGACCCCGACGCCATCCTCGCGGCCGTCGAGACCCTGCGCGCGACCCCGCCCGAGCGGCGCGCCGAACTGTCCGACCGGGCCACGGCCCTCTTCGGGGTCGAAGCCGGCCTCGACGCGTACGAACGACTCATCGACAAGATCAGGAGCAACGCATGACCGGGTTGATGACAGTGGAGGCCGCCGAGGCCCTCGACGTCAGGCAGGTGCACGACCTGTACCGCAGCTATGTCAACAGGTCCCAGGTGTCGCTGATGACCTCCTTCGGCTTCGGCCGGGAACTCGTCGACCACGCCGAGGGCGCCTACCTGCACCTGCGCGACGGCCGGAAGGTGCTCGACTTCACCGGGGGCGTCGGGGTGCTCAACCACGGGCACAACCATCCCCGGATCCTGGCCGCCCGGCGGCGGTTCCAGGAGAACCAGCGGATGGAGGTGCACAAGACCTACTTCTCGCCGTACCTGGCGGCCCTCGGGCACAACCTCGCCCAGCTGCTGCCCGGCGACCTGAGCATGTCGTTCTTCCCGAACTCCGGGGCCGAGGCGGTGGAGGGGGCGGTGAAGCTGGCGTACAAGTACCACGGCGGGAAGCGGAACACGATCCTGCGCTCCGACATCAGCTTCCACGGCAAGCTGCTCGGCTCGGGCTCGCTGACCGGCTCGTCGCAGAACAAGTTCGCCTTCCCCGGCATCCCCGGCGTGCAGGTGTTCACGTACGGGGACCTGGCCTCCGTCGAGGCGCTCGTCGCCGCGCACAGGGGCGACATCTACGCGCTGCTCATCGAGCCGTTCAGCGCGTCCACGATCCGGTGGTGCTCGGAGGAGTTCCTGCGCGGGGTGCGCGAGATCTGCACCCGGGAGAACATCGTGCTGGTCTTCGACGAGATCTACACCGGCTGGGGGAAGACGGGCAGCCTGTTCTACTTCATGCGCTACCCCGGACTCGTGCCCGACGTCGTCACCACCTCCAAGTCCTTCGGCGGCGGCAAGTCCTCGATCTCGGCGTTCGTGGCCCGCGAACCGGTGTTCCGCAAGGCCTACGACAACCTCAACGACTCCCTCGTCCAGTCCACCTCGACCACGTACTACGGCTTCGGCGAGGAGTGCGCCACCGCGATCGAGGCGGTCAACGTGGCGGTGGAGGACGACTACCCGGCCCGGGCCCGCGACCTCGAACGGGTCCTGAAGCCCGGCCTGGAACGGATCGCCAAGGCCCACCCCGACAGCGTGTCCTCCGTCGCCGGGGCCGGCGCCCTGTGGGGCGTGTTCCTCGACGGCGGCCCGAAGCTCCTGGACCTGGTGGCGAAACTCGCACCCGGCGGGATCGCGAAGGACCCGCAGTTCCGGACGAAGTTCATCACCACCTCGGTGATCAACGCGCTGTACACCGACCACGACATCTTCACCTACTACACCCTGAACGGGAAGAACCCGCTGGTCGTGGCCCCGCCGCTCGTCGCGACCCCGGCCGAGGCGGAGCGGTTCGTCGACGCGCTCGACGAGACGCTGTCGCAGGGCCTGGCCAAGCTGGTCCGCCGGTTCGTCACCCAGAAGGTGGGCTCGCTGTGGTAGCCCGGATCCTCGTCACCGGCGCGGCCGGCATGCTCGGCTCGCACCTCGTCCAGAGACTCGTTGCCGACGGGTACGACGTGATCGGGCTCGACCTGCGCCCCGCCGACGACCCCGGGCTCCGGCACGTGGTCGGGGACATCCGGGACGCCGCGCTGCTCCGGAAGCTGCTCGCCGAGGGTGCGGTCGACGCCGTCGTGCACTGCGCCGCGGCCCTGCCCAGCTACCCGGCCGAACAGATCCGCTCGATCGTGGTCGACGGCTCCACGGCCGTACTCGAAGCCGCGCACGCCGCCAAGGTCGACCGGTTCGTCTACATCTCCTCGACGGCGGTCTACGGCCTCCCCACGGTGGTCCCGACCCCGGAGGACTACCCGTACCTGCCCGTCGACCACTACAGCCGGGCCAAGGCCGAGGCCGAGCAGCTCGCGCTGTCCTACCGGGACAGAGGGATGCTGCTGCCCGTCCTGCGCCCCAAGACCTTCCTCGGGCCGGGCCGGATGGGCCTGTTCGCCATGCTGTTCGAGTGGGCCGAGGAGGGGCGCAACTTCCCCGTCCTCGGCAGGGGCGACGTCCGGATCCAGATGTTCGACCTCGCCGACCTCGTCGACGCCGTCGTCACCGTGCTCCGGGCGCCGGACGAGATCGCCAACGACACCTACAACGTGGGGGCCGCCGAGTTCGGCACCCTGCGGGAGGACTTCCAGGCCGTCCTGGACGCCGCCGGGCACGGCAGACGCGTCGTGTCCCTGCCGGCCCGCCCGGCGCTGGCGGCCCTCTCGCTGCTGGAGAAGTCGAAACTCTCACCCGTGTACGGCCGGCTGCTGCACAAGCTGATGGCCGACTCGTACGTGAGCATCGACAAGGCCCGGGACCGGCTGGGCTTCTCCCCGAAGTACTCCAACGCCGACGCGATCCTGCGCACCTACGAGTGGTGGCGGGAACAACGGACCGAGGTCCGCCCGCGCGGCAGTGGCCGAACCAGTCGAGATCCGTGGAAGCAGGGGGCCCTCGGTGTCGTCAAGTTCCTCTTCTAGCACCGTCCTGGAGCTGCCGGGCGACCCGCCCCGGGTCCGGCTCGGCACCGACCTGCTCGCCCTGATCCGCCCCGCCCAGTGGCCCAAGAACCTGCTCGTCGTGCCCCTGGCCCTGATCGACGCGCCCGCCTGGCACCTCGCCGGCCTGACCCGGCTGGCCTGGGCCGTCGCCGTGTTCGTCGCCGCCTCCGCGCTCGTCTACATCGTCAACGACATCGCCGACCGGCACCGCGACCGGGGCCACCCGCGCAAACGGGACCGGCCGGTGGCGTCGGGCCGGATCTCCGTACCCGTCGCCTGGGGTTTCGCGGGGGTGGTCGGCGCCGGACTGGCCGCACTGCTCGCGCCGCACCCCGCCCAGGCCTGGCCCGTCGTCGTCTACCTCGTCCTCAACGTCGCCTACAGCGCCAAACTCAAACACCTGCCCCTGCTCGACGTGTTCGTCGTGTCCGCCGGCTTCCTGCTCCGGATGGCCCTGGGCTACGTGGCCCTCGACGTCGCCTACTCCGGCTGGCTGCTGGTCTCCGTCTTCACCCTGTGCCTGCTGCTCAGCCTGGGCAAACGCCGCTACGAACTCGTCGTCGCCAGCCGTAACCACCGCCCCTCGCTCAGCGGCTACTCCCTGCCCCTCATCGACAACCTGCTCCTCCTCAACGCCGGCCTCACCGGCATGGCCTTCCTGCTCTACATGCGCGACGAGGCCCCCGTCGGGGCGCACGGCCAGCTCGCGATGCTGTGCTCCGTACCGTTCGCGCTGTTCGGACTGTTCCGCTACCTCCAGGGCGTGCTCGTCCGGCAGTCGGAGGGCGACCCCGTGCGGGCGCTGCTCCGCGACCGGGTGCTCGTCGTCAACTCGCTGCTGTGGGGCCTGCTGCTCGCCGGGTTCCTCGTGGCGGCCCGCTACCCGGAGCTGCTGTCGTGACCGCTGTCCTGTCCCAACCCCCGCGCGCCGGGTCCCGCATGCGCCGCGCGACCGCCCCGCCCCGGAAACGGAGGCTGGTCGGGCTGGTGCCGGCCCTCGCCACCTTCTGGTTCCTCTACGTCCTCGCCCACTGGGCCTTCAGCGGCACCTTCTGGGTGTGGCTCCTGTTCGACATCGCCCCGCCGATCGGCTTCGTCCTCGTACCCGTCGTCCTCCTCGGGCTGGTCCGGTTCACCGCGCGCCGCCGCAAGGTGGTCCTGCTGGCCGTGTTCTCGCTGCTCCTCGGCCTCCCGCACAGCGGGCTCAACCCGCACGCGGTGCTCGGCGGCGGCGACGGCCCCGCCCCGCCCGGCGCGCTCAAGGTGTTCTCCTGGAACACCGAGTACTGGAACCAGGCCGACGGGGCCGACGAGTTCTACGCCTTCCTCAAGAGCCGGAAGGCCGACGTGTACCTGCTCCAGGAGTACCTGAACTGGGACTTCCGGCCCGGCGTCGACGGGCTGTGGCGGGGCGCGCGCTCGGCCGCCGACCTGCACCGGCTCCGCCAGGAGTTCCCCGGCTACCACCTCGTCATCCGGGGCGAGCTGCTCACCATGACCAGGCTCAAGGTGCTCGGCGTCCGTCCCGTCGGCCCCGACCCGGGCGAACTGCCCGACGAGGACTGGTGGCAGGTGTTCGAGGCGGCCAAGGTCCTGCGCACCGACCTGCTGTACAACGGCTCGGCGCTGTCCGTCTACAACGTGCACATCCCGATGCACCTCAGCCAGCGCACCCTGGTCTCCCCGGGCTTCTACCTCGACGTCAACGACAACGACCTCAGACGCCGGGCCCAGTTCGAGGGGCTCAGCGCCGACGTGAAGGCCAACCCGCACCCGTCCCTGGTCGCCGGGGACTTCAACACCACCCCGGCGATGGGGGACATGCGGTGGCTCACCTCGGTGGCGACCGACGCGCTGCGGGCGAACCGTTCCGTGTACCCGGTGAGCTGGCGCGACGACTCCTGGATGCCGTTCTGGCGGCTGGACTGGGCGTTCACCCGGGGCGGGGTGAAGGTGCACCGGTACGAGTTCGGGGATCCGCGGGAGATGAGCGACCACCGGACGCAGGAGTTGACCGTGTCCGTGCCGTAGCACCGGGGCGGGCGCCGTGCGCGCGGCGCCCGCCCCGGGTCCCGGCCGCGCCCGCGCACCGCCGGGTCCGCCCGCCCGGTCCCGTCGACGGGTGGGCGCGCGGCCGTCCCTGCGGGGACAATCCTGGTATGCCGATCGAGTTGAACCACATCATCGTCAAGGTGCACGACAAGCGCCGGTCCGCCGCGTTCCTCGCCGACCTGCTCGGCCTGGAGGTGGGCCGGCAGTGGGGGCCGTTCATCCCGGTCCAGACGGGCAACGGGGTCACCCTCGACTTCTGGGACAACGATCCCGCCGAGGTCGTCGAGCAGCACTACGCGTTCCTGGTGTCCGAGGCGGAGTTCGACGCCATCCTGGGGCGGATCGAGCGGGCCGGCGTCACGTACTACGCCGATCCCGAGCGCCGCCAGGCCGGGCGGATCAACCGGAACGACGGCGGCCGGGGCGCGTACTTCCTCGACCCGAGCGGGCACAACATGGAGATCATCACCCGGCCGTACGGCAGCGGCGGGTAGCCGGGACCGCGTACCGTGGCGCGTACCCGTCGAGGCCGGTTTTCCGTCAGGCGGAAAGCGAGGGCCGGGCAATTCTGGGGCATGTTAGACACCGGGGGCATTCCATGCTGATCGTGACACCTCTGAGAGGACCGGTCCGATGCCCTCCACCGAACTGTCCCGCCGCGCCCTCCTCGGCACCGCCGCGGCGGGCTCCGCGCTCGTGGCCGGGGGCGCGCTGATGCCCGGCCCCGCCCACGCCGCCCCGGCCCCGGCCCCCGACGCCGCCCCGGCCCCCGACGCGCCAAAACCCACCTTCTACCTGGGCAGCTACACCTCCGACGGCGGCCACGGCCTGGGCGCCGGCACCCTCGACCCGGCCACCGGCACCCCCACCGTCACCGGCTGGCTCGACTCCGTCCCCGACCCGTCCTGGCTCGAACCCGCCCCGGACCGCCGCACCCTGTACGCGATCAGCGAGTCCGCCGGCACCCTCCACTCCTTCCGCCTGGACGCGGCCGGCCGCCCGACCCCGCTGAACGAGCAGCCGACCGGCGCGGGCCCGGCGCACATCGCCGTGCACCCGTCCGGCCGGCACCTGTTCGTGTCCCTGTACGGCGGCGGCGCGGTCGTCACCCACCCGCTGGGCCCCGACGGCCGGGTGGGCCCGCGCACCGACGTGGCGACCCACGTCCCCGGCCCGGGCCAGCCGGCGGCCCGGGCGCACCAGATCGTGCCCGACCCGTCGGGGCGCTGGCTGCTGTCCGTGGACCTGGGGCTGGACTCGATCTACGTGTACACCCTGGAGGCCGGCCGGCTCCGGCAGCGGAGCCAGTTCCGGCTGCGGACCGGCGCGGGCCCCCGTCACCTGGTGTTCCACCCGCGCGGCGGGTACGTCTACGTCGCCAACGAGCTGGACTCCACGGTCGCGGTGTGCCGGTGGCGGTCCGGGGAACTGTCCGTCGAGCAGGTGCTGGACCCGCTGCTCGCGCCCGCCGGTACCCGGAACTATCCGGGCGAGATCGCCGTGTCCCGCGACGGCCGGTTCGTCTACGTCACCAACCGGGGCGACAACAGCGTCGCCGTGTTCGGAGCCACCCCGCAGGGCCACCGGCTCCGGCTGCTCGCCACCCCGTCCTGCGGCGGCAACTGGCCCCGGCACCTGGCGCTCGACGCGTCCGGCCGGTGGCTGCACGTGGCCAACCAGCGCTCCGGCGACGTGACCTGGTTCCCCGTGGACCGCGCGTCCGGCCTGCCGGGCCCGCTCGCCGGCCGCCTGGCCGCCCCGGCCGTCACCCAGTTCCTCGCCTGAAACCCCAACCCCGATCAGAGGGTTACGGTGGGCCCCGACCCGGCCAGCGCCCGCGCGCCCAGGGTGCCGAGCACGGGGCCCCCGCACCCCTCTGATCGGGGGTTTTGACAGTCGGTGGACGGTGCCGCCAGGATGGCCGGGGTTCCGGTTCCACTGTGGAGGCATCGTGTCGCACGTCATCGTGATCAACCGTTTCACCGGCCCGTTCGCCGACTACGCCGCCTACCTCGACCACGACACCCAGCACGTCACCTACGTGACCCTCGACGCGTACCTCTCCGCCGTGCCGCCCACCGCCGCCGAGGTCCTCCTCGTCGCCGACCTGCACGACCACGCCACGGTCCGCGCCGCCCTCGACCCGGCCCTCGACAAGTACGGACCGCCCGCGCTGATCGTGGCCCTGCACGAACAGAACCACGCGGTCGCGGTCCTCCTGCGCGAGGAGTTCGACGTGCCCGGCCCGCGCACGGCCGACGTGCACCGCTTCCTCGACAAGCACGACATGCTGCGGGCGGCCGAGGCGGTCGGCGTGCCGGTCCCGGAGCACGCCCTGGTCACCTCCCGGGCGGAACTCGACGCGTTCGCGGCCCGGGTCGGCTGGCCGGTGATCGCGAAACGGCTGCGCGGCGCCGGCAGCACCGGCGTGACCCGCCTCGACGGGCCGGACCAGGAGATCCACGCGAGCCCCGACTCCCCGCTGGTCGTGCAGCGCTACCTGCCGCACACCGTGTTGCATGTGGACGGTTACTACACCGGCGAGAAACTGGGCCCCTGGCTGGCTTCGGAGTACATGAACGTGCCGGGCTCGGCGACCGTCGGCCCGCTGGCGTTCACCCTCGGCGAGGCGGTCGGGTCCGTGGAACTCGACGACCCGGTGCGACTCGCCGCCGTGGAGGCGTTCCTGGGCCGGATCATCCCGGGGATGTGCGCCGAGCCGTGGGTGTTCCACCTGGAACTCTTCCTCACCCCCGACAACGAGTGCGTCTTCCTGGAGGTGGCCCGGCGGCCCGGCGGCGGGGAGATCCCGTTCGTGTGGCGCGAGGTGCACGGGATCGACCTGATGGAACTGGAGTTCCGGCTCCAGTGCGCCGAGGTGCCCGAGGTGCCCGAGTTCGGGCCGGCCGAGCGGATCACGGGCCAGCTGCTGGTGCCGGCGCTGGCGGACGTGCCGTACCGGGTCACGGCCGCCCCGAGCATGGCCGGTGCCCCGGGGCTGTACGCCGAGGTGGTGCCCCCGGTCGGCACGGTGGTGTGGAACAAGATCTCGTACATGTACGCGGGGGGACGGTTCCGGTTCGTCGGCACGGACTCGAAGACCGTCGCGGTGCAGGTGATGGACGTGGCGGCCCGCTACACGGTGTCCAGCGAACCGGCCGACTAGCCGCGCCCGCCCGGGCCGGGACCCTGCGGGGTGGCGGCGGCCGGCCCGTGCGGGCATGATGGCCCGGGTATGACCGCATCCGATCCCGCCCGCGACTCCCTGGACGGCCTGTCCGTCGGCGACGCGCTGGGCGCCCAGTTCTTCGTTCCCGGCAGTTCGCTGCCCGACCTGCTCGCCGGCCGCCCACCAGCACCCCCGTGGGAGTGGACGGACGACACCGAGATGGCCTGCTCCGTGTACGCCGAACTCCGGCACCGGGGCGCCATGGACCGCGACATTCTGGCGAACGTGTTCGCCGACCGCTGCGAACCGTACCGGGGCTACGGCGGCGGGGCCGTCGTCGTCCTGCACCAGATCCGCGACGGGACGCCCTGGGCGGAGGCGGCCGGCGCGCTGTTCGGTGGCCGCGGCTCCTGGGGCAACGGGGCGGCGATGCGGGTCGCGCCGCTCGGGGCGTACTTCGCCGGGGACCCGGACCGCGCCGCCACCCAGGCCGCCCTGTCCGCCGAGGTCACCCACCGGCACCCGGAGGGGATCGTCGGTGCGATGGCCGTCGCGGTGGCCGCCTGCCACGCCGCGTCGACCAGGGGGACCGTCCAGGAGCCCGGCGCCCTGCTGGACGCCGTCGAACCGTATCTCGCCGACGGCCTGACCGCCGACGGCGTCCGCCGGGTCCGTGCGCTACTGGGCCGGTCCGTGGCCGAGGCGGCGTACGAACTGGGCAACGGGGCGCGGGTCACCGCCCAGGACACGGTGCCGTTCACGCTGTGGGCCGCCGCGACGTTCCTGACGGACTACCCGGCCGCGATCCTCGCCTGTGTCGAGGCGCGCGGTGACGTGGACACGACGGCGGCGATCGTCGGTGGCATCGTGGCCGCGCACACCGGCATCGGCGAGGCGCCCGGGGTGCGGGGCGTACCCGGAGCCTGGCTGGCGGCCAGGGAGCCGCTGCCTACCTGGGCGACGCCGGACGAACCGGTGCGGGAGGCGCCGGCGCCCGCGAAGGGGCTTCCGACACCTCCCGCCGAGGGTGGTGCTGTCGGGCCGTGAGGTCCCGGGTGCCGTGGGTCAGCCGCCCGACTGGAGGGCCTGGTCCCGGGTCGGGTTCACGTCGTCGGGGAGGTCCCGGGTGGCCCGGGTGTCCTTCGTCTCGACCATCTCCTCGGGGCGGATCCGCTCCGGGAGGGTGCTGAAGTCCCGCTCAGAGTTGGTTGTCATCCTTCGATCCTAGCCACGACCAGGGACGACGCCGGTCACGGTCGGGCCGGGGCCGGCCGCGAAGGTGACCGGCCCCGGGTCACGACCTGATCAGGCGCCGTACGGGCGGAGGGCCCTGGCGTCGCGGAGGGCCTCGCCCCACCAGGCCAGCTGGTCGAGCATCACCTTCGCCGCGCCCTCGGCGGCCGTGGGCTCGGCGAGCTGCCCCTCCGCGTCGAACAGGCTCCACACGCCGTGGAAGCTCACGGTGTCGCGGACGGAGACGGCGTGCAGTTCGGTGAACACGAGGCGGAGCTGCTCGACGGCGCGCAGGCCGCCGGAGACGCCGCCGTAGCAGACGAAGCCGACCGGCTTGGCCCGCCACTCGGGCTTGTGGGCGTCGATCAGGCTCTTCAGCGGGCCGGGGAAGCTGTGGTTGTACTCGGGCGTCACGACCACGAACGCCTCGGCGGCGTCGATCCGGTCGGCCACGGATGTCGGGCCGCCGCTCATGTCGGCGGTCACCGCGACGTCGGCGACGTCGATGAGGTCGATCTCGAACCGGGTGGACAGGGTCGCCTGCTCGGCGAACCAGCGGGCGACGGTGGGGGAGATCCTGCCTTCACGGGTACTGCCGATGATGACGGCGAGACGGATCGGGGACTGCGACATGCGGGCTCCTCGAACGGGGGGTGGGTCGGGAGCCACCGTAGAAGTTCAACCGGACTGGAAGTCAAGCCGGCGACCGGCACCGGGTGACCGGATCCGCGCCGCCGGTGCCGCGTCCGCCGTGACCGGTACGGCCGACGGGGGCCGTCGCCGCAGGTCACGGATCCGGGACGGGAGGCCGGGGCCCGCGCTCCGACCAGGTGCGGAGGACCCGGGCCGGTCAGGTGCGCAGGACGCGGGCGGACAGGGCCACCACCGCCACCAGTCCCGTGATCACCACGAACGACACTGTCAGCGAGGTCACGTCCGCGAGCCCGCCGATCACCCCGGGCGCGGCGAGCCCGGCGCCGTACGCGATGGTCGCCACGCCCGCGATCGCGTGGGTGCCCGAGGCGCCCGCCCCGCCCGTGCGCCCGGCGGCGGAGAACGCCAACGGCACCACGGTCGCGATCCCCAGTCCGATCAGCGAGAACCCGGTCACGGCCACCCAGGGCGCCCAGGCGACGACGACGAGTACGCCGCCGAGGGTGCCGACCGCGCCCGCGACCGCGGTGGTGCGGACGGGGCCGAACCGGTGCACGACGGCGTCCCCGGTGAAGCGCGCGAGGGTCATGGCGGCGGCGAACCCGGCGTAGGCGAGGGCGCCGGCGGCCTGGTCGGAGCCGAGTACCCGGACCAGGTAGATCGCGGACCAGTCGGCGGTGGCGGTCTCGGCGAACACGGCGCAGAACCCGACGAGCCCGATCGCGAGGACGGCGCCCCGGGGCAGGGCGAACGCGGTCCGTTCGCGGGTGGCCGGGCCCGGGGGCAGGGACCGGCCCGCGACGAGGCCGAGTACGACCAGGACCGCGCCGAGGACGGCGAAGTGCGCCCGGGCGTCGACCCCGGCGCGGGCGAGCAGCGCGCCCAGTCCGCCCGCGAGCAGGCCGCCGACGCTCCAGCCGCCGTGCAGGCCGGACATGACGGGCCGGTCGAGGAGCTTCTCGACGGCGACGCCCTCGGCGTTCATGGCCATGTCGGCGGTGCCGGCGCACATCCCGGCGAGGAGCAGCGCCGCGCACAGGGTGACGAGGTTCGGAGCGAGGGCGGGGAGTACCAGGACGGCGGCCCACGCGGCGATCAGCAGCTGGGTGGCGCGCCGGCCGCCGAGCCGGGCCACGATCCGGCCGGCGAACGGCATCGCGGTGAGCGCGCCGACGGCCGGCATGGTCAGGGCGAGTCCCAGTTGTCCGGGGCCCGCGCCGACGTGTTCGGCGATCCACGGCATCCGGGCGGCGAGGCTGCCGGACACGGTCCCGTGCACCGCGAACACGGCCAGCACCGCCCACCGGGGACTCATGCCGCACCCCGCCCGTTTCTCCGCATGCCCGTGACGATACCCAGCCGATCATTTCGGAGTTCGCGTCATTCGTACCTCATGCCCCGTCCTGTGGCGGTAGCCTCCGCACCATGACCGCCGACAGGGTCCCGGAACCGGTGGAGGTGCTCATCGCGGACATCGAGGCGCGCTGGGCGGCGGCGGATGACGCGCGCCGCCGCCGTCGCCGACGGTTACCGCCGCCCCGGCACCCGGTGGCACTACCCCTGGCCTGGTGGCCGATCCCTTCCCCCGCACCGAATCCGGCCCCGTCCTAGGGCCCCGGACGCGCCCCGGGCACGCGGGCTCATCCCCGTCCGCAGGTTCGCCGATCTCGACCCGCGCGTCCAGCCGGGCCCTCCGGGCTGTCGCCGCGCGCACCGCCCCGTTGGGCATCCCCGAATTTGGACACTCCGGCGGACCGTCGGGAACCGGTACCCGTCAAGGGGTTCTAGCGGGTCGAGCCCAGCCCCCGGGAGATCCGCAGGCACGCGGCCGTGACCGTCGCCCCCAGCTCCCGGGCCCGGGTCGGCGTGATCCGCGACGTCAACCCGGACACCGACATCGCGGCGATCACCATATTGGAGTGATCGAAGATGGGGGCCGCCACGCACCGGACCTCCTGCTCGTTCTCGCGGTCGTCCACGGCGTACCCCCGGGTGCGGATCTTGACCAGTTCGGCGCGCAGCGCGGCGGGGTCGGTGATGGTGTGCGGGGTGAGCGGCGGCATGCCGGCGGCGACCACGGGGGTCATGGCCTCGTCGGGCAGCCAGGCCAGGATCGCCTTGCCCACGGCCGTGCAGTAGGCCGGCATCCGGCTGCCGACCCGCGACGCCATCCGCAGGTTCGTCTGGTTCTCCACCTTGTCGATGTAGACGACGTTCGGGGCGTCGTAGACACACAGGTGCACGGTCTCGCGGACCTCGCGCATCAGCCGGTGCGCCTCCTCGGACGCGATGGCCCGCAGGTCCAGTGTGGAGAGATAGGCCTGGCCGAGGACGAGCGCGCCGTGCCCGAGCCGAAACGCCCCGGTGTCGCGGTCCCGGGCGAGCAGGCTGGCCTCCAGCAGGGGCGTGGCCAGGCGTAACACGGTGCTCTTGGACAGGTCGAGGGCCTCGGCCAGCTCGGTCAGCGACACCCCGCGGCCCACCCCGGCGTGCTCGCGGACGTGGCTGAGCACGGCGAGCGCGCGGCGGAGCGAGGAGGACTGGTTGCGCTCGGTCATGCCAGGACCCTACTTCCTCGGCACCACGTTTTGCATAGCAGAACGATTGAGGCAGAACCTTGTCCGTGCCGGCGCGGGGTGTCTAGGTTTCCGCCCAGCGGAACGACGCCCCCCTGGAGGTACCCCGTGAAGATCGTGAGATGGGCCGCGCTGGCCGCCGCCGGCGCCCTGCTGGCCGCCTGCGCCCCGCCCTCGGCCGCGCCGCAGAAGGACGCGGGGGTGGACGAGAAGACCGGGGCCCTGCGGGTGTGGCTCTTCCAGGAGCCCAACCAGCCGCCGAAGGAGAAGGTCGTCAAGGAGGCGGTCGACGAGTTCACGGCCGCGCACAAGGGCGTCACCGTCGAGATCACCTACATCCCGACCAACAACACCCGGCACGAGAAGTTCAAGGGCGCGTTCAGCGACCCGGCGAGCGCCCCGGACGTGGCCGAGTACGGCAACACCGACGTGGCCGACTACGTCGCGGCCGGCGGGTTCGCGGACCTCACCAAGGACGTCACCGGCGGGGACATCTCCAAGGACCTGCTGGGCAGCGCCACGATCGACGGCAAGCTGTACGGCATGCCGTGGTACGTCGGCCTGCGCGCCCTCTACTACCGCACCGACGTGTTCACCGAGCTGAACATCGCGCCCCCGACCTCCTACACCGAGCTCGCGGCGGCGGCCACCAGGATCCGCACCGCCAAGCCGGAGCTGTACGGCATCGCGGTCGGCGGCGAGTACACCTTCGGGGCCCTGCCGTTCGTCTGGGACGCCGGGGGCGACGTGGCCGCGAAGAAGGACGGCAAGTACACCGGGGCGATCAGCTCGCCGGAGTCGCGGGCCGGGGTCAAGGCCTACACCGACCTGTTCGCCACCTGTCCCGCCCAGGCCTGCGCCGGGCTGACCGGCGGCAAGACGGCCGAACTGTTCGCCACGGGCAAGGCCGGCATGGCCATCCTGGGCAACTTCAACAAGGGCGCGGTCGAGGCCGGCGCGGCCAAGGGCAAGTACGCGGTCGTGCCGCTGCCCGGGGCCAAGCCCGGCTCGGTGGCCCCCGCGTTCGCCGGCGGCAACAACCTCGGCGTGCTGAAGGGTACGAAGAAGCGCAGCCTGGCCGTGGAGTTCACGAAGCTGCTCGGCGGGCAGAAGTACCAGACGAAGATGTACGAGGCCATGGGCAACCTGCCGACCAGCTCCGCCGCGCTCGCCGACGTGGCCGGCAAGGACGCCTTCCTCAAGCCGTTCCTCGCCACCGCCTCGGCCGGCACCCGGTTCGTGCCGCTGGACCCCGCGTGGGTGAAGGTCGACAGCCAGAAGGTCATCCCGACGATGCTGCAGAAAATCGTCACCGGGCAGGCCAGCGTCGACAAGGCCACCGAGGAGGCCAACACCGCGATCAACGGCGCCTTCGGCCGATGACGACCGCGGTCCGGGTGGGTAGCAGGCGGGGGCGGTTCCTGCCGCTGCTGTACCTGCTGCCCACCGCCGTGGTGCTGGTCCCGCTGTTCGGCTACCCGCTGTACCAGCTGGGCCTGATCTCGGTCTTCGACTACCGCCAGCCGCAGGTCTCCGGCGGGCAGCCCGCCGAGTTCGTCGGCGCGGACAACTACACGACGCTGCTGTCGGACCCGCAGTTCTGGAACGTGCTCAGCACCACGGTCTGGTTCGCGGCGGCCTGCGTGCTCGCGACCCTGGCGGTCGGCGCGGCGCTGGCGGTCCTGCTCACCCGGGTCGGCCGGATCCCCCGGCTGTGCCTGTCCCTGGCGGCGATGGCGGCCTGGGCGGCCCCGGCGATGACCGGCTCCACGGTGTGGCTGTTCCTGTTCGACACCGACCTGGGGCTGGTCAACCAGACCCTCGGGCTCGGCGGGCACAACTGGCTCTACGACCGGTACTCCGCGTTCGCGCTGGTCGGGGCCACGGTCGTCTGGCACTCGTTCCCGTTCGTGATGGTCAGCCTGTACGCCGGCATCAAGGCCGTCCCCGAGTCCGTGCTGGAGGCGTCCCGGATCGACGGGGCCACGGTGTGGCAGCAGTTCTGGAAGGTGGTCGTGCCGATCCTGCGGCCCATCATCACCATCGTGGTCATCCAGTCCGTGATCTGGGACTTCAAGATCTTCACCCAGATCTACGTGATGACCGGCGGCGGGATCGCGGGCCAGAACCTGGTGCTCAACGTGTACGCGTACCAGAAGGCGTTCGGCTCCTCCGAGTACGGCCTCGGCTCGGCGATCGGCGTCGTCATGACCCTGATCCTGCTCGTCGTCACCCTGTTCTACGTCCGCGCGATCCGCCGTCAGGGGGAGGAACTATGAGAAGTCGCCCCCTGGCCAACACGGCCGCGATCCTCGTCGCCCTGGTCACCGTGTTCCCGATCTACTGGATGCTGCTGTCCGCGTTCAAGCCGGCCGGCGAGATCACGTCCACGGCGGTCCGGCCCTGGACCTGGCACCCCAGCCTGGACAGCTTCACCCGGGTGCTCAGCCAGGAGAACTTCGGCCGGTACTTCGTCAACAGCCTGATCGTCGCCGTGTCCGTCGTGATGCTGTCCGGGGTGGTCGCGTTCCTGGCGGCCGTCGCGCTCACCCGGTTCCGGTTCCGGGGCCGCACCACCGTGCTCGTGATGTTCCTGATCGCGCAGATGGTGCCCGTGGAGGCCCTGACCATCCCGCTGTTCTTCCTGATCCGCGACCTCGGCGGCACCGTGCCCGGCGTCGGCCTGAACACTCTCGGCGCGCTGGTGATCACGCACCTGGCGTTCTCGCTGCCGTTCGCGATCTGGATGATGCGCGGGTTCGTCGCCGCCGTCCCCGAGGCCGTCGAGGAGGCGGCGCTCGTCGACGGGGCGAGCCGGTTCACGGTGCTGTGGCGGATCACGTTCCCGCTCGCCGCGCCCGGCCTGGCCGCGACCAGCGTGTTCTCCTTCATCACGGCGTGGAACGACTTCATCTTCGCCCGGACGTTCATCATCAGCGCCAAGGACAACCAGACCCTGCCGGCCGCGTTGCAGATGTTCGTCAAACCCGACGAGAACGACTGGGGAGGCATCATGGCGGCGTCCACCCTGCTGACCATTCCGGTACTGGTCTTCTTCGTGCTCGTCCAGCGCCGGCTCGTCTCGGGCCTCGGCGGGGCGGTGAAGGACTGATGCTGCCGCTGCCGGGTTCGGTCACCTGGGGCCAGGGCGAGTTCGCGCTGACCCCGTGCGTCGCGCTGTCCGTGGGGGAGGGGCTCGACGGGGTCGCGCACTGGCTGCGCGGGGAGCTGGGGCCGGCCCTGGGCTGCTGGCTGCCGCCCGCCGGGGCGCTCCCGGACTCACCCGGCCGGGCGGTTCCCGGGCGTCCGAAGATCGCGCTGGCCCTCGACCCGGCGCTGCCCGCCTCCGGGTACCTGCTGGTGGTCACGCCCGACGGGGTCACCCTGCTGGGCGGCGACCCTGCCGGCGTCTTCCACGGCGCCCAGACCCTGCGCCAACTGCTGCCGCCCGCCGCCTTCCGCCGCGCCCCCGTGGCCGGCGGACCGTGGCACGTGCCCGCCGTGACGGTCCGGGACGCGCCCCGCTTCCCGTGGCGCGGCTGCATGCTCGACGTCGCCCGGCACTTCATGCCCAAGGCCGACGTGCTCCGGTTCGTGGACCTGCTCGCCGCGCACAAGCTCAACGTGCTGCACCTGCACCTCACCGACGACCAGGGCTGGCGGTTCCCGGTCGCGAAGTACCCGCTGCTCACCGAGGTCGGCGGCTGGCGCACCGAGAGCATGGTCGGCTCGCGGCAGCACGGCCGACACGACGGCCGACCGCACGGCGGGCACTACACCGCGGAAGACCTCAGGGAGATCGTCGGGTACGCGGCCGCGCGGTTCGTGACCGTCGTCCCCGAGATCGACCTGCCGGGCCACACCCAGGCGGCGGTGGCGGCATACCCGTGGCTGGCCCACGGGACCACGGCCCCCGGCGAGCCGGCGGAGGCCGTACCCGTCAGAACGGGGTGGGGGTTGTCCCCGCACGGCATCGCGCTCACCGAGGAGACGCTCGCGTTCTGCCGGGACGTGCTCGACGAGGTGTGCGCGCTGTTCCCCGGCACCCTGATCGGGATCGGCGGCGACGAGTGCCCGCCCGACCAGCCCGCCGACGCCCGCCGGGCCTTCGTGCGCGGCCTCGTGGACCACCTCGCCACCCACGGCCGGCGCGCCTACGCCTGGGACGAGATCCTCGAGGGCGGCGCGCCCGGGGACGTCACCGTCGCGGCCTGGCGGGGCCCCGGCGTCACCCGGTCCGCCGCCGAGGCCGGCCACGACGTCGTCGCCTGCCCGGACCTGTCCACGTACCTCGACTACCGCCAGTCCGCCCACCCGGACGAGCCGATCCCGGTCGGCACGGTCCTCACCCTCGACGACGTGTACGCCTTCGACCCGGCCGCCCTGGCCCCCGCGCACCCGGACCGGATCCTCGGCGCCCAGTGCAACGTGTGGACGGAGCACATGCCGGGCACCCGGGCCGTGGACTACATGGTGTTCCCCCGGCTGTGCGCGCTCGCCGAGGTGGTGTGGAGCGGGGCGGGCCGGGACCTGGCGGACTTCCGGACCCGGCTGGCCGCGCACCTGCCCCGGCTGGAGGCGCTCGGAGTGGAGTACCGACCCGAGGACGGGCCGCGGCCCTGGCAGCGCCGGCCGGACGCGCCCGGCTGGCCGAGGGACCGCGCCGACCGGGAGTCCGAACTGGACGTGATGGTCAACGGACCCCGCCCTCCGGCGTGACCCGGCAGCGCACCTGCGGGGCGCAGGGAGCGGCCCGACGCCTCCGGCGCACCGTGCGGCCAGCCGCGCGGGACGCCGGGGCGGCTCACGCGCGCGGGTCCTTCTCCCGGTACAGGCTGATCAGCAGGCCGTGGCGGGCCTCGGACGGGTCCGCCGGCTCCAGGCCGGTGGCCAGCTCGGTCAGGGTCGCGCGGAGCCGGTCCGCCTGGGCGGCGGTGAGCCGGATGTGCCGGAGCATGAGCAGCGGGTCGTCCTCGGCGGCGGCGAGCTCCTCGGCGACCGCGCCGAACATCGCCGCCGTCGGGCCGGGCTCCTGGGGCGGCAGGTCGAACCGGCGGGCGGCCCGCTGGAAGTACTGCTCCGTGCCGCCCCGGACCCGCCGGGTCGCCACGATCACGATCATGCCCGCCTCGCGGAGCACCTTGAGGTGGTGGGCGACGTTGCCCTTCTGGGCCCCGAGCCGGTCCGTGAGCTGCCGCAACGTCGTCGGCTCGCCGAGTGCGAACATCAGCCGCTGCCGGAGCGGATGCCCGAGCGCCTTGAACTGCTCGGCCGAGGTCACCGCCATCGATTCATGCATCCTGCAAGTGTCTACGTCTCTTGACGCTTGGTCAAGCCCATGATCTACTTCCCGGCATGCGACCCGAAGAGATCGACAACATCGTCAGGGAGAGCGCTGCCCTCGTGACCGGCAGCTACGTGTTCCCCGAGATCGGGGCACGGCTGGGCGAGCTCCTGGCGGACCGGCTCGCGGCGGGGCGGTACGCGGGGGCCGACTCCGCGGAGGCGCTCGGCACCCTGGTCACCGCGGACCTCCGGGAGGTGAACGGCGACGAGCACCTGCAGCTCAAGTACCACGAGAAGGAACTTCCCGATCTGCCCTCCGACGGGCTGCTGGCCGCCCAGGTGGCCGGGATGGCGGCCAGCACGCTCGGCGGCATCGGCAGGATCGAACGGCTGCCCGGCAACGTGGCGCTGCTGGAACTCGGCCCCGTGCTGCTGCCCGCCGAGGTCGTCGGCGACGTGTTCGGGGCCGCGCTGACCATCGTCGCCCGGGCCGACGCGCTGGTCCTGGACCTGCGCGGCACCGTCGGCGGCGAACCGGGCATCGTCGCGCTGATCTGTTCCTACCTGTTCGACGGGCGGGTGCACCTCAACGACGTCTTCGAGGCGGACAACGACCGCACGGTGCAGTCCTGGACGCTGCCGTACGTCCCGGGGGCGAAGTTCGGCGGCCAGAAGCCAGTGTGGGTACTGACCAGCTCCGCCACCTTCTCCGGCGGCGAGGAACTGGCCTACGACCTGCAACAGCTCGGCCGGGCCACGCTGGTCGGCGAGCGCACCCGGGGCGGCGCGCACCCCCGGATCGGGGTCCGGCTGCACCCGCACCTGGAACTCACCCTGCCGGTGGCCCGTTCCGTGAACCCGGTGACCGGGGGGAACTGGGAGGGCACGGGCGTGATCCCGGACATCGAGTGCCCGGCGTCCTCGGCGTTGGAGATCGCCCTGGCCACGCACTCGGCGCGGGTCACCGGGCAGCCGGCCGCCGCGTAGCCGTCGCTGTCCCGACGCCGTCGGGGCCCGGGCGGCGGTGGGGCCTGGCCAGCGGTGGGACTGGGCGGTGGTGCCGGTCACCCCGTGGGTGACCGGCACCGGAAGGTGTGGTTACGCCCAGCCGTAGTTGTCGCGGAGTTCGCGGGCGACCTGGTCGAAGCGGGACCTGTCGAGGACCGCGCCCTCGCGCCGGATCCCGGCCTCCGGCACGTCGAGGACCCGGTCGAGGCGGATCCAGCTCGGGCGCTGCTCGCGGTCCCAGTTGCCGGGGCCGAGGGCCAACCAGCCGCGCTGGCCGTCGCGTTCGCTCTGGCTGGACAGCATCAGGCCGAGGAGCTGGTCGCGGTCCCGGCCGACGACGAGTACCGGGCGGTCCTTGCCCTGCGACGGGTCGTCCTCGTACTCGACCCAGGTCCACACGATCTCGCCCGGGTCGGCCTGGCCGTCGAGCTGGGGGGCGTAGACGAGCTTGCGGCCCCGGGCGGGCACGGGACCCGGGCGGGACTTCGCGCGCTGCCCCGCGCCGGGCACGGTCCCGGGCGTCGGACCCGGCTTGGCGGCCTTCTCCGGCCTGGTCGCGGGCTGGGCGGCCGGCGCGGTCTTCCGGCGGAACGGTGCGGTGACGGCTTTCCACAGGGTGCGCATGGCGGCACCCTATCGGGAACCGGCGGCGAGCACCTCCCGGAGGTCGTACCGGACGGGTTCCTCCAGCTGGGCGTACGTGCACGAGCGCGGGTCGCGGTCCGGGCGCCACCGGCGGAACTGGGTGGTGTGCCGGAACCGGAGCCCCTCCATGTGGTCGTAGGCGACCTCGACGACCCGTTCGGGGCGCAGCGGGACGAAGGACAGGTCCTTGGTGGCGCTCCACCGGCTGCGTTCGGCCTCCAGCGGGGTGCGGGTGCCCGACTCCTGGGCGGCGCGGGTCCACGGGTGGTCGGAGGCGTCGGTGACCAGCGGGGCGAGCTCCTCGAACAGTTCGCGGCGGCGGGCCATCGGGAACGCGCCGATCACACCGACGGAGGCGAGGGTGCCGTCGGCGTCGTACAGGCCGAGGAGCAGGGAACCGACGACGCCCGGGCCGGAGGTGTGCACCCGGTAGCCGGCGACCACGCAGTCGGCGGTGCGTTCGTGCTTCACCTTGGACATCAGGCGCTTGTCCGGCTGGTACCCCAGATCGGGTCTCTTCGCGATCAGCCCGTCGAGCCCGGCCCCCTCGAACTGCTCGAACCAGCGCGCGGCCACCGTCTCGTCGGTGGTGGTGGGGGTCAGGTGCACCGGACCGTCGAGGCCGGCCAGGGCGTCCTCCAGGGCGGCGCGGCGGGCGCTGAACGGCTGGTCCATGAGGCTGGCGGAGCCCAGGGCGAGCAGGTCGAAGGCCACGAACAGCGCCGGGGTCGTGCCCGCGAGGAGCTTCACCCGGGACGCGGCCGGGTGGATCCGCTGCTGCAACGCCTCGAAGTCCAGCCCGGAGTGCTGGGTGGACGCCACGATGATCTCCCCGTCGAGCACGCAGCGCGCCGGGACCTGGGCCAGCACGGCCTCGACCACCTCGGGGAAGTACCGGACCATGGACTTCGTGTTCCGGCTGCCGATCTCCACCTCGTCGCCGTCCCGGAACACGATCGCGCGGAAGCCGTCCCACTTGGGCTCGTAGTACTGGCCGGGCGGGATCTTCGGCACGGGCTTCGCCAACATGGGCAGGAGCGGCGGCATCACGGGCAGGTCCATCGGTGCTCCTACCGTCGTCGGGTCAGGATCAGGTCGGCGATCAGGGCCGTCCAGCCGGTCTGGTGCCACGCGCCGAGGCCGGCCCCGTTGTCCCCGTGGAAGTACTCGGGGAAGACGACCAGGTCCCGCCAGTCGGGATGGCTCTGGAACAGCTCGCACGCACCGTACATCGGGCGGCGGCCGTGCGCGTCCGGAACGAACAGGCTGATCAGCCGGTCGGACAGGTCGTCGGCCACGTCGTCGAGGGTGACGGTCCAGCCGCTGCCGGTCGGGTACTCCACCTCCAGCTCCTCGCCGAAGAACTCGCCGAACCCGCGCAGCGCCCCGATCAGGAGATAGTTCATCGGCATCCACAGCGGGCCGCGCCAGTTGGAGTTGCCGCCGAACAGGCCGCTGCTCGACTCGGCCGGCTCGTACCCGACGGTGTAGTCCGTGCCGCCCAGGGTCACCGAGAACGGGTCGGCCAGGTGCCGGCGGGACAGGGTACGCAGGCCGTGCGGGCTGAGGAACTCGTCCTCGTCGAGCATCACGCTGAGGATCCGGGTCAGGTTCGTCGGCCCGACCACGGACAGCAGGCGCTGCTGGTGCCCGGCCTCGTACGCGCGGTGCACCCCGATCAGGTCGGCGTACTCGGGCCGGTTCGTCACGAACCACTGCAACCGGGCGGCCAGGTCGGGCAGCCGGGACACGGTCACCGAGTCCAGGGTGGTCGTCGCGCACAGCGGCAGCAGGCCCACCACCGAGCGCACCTTCAGCGGCAGCCGGCTGTCGTCGGGCAGGTGCAGCACGTCGTAGAAGAAGCCGTCCTTGTCGTCCCACAGGTCCTGGTGGTACGCGGCGGCGGCGATGTACGCGAAGTGCTCGAAGAACTTCGTCGCGATGTCGGTGTACGTCGCGTCGCGCACCGCCAGGAGGAGCGCCATGTCGAACAGGTTCAGCGCGTACATGGCCATCCAGGCCGTGCCGTCGGACTGTTCGAGCACCCCGGCCGTGGGCAGCGCCGCCGACCGGTCGAACGGGCCCACGTTGTCCAGGCCGAGGAAGCCGCCCTCGAAGACGTTGTTGCCGGTGGTGTCCTTCCGGTTCACCCACCAGGTGAAGTTGATCAGGAGCTTGTGCATCACCCGGGCCAGGAAGTCGTGGTCGCGCGCCCCGTCGAGGTGGAAGACCTGAAGGGCCGCCCACGCGTGTACCGGCGGGTTCACGTCGTCGAACGCCCACTCGTAGGCGGGGATCTGCCCGTTGGGGTGCATGTGCCACTCGCGGAGCAGCAGCAGCACCTGTTCCTTGGCGAACGCCGGGTCGATCCGGGCGAGGGTGACGCAGTGGAACGCCAGGTCCCAGGCCGCGTACCACGGGTACTCCCACGGGTCGGGCATCGAGATGACGTCGGCGGAGTGCATGTGCCACCAGTTGACGTTGCGGTGCCGGCCCTCCGGCGGCGGGGCCGAGGTCGGGTCGCCGGTGAGCCAGCGCGCGACGTCGAAGTGGTAGAACTGCTTGCCCCACATCAGGCCGGCGAACGCGGCCCGGGCCACGGCGCGCTCCGGGCGGCTGGCGTGCGGGGGGATCAGGGCGTCGTAGAAGGCGTCGGCCTCGGCGAGCCGGTCCCGCAGTACCCCGTCGAAGCCCTTGCCCAGGTCGCAGTCGCGGTCGCCGGGGGTGCCGGTCAGCGCGCCGGTGAGTTTGAGCCGCAGCCGGATCCGGGTCTCGCCGCCGGCCGGCACGGTCAGCGTGTAGTGCAGCGCCGCCTTGGTGCCCTCCTGCTCCGGGTTGACGGTGTCCGCGCCGTGCACGACGTGGTCGTTGATGCCGTCCTTCGGGTACGCCGTCCGGGGCTCCTGGCCCCACAGCCGGGGCGCGTTGGACTCGTTGTCGCAGAACAGCCGGCCCGGGTCGCCGTCCCCGGCGAGCGTGATCTCGCCGAGCAGCTGGTGGCGGCCCACGAGCCGGCCGTCCTCGCCGGAGATGGTCGGCACCCGGTCCCGGAACGGCGTGCCCCAGGACCACGTGTTGCGGAACCACAGGGTCGGCAGCACGTGCAGGGTGGCCTCCTCCGGCCCCCGGTTGGCCACGGTGACCAGCACGCAGAGGTCCGTGGGGGAGTCCTTGGCGTAGTCGACGGTGACGGCCCAGTACCGGTCCTCGTCGAAGATCCCGGTGTCCACCAGCTCGTACTCGCTGTCCTCGCGGCCCCGGGCGTGGTTCACCGCCACCAGGTCGTCGTACGGGAACGGCCGCTGTGGATAGTGGTACCGCCAGCGCATCCACGAGTGGGTGGGCGTCGAGTCCTGGTACCACCAGTAGTCCTTGACGTCCTCGCCGTGGTTGCCGCCGTCGCCGCCGACCCCGAACATCCGCTCCTTGAGGATCGGGTCCACGCCGTTCCACAACGCGAGGGCGAAGCAGAACCGCTGCCGGTCGTCGCAGACCCCGGCCATGCCGTCCTCGTTCCACCGGTACGCGCGGGACCGGGCGTGGTCGTGCGGCAGGTACTCCCAGGCGTTGCCGTGTTCGCTGTAGTCCTCGCGGACCGTGCCCCAGGCGCGTTCGGCCAGGTACGGGCCCCAGGCGCGCCACGGGACCCCGGCCTCGTCGGCCTCGGTCAGCCGGCGGCGTTCGGCGAGCTGCACGTCGTCGGTGAAGGTCACCCACTGAGTTTGCCTGGTATTGCGGTAAGAATGTGGATTGTTCGCTTTTCGGATTGCGGGGGTCACGTGCTGTCGATCGGATTCGGAACCCAGGTCTGCGGCGACCTCGCCGAGGGCGGCACCCGGGAGTGGCTGGTCCCCGACGGGCTCGGCGGCTACGCCATGGGCACCGTGTCCGGGCTGCGCACCCGCCGGTACCACGGACTGCTCGTCGTCCCCGGCGCCCGCCCCGGGGCCCGGCACCTCGGGCTCGCCGCCCTGGACCCCGTGCTCACCTGGCCCTCCGGTACGCGGGTCCGGCTCGGCAGCCACGAGTGGGCGTCGGGGGCGGTCGAGCCGGCCGGGCACGCGTACCTGGAGAGCTTCGCGCTGGTGGACGGGCTGCCGTGCTGGCGGTGGCGGATCGGGGACGTCCTCCTCGAACGGACCCTGGCGATGGAGACCGGCCGGTCCTCGCTCGCCGTCCGGCACCGGCTGCTCGCCGGCGGGCCGGTGCGGCTCGTGCTCGACGCGCTGTGCACGTGGCGGGACGCGCACGGCGAACGCACCGCCGGGGGCCCGCCGCCGGAGGTGGAGCAGGTCGCCGACGGGGTGCTGGTCGACGGGGCCTACCGGCTGGCCGGGCCGAGCTGGGCGTCCGCCGGGGACTGGTGGCGCGGCGTGCACCACCGGGAGGAGAAGGCCCGGGGGCTGGCGGCGGACGAGGACCTGTGGCACGCGGGCACGTTCACGGCGGACCTGGCCGGGCCCGGGGCGGTGCTGGACGTGTCGGCCTGGGCCGGGGAGGAGAGCGGCGGGGCTGTGGGCGGCGCGGGCGCCTTCGGGGGCCTCGACGTGCGCCCGCCGCCCGCCGAGGTCGTCCTCGACACCGCCCGCCGCCGGCTCCGGGCCATCGCGGCCGGCGCGGCCGGCGACCCGGTGGCCGCGACCCTGCGGGTGGCCGCCGCGTCCTTCATCGTCACCACCCCGACCGGCCCCGACGTGGTCGCCGGCTACCCCTGGTTCGGCCCGTGGACCCGCGACACCCTGACCTGCTACGAGGGCCTGTTCCTCGCCACCGGCTGGACCGCCGAGGGCCGCGAGCTGCTGACCTCGTACGCGGCGACCCTGTCCGAGGGGATGCTGGCGAACACGGCCGACACGGGGGCGGTGGAGTACAACAGCGCGGACGCGAGCCTGTGGTTCCCGCACGCCGTGGCCCGGCACGTGCACGCCACCGGGGACCTCGACCTCGCCGCCGAGCTCGGGCCCGCCCTGCGCGCGATCGTCGAGGCCCACCTCGCCGGCACCCGGTACGGGATCGGGGTCGACCCGGTCGACGGCCTGCTCCGCCAGGGGGCGCCCGGCGTGGCCCTGACCTGGATGGACGCCAGGGTCGACGGGGTGCCCGTGACGCCCCGGACCGGCAAACCCGTCGAGGTCAACGCACTGTGGATCAACGCCCTCGCGGCGGTCGCCGACCTCGCGGCCCGGGTCGGGGAGGCACCCGGGCCGGCGGGCGCCGCACACGCCCGGGCGGTCGCCTCGTTCACCCGCAGGTACCCGCGCCCCGACGGGCTGCTGTACGACGTCGTGGACGGTCCGGCCGGCGACGACCCGAGCGTCCGGCCCAACCAGCTGCTCGCCTGGTCCCTGCCCGACGGGCCGCTGCTCCCCGAACCGGGCCCGCTCGCGGCGCTCGGCGCGCGCCTGCTCACCCCGCTCGGCCTGCGCAGCCTCACGCCGGGCGCGCTCGACTACCGCCCGGCGCACCGGGGCGGCCCGGGGGAGCGGGACGCCGCCTACCACCAGGGCACCGTGTGGCCCTGGCTGCTGGGGCCGTACGCGGGGGCGTGCGCGCGGGCCGGCGTACCCATCAATGATCTTTTTGGGGGTGTCGAAAAGCATTTGTCGGAATTTGGACTAGGCTCGATCAGCGAAACCACGGACGGAGATCCGCCCCACCGAGCCACCGGCTGCCCCTTCCAGGCCTGGTCGGTCGCCGAAGTGCTGCGCACCCGTCCGTGGCGCTCAGCTGACACTCGACAGTCGTAGGGGAACCGCGTCATGACGCCCGAAACGCCGACCGTGCCCACCGGACCGCTTCGGGTTCTGATCCTGGCCTGGGAATACCCGCCCGTCATGGTCGGCGGCCTCGGCCGGCACGTGCACGCCCTCGCCACCCAGCTCGCCGTCGCCGGCCACGAGGTCACCGTCGTCACCCGGCACGCCCCCGGCCTGCCCGTCGACGAGATGCGCGGCGGGGTCCGGGTCGTCCGCGCCCCCGAGGACCCGCCGCCCTTCCCCCTCGCGACGTCGTCGCTGCTCGCCTGGACCATGGCGTTCAACCACGCCCTGACCCGGGCCGCCCTGCGCGCCGCCGCCACGGCCGAGTACGACGTCATCCACGCCCACGACTGGCTCGTCACGCACACCGCCGTCACCCTCACCGAACACCTCGGCCTACCGCTGGTCGCCACCATCCACGCCACCGAGGCCGGCCGGCACCAGGGCTGGCTGCCCGAGGAGATGAACCGCTGCATCCACGCCGTCGAATGGTGGCTCGCGCGGGAGGCCAGCCGGGTACTGGTGTGCTCCGAGTACATGAAATGGGAGGTCACCCGCCTCCTCGAACTGCACGACGCCGCCGTGGAGGTCATCCCCAACGGCGTCGACGACCGCCGCTGGCGCGCCCCCCGCAAGGCCGTCGAACGCGCCCGCGAGCGCTTCACCGCCCACGACGGCCCGCTCGTCGTCTACGCCGGCCGCCTCGTCTACGAGAAGGGCGTCCAGGACCTGGTCACCGCCCTGCCGGTACTGCGGGACCGGCACCCCGGCCTGCGGCTCGTCATCGCCGGCGACGGCCCGCACCGGCCCGAACTCGCCGAGCTGTGCGCGCGGCTCGGCCAGGACGTCGAGTTCTGCGGGTTCATGGAGGAGGTCGACCTGGCCGCACTGCTGGCCGTCGCCGACGCCGTCGTCGTCCCCAGCCTGTACGAGCCGTTCGGGATGGTGGCGCTGGAAGCCTCCGCCGCCGGGGCGCCGCTCGCCGCCGCGGCCACCGGGGGGCTGCTCGCGATCGTCCAGCACGGCCGGACCGGGCTCGCGTTCCCGCCAGGAGACGCCGCCGCGCTCGCCGACGCCGTCACCCGGCTGCTGGAGGACCCGAAGGCCGCCAAGCGGATGGTCGCCAAGGCCCGGGCCATGATCCGCAAGCACTACCTGTGGCCCACCATCGCGGCCACCACCGCGCAGGCGTACGCCGCCGCGATCGACGAGGCGTCCGTGCTCAGCCCGCGGGTGCCGCCGATCGGGGAACGGCCACCCATCGTGGTACCCGAGGGGAACCTGCTCGCCCTCACCACCACCCCGTGACGACGGCGCACCGGCCGCGCGGGCCGAGGACGGCCGACCGGGTCAGCCATCCGGAACCGGCCGAGGTGGCCGCCCCGGACAGCGCCGGGCCGGCGGTGCCCGGCGACGCGGCGAGCGCTGCGGGGGTGCCCGGCGACGTGGCGAGCGCCGGGCCGGAGGCGCTCGCGACCAGCCACGCGCGGGACGCCGAGGCCCCTCGACTGCCGGAGTGGGCGGCCGGGCCCGGGGACCTCGACCTCTACCTGTTCGGCGAGGGCCGGCACGAACGCCTGTGGACGGTCCTCGGCGCGCACCCCGACGCGCACGGCTGCCGGTTCGCCGTGTGGGCCCCGCGCGCCCGGGAGGTCCGGGTCGTCGGCGACCACAACGGCTGGGCCCCGCACGACGGCGTCCGCCTCGAACCCCTCGGGACCAGCGGCGTGTGGGCCGGCCACGTCGCCGGGATCAGCCCCGGGCAGCGGTACAAGTACCGGATCCACGGGGCCGACGGCTCCTGGCGGGACCGGGCCGACCCGATGGCCGCCGCCACCGAATGCCCCCCGCACACCGCCTCCGTCGTGCACGAGTCCCGGCACACCTGGGGCGACGCCGACTGGCTCGCGGGCCGCACCGCGGACCACCACGCACGACCCCTGTCCGTGTACGAGGTGCACCTCGGCTCCTGGCGCCCCGGCCTGTCCTACCGCGACCTCGCCGAGCAGCTCGTCGGCCACGTCAGCCACCTGGGCTTCACGCACGTGGAGTTCATGCCCGTCATGGAGCACCCGTACGGCGGCTCCTGGGGCTACCACGTCACCGGGTACTTCGCCCCCACCGCCCGGTTCGGCGACCCCGACGACCTGCGGTACCTCATCGACCGGCTGCACCAGGCCGGCATCGGCGTCCTCCTCGACTGGGTGCCCGCGCACTTCCCCGCCGACGACTGGGCGCTGGCCCGGTTCGACGGCGAACCCCTGTACGAGCACCCCGACCCGCGCCGGGGCACCCACCCCGACTGGGGCAGCCTGATCTTCGACTACGGCCGCCCCGAGGTCCGCAACTTCCTCGTCGCCAGCGCCCAGTACTGGTGCGAGGAGTTCCACATCGACGGCCTCCGGGTCGACGGCGTCGCCTCGATGCTCTACCTCGACTACTCCCGCGGCCCCGGCGAATGGGAACCCAACCACCACGGCGGCCGGGAGAACACCGACGCCATCGGCTTCCTCCGCCAACTCAACACCGCCGTCTACCAGGGCTCACCCGGCGTCGTCATGATCGCCGAGGAGTCCACCGCCTGGCCCGGCGTGTCCCGGCCCGTCGAATGGGGCGGCCTCGGCTTCGGCCTGAAATGGAACATGGGCTGGATGCACGACACCCTGTCCTACCTGGCCCGCGACCCCGTGCACCGGCGCTACCACCACGACGACGTGACCTGGCCGTCCGTGTACGCCTTCGAGGAACAGTTCCTCCTCGCCATCAGCCACGACGAGGTCGTACACGGCAAGGGCGCCCTGCTCGCCAAACTGCCCGGCGACCGGTGGCAGCGCCTCGCGGGGGTACGCGGACTGCTGGCCTACATGTGGGCGTACCCCGGAAAGAAGCTGCTCTTCATGGGTTTCGAACTGGGCGCCGAGGGCGAGTGGAGCGAACACCTCGGGCTCGACTGGTCCGGGGCCGACGAGCCCGGGGCGGCCGGCGTCCGGGCCCTGGTCCGCGACCTGAACCTCCTCTACCGGGACCGCCCGGCGCTGTGGGCGCGCGACACCGACCGGGACGGCTTCCAGTGGATCTCCTGCCAGGACCGGGACAGCAACGTGCTGGCGTTCCTGCGCTGGGGGCCGGACGGGTCGGTCGTCGCGTGCGTCGTCAACTTCGCCGGGACCCCGCAGGCCGACCACCGGGTGGGGCTGCCGTTCCCCGGGCGGTGGCGGGAGGTGCTCAACACGGACTCCCGGCTGTACGGGGGGTCCGACGTGGGGTGCTGGGGGAGCCTGCTCGCCGCGCCGACGCCGTGGGACGGGCAGCCGGCTTCGGCGTTCGTGCAGCTGGGGCCGCACGCGGCGGTGTGGCTGGTGCCGCACCGCGAGACCGCCGGGGCGTGAGCTGAGCCTGGCGGGCGTGGCCTGAGCCAGGCTGGTCGGCCGCCGACCGGGGCGCCGTGCCCGCCCACGCGCGCCGCCGCGCCACGGGATCCGGAGAGAATCTCGTGACGCGGCGCGGCTCGCGGGCCAGCCCGGCGGTGACGGACCTAGACGCCCGCCGCCCGGTTCACCACGTCCCGGATCGCCGCCACCACCGCGTCCGCCCGCTCGGTGATCAGCTGGCTGTGGTTCGTGTCCGACAACACCCGCTGCTCACCGTGCGTGACCTGGCCGACCAGGTTCGCGTCCAACCGCGACTTCCCGTCGTGCACCTTCCGCAGCGTCTCCTCCGACATCAACGACGCCTGCACCGGGTCCACCCCCAGCGGCGTCAGCGCGATCACCGGCACGTCCGGCACGGCCGGCCCGGCATTGAGCTCGGCGGCGAGCGCGGTCGTCGAGGCGCGCTCGACGATGCCGACCTCGATCCACCGGTCGCTCACGTGGTACTCGACCGCCGCCTCCCGCACCTCCGCCGGGAAGTCCACGAACATCGCGCCGACCATGTCGCGGATGAACGGCAACGCCTGCCGGAGCTGCTCCTCGGACGGCGCCATCTCCTCACCGGCGGCCAGGCTCGCCTCCGCCGGCAGGAACGCGTCCCACTCCCGGTGAAAGGCGTCCAACCAGACCAGCCCGGCGACATCCTGGGGGTACAGCTGCGCGAACCGGTGCGCGTAGGCCCCGCCGAGGGAGTGCGCCACCAGCACGTACGGGCCGGGGACGCCCTGGGCCGCCAGCAGCTCGCGCAGCTCCGTGGCGACCGCCGCACCGGTACGCGGCAGCTCGGCGTCGTCGCTGAAACCGGTGCCGGCGCGGTCGTACACGACGGCGGTGCCGAACTCCGCGACCAGCTGCTGGAGGCCGAAGTAGTCGAGGCCGATCGCGCTGGCACCCGGCAGGAACACGACGGCCGGTCCGCCGGTGCCGGAGCTGTGCACGAAGAGGCGGCGGCCGTCGAGCTCCTGGAAGCCTCCGACCGGCGGGGTGGTGGTCTGGGTCGAGGGGGTGCTGTTCTGCGTCATGCGGCAACTATCGGCGGCCGGTCGGACACGCCCCTGACACCGCCCTGACACGTCGCGAGGGCCGGTGTCCGGCGCGCCGAGCACCCCGGGCGATCCCACCGACGGGAAGGTCGGGCCGGCTCCGGGCGTACCCGTCGATCATGGATCTGGAATGTTGGTGCGCCAAATTGTTAACAAACCTTGCTGAGGGGAGGGATCATGTTCTTCTACCCCTCAGCCCAAGGAGCATCCCGTGCGAAGAGCGACACTCGCCACCGCGGTCACGGCGGCGGCCCTCGCGGTCGGCCTCGCGATCCCGGCCCTCGCGTCGACCGCCGCCCCCCTCGCGGCCCCGCTCGCGAACAACGTCACCAACCCCGGCTTCGAGACCGGCACCCTGGCCCCGTGGACCTGCGACCCGGCGGCCAGCGTCGTCACCGGGCACGCGAACTCCGGCACCTACGCCCTGGCCGCCGCGGCCGGGGGCACCACCGCCGAGTGCCGGCAGACGGTCTCCGTCGCGCCCAACACCAGCTACACGCTGTCCGCCCAGGTCAACGGCTCCTATGTCTACCTGGGGATCACCGGCGGCGCGTCCACCTGGACCCCGGGCACCGGCGGCGCCTACAAGCCCCTGTCGCTGACCTTCACGTCCGGCAGCGCCACGACGGTCACGGTCTACCTGCACGGCTGGTACGGGCAGGGCACCTACTACGCGGACGACGTGAACCTCGCCGGGCCGGGCGGGCCGTCGCCGACCGCGAGCCCGAAGCCGACGGCCACGGCCAGCCCGACGAAGAGCCCCACGCCTAGCCCGAGCCCGACGAAGTCCCCGAGCCCGAGTCCCACTCCGACCCCCACCCCGACCGGCAACCCCGACCCAGGTCCACTGCCGAAACACGCCCTCACCGGGTACTGGCAGAACTTCACCAACGGCGCGCGTCCCCTCAAGCTCGCCGACGTGCCGGTCAGCTACGACCTGGTGGCGATCTCCTTCGCCGACACCGACCCCTCCAAGCCGGGTGGCGTGACCTTCACCCTCGACTCCGGACTGTCGAGCGCGCTCGGCGGGTACACCGACGCCCAGTTCCGGGCGGACGTCGCCACCCTGCACGCCCGGGGCCAGCACATCGTCCTGTCCGTCGGCGGCGAGAAGGGCACGGTGTCCGTCAACAGCGCAGCGGCGGCGACGAACTTCGCGAACAGCGTGACGTCGATCCTGACCCGGTACGGGTTCGACGGGGTGGACATCGACCTGGAGAACGGGGTGAGCGCCACCTACATGGGGCAGGCGCTGCGCTCGATCCGGGCGTCGGTCGGGGCCAACCTGATCATCACGATGGCCCCGCAGACGATCGACATGCAGAGCACCGGTTCCGAGTACTTCAAGCTGGCGCTCACCATCAAGGACATCCTCACGGTCGTGCACACCCAGTTCTACAACTCGGGCGCGATGCTCGGCTGCGACCAGATGGCCGCGTACAGCCAGGGCACGGTGAACTTCGTGACCGCGCTGGCCTGCATCCAGTTGCAGAGCGCGCTGCGGCCCGACCAGATCGCCCTCGGCCTGCCCGCGACCACCTCGGCGGCCGGCGGCGGGTACATCTCGCCCGGGACCATCAACAACGCCGTGGACTGCCTGGCCAAGGGCACGAACTGCGGCACCTTCAAGCCGCCGGCGACGTGGCCGGGGCTGCGGGGCGTCATGACGTGGTCGATCAACTGGGACGCGTCCAACGGGTACGCGTTCGCCAACTCGGTCAAGCCGCACCTGAACACGCTGCCGTAGCAACCGCTTCTGACCGGTGCGGGGCGGCCTCGCGGTCGCCCCGCGCCCCCTCCCGAGAGGAAGCACCATGCGTAGGAAACCCCTGGCGGTCCTCGCCGCCCTCGTCCTCGGCGCGGCACTGTCGCCGGCCGCCACCGCCACCGCCGGCCCGTCGGGCGCCCCCGCCCCGGGAGCCGCGCCAGCCGGGGCCGCCCCGGCCGGCGCGCTCGCCGCCAACCTCGCCACCAACCCCGGCTTCGAGAACGGCCTGACCGGCTGGTCCTGCCCCGCCTCCGCCCGCACCGTCACCACCCCCGTGCACGGCGGCACCTCCGCCCTGGAGGCCACCCCGCAGGGCGGCGACTTCGCCCGCTGCCAGCAGTCCGTCCGGGTCAAGCCGTCGTCGACCTACACGTTGTCGGCGTGGGTCCGGGGCGCGTACGTGTTCCTCGGCGCGACCGGCACCGGCACCACCGACGTGAGCACCTGGGGCCAGCCGGGCCCGACCTGGGCGCAGCTGTCCACGTCGTTCACCACGGGCGCGACCACGTCCACGGTCACGATCTACCTGAACGGCTGGTACGGCACCGGCGCGTACCTCGCCGACGACCTGGTGCTCGACGGGCCGCCGGTGGCCGCGGACACCACCCCGCCCACCGTCCCCGGCACCCCGGCGGTCGGCGGCGCGACGTCGAGCACCCTGGCCGTGAGCTGGGCGGCGTCCACCGACGACTCCGGCGCGGTGCGCTACGACGTGTCCCGGGACGGCGCGGCCCCGACCTCGGCCGGTGCGGCCACGAGCTTCACGGCCACCGGGCTGACCGCCGACACGACGTACCGGTTCAGGGTGCGGGCGTGTGACGGGGCGGGCAACTGCTCGGCGTACACCGCGGAGAGTTCGGGAAAGACGAAGCCGACGGGTACGCCGCCCAGCGGTGACCTGCCCAAACGCGTACTCGTCGGGTATCTGCACGCGTCCTTCGCCAACGGTTCCGGCTACATCCCGATGCGCGACGTGCCGGCCGAGTGGGACTTCGTCAACCTGGCGTTCGGCGAGCCGACGTCGGTGACCTCGGGCGACATCCGGTTCCGGCAGTGCCCGGCGACCGAGTGCGCGAACGTGGAGAGCCAGGCCGACTTCCTCGCCGGCATCCGGGCCAAACAGGCCGCCGGCAAGAAGGTGCTGATCTCCATCGGTGGCCAGAACGGCCAGGTCCAGCTCACGACGACGGCGGCGCGCGACACGTTCGTCACCTCGGTGGCCGCGATCATCGACACCTACGGGCTCGACGGGCTGGACATCGACTTCGAGGGCCACTCGCTGTCGCTGAACGCCAACGACACGGACTTCCGCAACCCGACGACCCCCGTGATCGTGAACCTGATCTCCGCGCTGAAGACGCTCAAGGCGCGGTACGGGGCGAAGTTCGTGCTGACCATGGCGCCGGAGACCTTCTTCGTGCAGCTCGGGTACCAGTTCTACGGGCCGGGCACGAACGGGGGCGACGCGCGGGCCGGCTCGTACCTGCCGGTGATCCACGCGCTCCGCGACGACCTGACCCTGCTGCACGTGCAGGACTACAACTCGGGGCCGATCATGGGGCTGGACAACCAGTACCACACGATGGGCGGGCACGACTTCCACGTGGCCATGACGGACATGCTGCTGGCGGGCTTCCCGGTGAAGGGGAACGCGTTCCCGGCGCTGCGGCCCGAGCAGGTCGCGTTCGGGCTGCCGGCGGCCTCCCAGGCGGGCAACGGGTACACGACCGTGGCGGAGACCCAGAAGGCGTTCGACTGCCTGGCCAAGGGCACGAACTGCGGTTCGTACCGGCCGCGCGGGGTGTATCCCGGCCTGCGCGGGCTGATGACGTGGTCGGTGAACTGGGACCGCTTCAACGGGTACGAGTTCTCCCGGAGCCACCGGGCGTACCTGAACGCGCTGCCGTAGCCGGGGCGGCGTTCCCGGGCGCGCCGCGGGTCGGCGGCGCGCCCGCCAGTGGCATGCCCTCGGGCGTCCCGGGGGCGTGCCACCCCTTTCCGCAGGGCGGGAACCGCTGTTGACCCAGCGGAACATCCGCTCGCATTCTCAGGCATGGCACGCATAACGCACCTGGTCACGGCCGTCCTGGCGACCGCCACCCTCCTCCTGCCGACCCCTGCCGCCGCCCATCAGGCATCGGCCACGCACTCGACACCGGGCGCCGCCCCGGCCGCCGGACAGCCCTCGGCCGCCGCCTTCCAGCACCCCGGCGTCCTCCTCTCCCGCCCCCAACTCGACCTGGCCCGCTCCAAGGCCCTCGCCGGCGCCCAACCCTGGAAGTCCGCCTACGACGCGATGCGCACCAGCTCCTACGCGTCCCTGTCCTGGACCCCGAGGCCGCGCGCCGTCGTGGAGTGCGGCTCGTCGTCCAACCCGAACAACGGCTGCTCGGACGAGCGCGAGGACGCGATGGCCGCGTACACCCAGGCGCTGCTCTGGTATGTCACGAAGGACCCGAAGCACGCGCAGAAGTCGATCGCGATCATGGACGCCTGGTCGGCGGTGATCCGGGACCACACGAACACCAACGCCCCGCTGCAGTCCGGCTGGGCGGGGGCGAACTTCTCCCGGGCCGCCGAGCTGATCCGGCACACCTACACGTCGTGGCCGCAGGTCAACCGGTTCGCCTCGACGCTGCGCACCGTCTACCTGCCCGAGGTGACGAGCAACGTGGGCTGCAAGAACGGCAACTGGGAGCTCATCATGACCGACGCGGCCATCGGGATCGCGGTGTTCCTCGACGACCGGGCCGTCTTCGACCGGGCGGTGGCGACGTGGCGGGCCCGGCTGCCGGCGTACATCTACCTGGCCTCCGACGGCGCGCTGCCCCGCTACCCGGCCAACTGTCCGTCGATCGACACCAGGAGCGAGCTCATCGGGTACTGGCAGGGCCAGTCCACCTTCACCGACGGCCTGGCCCAGGAGACGTGCCGGGACTTCGGCCACACGGGCTGGGGCCTGGCGGCCATCGCGCACGTCGCGGAGACGGCCCGCCACCAGGGCCTGGACCTGTACGCGGAGGCCCAGCCCCGGCTCACCCAGGCCCTGTACTTCCACGCCCGCTACGAGCTGGGCACGGCCGTACCCGCCTCGTTGTGCGGGGGCTCGGTGAAGAAGGGGCTGGGGCCGGTGACGGAGGTGGGGTTCAACGCGTTCCACACCCGGTCCGGGTTGGACATGCCGACCACGCAGCGGTACACGGAGTCGAAGCGGCCGGCCGGCGTGAGCCACTTCCTCGCGTGGGAGACGTTCACGCACGCGAACAACCCCGCCTGACAGCGAACGGCGTCAATGCTTGACCGGTGGGTACGGGGACCCCTACTCTGCGCCAGAGAGCGCTCTCTCACTCTGGTACCCGGAGAGGTGTGTCCCATGTATCCACGTATTCCCGCCCGGCGACGGCTGGCGGCCGCGCTGGCCGGCGCCGCCCTGGTCGCGACACTGGTCTCCTCGGTGCCCGCCCAGGCGGTGCCGGCCCCGGCCGTGGTCGCCGACTTCGAGGGCACGCCGCCGATCACCGAGACCAGCCCCGGCATCTTCCCGTTCGGGGCCGACGCGGCCAGCCGGCCCAAGCTGACCCAGGCCCCCGCCGCCGACCGGCCCGGCGCGGGGGCCGACAACCACGCGCTGAGCGCCGTCTACACCGTCGGCGCCTGGGGCGGGTTCAGCCACAACCTGCCGGCGTCGGGGGACTGGACCACCTACGGCGGCTTCAGCTTCTGGGTGAAGGGCACCGGCTCGGGCCAGCGGGTCGAGTTCGAACTGAAGGACGGCGGGACCGACGGCGAGCACTCGGAGCTGTTCCAGGCCTGGTTCACCGACACGGCCGCCGGCTGGCAGCAGGTGAGGGTGCCGTTCGGCGGGTTCGTGAAGCGTACCGACTACCAGCCGTCCGGCGCGCCGACCGACGGCAGCCTCACCCTGACGGAGATGTGGGGCTACGCGGTCAACCTGCCGGGCGGCAGTACCGGTGAGCTGCTGTTCGACGAGGTCGCGCTGTACGGCTCGGCGGTGTCCAGCGTGGGCGTGGCCACCGACGCGTACGTGACCGACGCCGGGGGGACCGTCCAGGTCGGGGTGACCGTGACCCAGCCCGGCGGCGGCCCGATCGGCGGGGACGTGACCGTGCGCTACGTCCTCGGCGGCGGTACGGCCGTGCCGGGCGTCGACTACACGGCCGGCGACGGCACGCTCTCCTTCCCCGCGGGCACCCCGTCGGGGACCACCCGCACCGTGCCCGTCGTCACCACGGCCGGCACCCCGGCCTCGATCGGGAAGACCATCCCGGTGACGCTGACGGCGACCGGCGCGACGCTGGGCTCCGGCACCGCCACGGTGGTGATCAACGCGCACGGCCTCCCGTACCTGGACCGGAACCTGCCCGTCGGGCACCGGGTCGCGGACCTGATGTCCCGGATGACCCTCAAGGACAAGGTCGGCCAGATGACCCAGGCCGAGCGCGCGGCCGTCGGCAACGGCGGCGACATCGTCACCTACCGGCTCGGTTCGCTGCTGTCCGGCGGCGGCTCGGTGCCCAGCCCGAACACGCCGGTCGCGTGGGCCGACATGGTGGACGACTTCCAGCTGCACGCCCGCGCCACCCCCTTGCAGATCCCGCTGATCTACGGCATCGACGCCGTGCACGGCAACAACAACCTGCTCGGCGCGACCGTGTTCCCGCACAACCTCGGGCTGGGCGCGACCCGCGACCCCGCGCTGGTCAAGGAGACCGGCCGGGTCACCGCGACCGAGACCCGGGCGACCGGGGTGCCGTGGGCGTTCGCGCCGTGCGTGTGCGTGACCCGCGACGAACGCTGGGGCCGGTCCTACGAGGCGTTCGGGGAGGACCCGGCGCTCGTCCAGCAGCTGGCCACCATCATCGACGGGTTGCAGAACGACGGCCGGCTCGCCGACCCCACCGCCGTACTCGGCACCGCCAAGCACTTCCTCGGCGACGGCGGGACCGCCTACGGCTCCTCGACCACGGGCACCTACACCACGGACCAGGGCGTCACGCGGGGTACGGCCGCGCAGCTCGACGCCGTGCACCTCGCGCCGTTCCGCACCGCCGTGGACAAGGGGGTCGGCACCGTGATGCCGTCCTACTCCAGTCTCCAGGTGCTCGGCACCGACGCCGCCCCCGTGAAGATGCACGCGCGGGCCGACCAGATCACCGGCGTCCTCAAAGGGGATCTGCGGTTCAAGGGTTTCGTGATCTCCGACTGGCAGGGCATCGACCAGATCCCCGGCGACTACCGCAGCGACGTGAGGACCAGTGTCAACGCGGGCATCGACATGGTGATGGTGCCCTACGCGATCAAGGACTTCACCGAGAGCCTCACGGCCTTGGCGGGTACGGGTGAGGTGTCCGGCGCGCGGATCGACGACGCGGTGGCCCGGATCCTGACCCAGAAGTTCGCCCTCGGCCTGTTCGAACAGCCCTACGCCGACCGGACCCACCTCGGCGAGATCGGCAACGCGGCGCACCGCGACGTCGCGCGCCGGGCCGCCGCCGCGTCCCAGGTGCTGCTGAAGAACGACGGCGTGCTGCCCCTGTCGAAGACCGCCAAGGTGTACGTGGCCGGCTCCAACGCCGACGACCTCGGCAACCAGACCGGCGGCTGGACCCTGACCTGGCAGGGCGGGTCCGGCAACGCCAACCGGGGCACCACCATCCTCGCCGGCATCCGCCAGGTCGCCCCGAAGGCCACCGTCACCTACAGCCGCGACGCGTCGGCCCCGACCACGGGGCACACGGTCGGCGTGGTGGTCGTCGGCGAGACCCCGTACGCCGAGGGCCTCGGCGACGTCGGCAACGGCCACTCGCTCCAGCTCTCGGTCGCCGACCGGGCGGCCGTGGACACCGTGTGCGCGGCCATGAGGTGCGTGGTCCTCACCGTGTCGGGCCGGCCGCTGGACATCACCGGCATCGTGCCCGCCGCCCGGGGTGTCGTGGCCTCCTGGCTGCCCGGCAGTGAGGGCGCGGGCGTCGCCGACGTGCTGTTCGGGGACCGGCCGTTCACCGGAAGGCTGCCGGTGACCTGGGCGCGCAGCGAGAGCCAGCTGCCGTCCAATGTGGGCGACGCGACGTACGACCCGCTGTACGCGTACGGCTGGGGGCTGCGGACCGACCCGGCGAAGGACCGGTTGCGGAAGGTGCGCGACCAGCTCGCCGGAATCCATGGTGACCGGGACATCGCCACCGCGGTGAAGGCCCTGGACCAGGCGCTGAAGGCCCGGCTGTGGAACTCCGACGGTTCGGTGCGCACGCCGAAGGAGGTGCTGGCGGCGCTGCGGGACGCCGGGGTGGCGCTGAACCGGTCCTCGCGGGACTCGTTCGCGCAGGACGACGTGGTGGTGTCCGTGGCCCGGGACGTGGCGCAGAAGGCCATCGCCGAGGGCGGGCCGGCCGCGATGCCGTCGACGGCGAAACTCACCTCGGACGCGGAGCACGCGGTGCTGGTGGGGCGGGTCGACCAGGCGGTCACCTGGTTGACGGAGGCCTACAACGAGGCCCGGTAGTGGTTGTGGGGCACGCCCGTCAGGACGTGCCCCACACCTCATGCGTCGCTGGACTCCTGCCACAGGTTCGCCCGGTCGGTGGCGTGCCGGTCGATCTCCGTCAGCTCCTCCGCCGTCAGCTTCGGCCCCCGCACCGCCGCCAGGTTGTTCTCCAACTGGGCCACCGACGACGCCCCGATCAGCGCCGAGGTCACCCGGTCGTCCCGCAGCAGCCACGTCAGCGCCAGCTGGGCCAGGGACTGCCCGCGCCGCTCCGCGATCCCGTTGAGCGCCCGCAGCTTGCCGATCATCGCGTCGGTCAGCGCGTGCGGGTCGAGGGACTTGCCCTGGGCGGCGCGCGAGTCCCCGGGGATCCCGTTCAGGTACCGGTCGGTGAGCAGCCCCTGCTGGAGCGGCGCGAACCCGATGCACCCGGCGCCCACGTCCGCGAGGGTGTCCAGCAGCCCGTCGTCCTCGATCCAGCGGTTCAGCATCGAGTACGACGGCTGGTGGATCAGCAGCGGCACCCCCAGGTCGGCGAGGATCGCGGCCGCCTCCCGGGTCCGTTCGGCGCTGTAGGAGGAGATCCCGACGTAGAGCGCCTTGCCCTGCCGCACGGCGGTGGCCAGCGCGCCCATGGTCTCCTCGAGCGGGGTGTCCGGGTCGAACCGGTGCGAGTAGAAGATGTCCACGTAGTCGACGCCCATCCGGGCCAGGGACTGGTCGAGGCTCGCGAGGAGGTACTTGCGCGAGCCCCACTCGCCGTACGGGCCGGGCCACATGTCGTAGCCCGCCTTGGTGGACAGCACCAGCTCGTCGCGGTAGGGCCGGAAGTCCTGCGCGTACAGGTGCCCGAAGTTGGCCTCGGCGGCCCCGTACGGCGGCCCGTAGTTGTTCGCCAGGTCGAAGTGCGTGACCCCGAGGTCGAACGCGCGGCGCAGGATCGCCCGCTGGGTGTCGAGGGGCTTGTCGTCGCCGAAGTTGTGCCACAGGCCGAGGGAGACGGCGGGGAGCTTGAGGCCGCTGCGCCCGGTGCGCCGGTACTCCATCGTGTCGTAGCGGTTCTCGGCGGCGCGGAACGGCGCGGGAATCATCGAGGGGCCCTCTCGTCGGCGGTCATCGCAGCCCATTGTCCCGGCTGAGGCGTGCCCAGTTCCCCTCTCTCCCATACTTCATCACGCCGCAGAACGGAAAACAAGACTTGATCTTCGCAAAAGCGCTGGTCAGAATCGTGCCCATGACCTGGGACCCCTTCGGAACACTTGGCCGCGCCCTCTGGATCGGCGGCGGCCAGTGGGCCGGCAAGTCGACCGTCAGCAACCTGCTCGCCCACCGCTACGGCCTGTGCGCCTACCACTTCGACTACCCGAACATCCGGGGCCACCAGGACCGGCTGGCCGCCCGGGGCCTCGCCGACCTCCGCACCGACGACGAGATCTGGGTGGACAACACGCCGGAGCGGATGGCGGCCGAGGTGCTGGCCGGGTTCCCGACCCGGTTCGAGTACACCCTCGACGACCTGCGCGCCCTCGTCTCCGGGCAGCCCGTCCTCGCCGAGGGCTGGGGACTGCGCCCCGAACTCGTCGCCCCGATCGTCGCCGACCTCCGGCAGGTGCTCGTCATGGTGCCCACGGAGGACTGGCGGCGGCACCAGCTCGTCCACCTCGACCGGGCCCGCGAGTTCACCCACGACGTCGCCGACCCGGAACGCGGCCAGCGCAACCGGATCGCCCGGGACGCGCTGATCACCGCCGACGCCGTCGAGCGGGCCACCGCGCTCGGCATCCGGGTCCTGGAGGTCGACGGCTCCCGCGACGCGGAAGGGGTGGCCGACCTGGTGGCCGAACACTTCAACCCCTTCCTTTCACGGGTACCGGGCCCGGCGGCGTCTCGATGATCCCCGCCGCGCCGTCACAGGGTCAGCACGAGCTTCCCGCGTACCCGGCCGGTGGCCAGCGCCCCGTGTGCCAGGGCGGCCTCCGCCAGCGGGAACACCCCCGCGAGCTCCACCCGGAGCGCCCCTGAGTCCACCAGGGCCCCGAGCCGGGCCAGCCCGTGGCCGTCCGGGTGCACCAGGTGCGCGGCGATCCCGATGTCGCGGGCCCGCGCGGCGGCGGCCAGCTCCTCCGACACGTCCACGTGCAACCAGCCGAACACCCCGCCGTCCCGGACCGCCGCCACCGCGCCCTCGGCCCCGGCCGCGTCGAGCACCACGTCGGCGTCGAGGCCGTCGAGCGCGCCGGGCACCGTGTAGTCGACGGGTTCGTCCACGCCCAGCGACCGGAGGAACCCGTGGTTGACGGCCCGCGCGGTGCCCAGCACGTACGCGCCCCGGGCCTTCGCCAGCTGCACCGCCAGGTGCCCGACCCCGCCGGCCGCCGCGTTGACCAGCACCCGGTGGCCGGCGGACACCCCGGTCAGGTCCAGCAGCTGGAGCGCCGTGAGCCCGGCGAGCGGCAGGCCGGCGGCGTGCGCGTGGTCCAGCCGGGCCGGTTTCGCGGCGAGCTGGTGCGCCGGCGCGGCCACGTACTCCGCGTAGCCGTGCGCCGGGGCCGGGAACCGGGGCATGCCGTACACCTCGTCGCCGACCCGCCACGACGCCACGCCGGGGCCGACCGCCGCCACCGTGCCCGAGATGTCCCAGCCCCAGACGTGCGGGCCGGCCCCGTAGAACTCCGCCGACTCCCCGGCCCGGGAACCGAGGTCCGTCGGGTTGAGCCCGGCCGCCGCCACCCGGACCAGCACCTCGCTCAGGCCGGGGACCGGAACGGGCAGGTCGACGAGGTGCAGGACGTCGGGTGGGCCGTAGCTGTCGGCCTGGATCGCGCGCATTCCCCCATCCTCGGGTCCCCGGTCACTCCTGGTAAGGAGGCACAAGATTGTGCTATGGGTACCGGATGGAAACCACCTGGGACGACAGCTACCGGGAGGACTGCCCGGCGCGGCTGGTCCTCGGCATGGTCGGCGACAAGTGGACCCTCCTGACGATCAGCGCCCTCGGCGACGGGCCGGTCCGGTTCGCGGACCTGCGCCGCCGGCTCGACGGGATCAGCCAGAAGGTGCTGACCGCGACCCTGCGCGCCATGGAACGCGACGGGCTCGTGGACCGGACCGTGCACCCGACGACCCCGCCGAGCGTCGAGTACGCGCTCACGGAGCTGGGCCGGGGCGTGCGGGTACCCCTCGAGGCCCTCCAGGTCTGGGCCGAACACAACACGGCCGCCGTGGAGGCCGCCCGCACCCGCTTCGACTCCCGCTGACCTGCACTGATCCAGCCCGGTGCGGCGGCCCCGGCCCGCTGGTCGCCCGACGGGGCGGCCCCGACCCCGTCACTGGGCGCGCGCTGCGGGACACGCGCGGATTCCGCAACCTCCACCCCTCTACCAGGGCGAATCGGGAGGATGGGGGGATGGACAGGCGCAGCGGGGCCCGGGTCGCGGTCTCGGCGGGCCTGGCGGTGCTGTTCCTCGCGGTGTGGGTGTGCGTCCGCGCCGACCTCGGCCCGGCCCGCCTCGACGTCCCGGTGCTGGACTTCCTCGCCGGGCACCGCACCGGCCCGCTGACCGCGCTGATGACGGTCGCCACCACCCTGGGCAGCATCTACTTCCTGATCCCGCTCGGGATCGCCGGCGCCGTCACCCTGAGCCGGCGGGCCCGGTCCTGGTGGCCGGCGGGGCTCGTCGCGCTCGCGGTCGGCGGCAACGCCCTGCTCACGTTCGCGGTGAAGGTCCTCGACGGGCGGGCCCGGCCGCCGTTCAGCGAGGTGGACGTGACCGGCCCGGACTTCTCGTTCCCGTCCGGGCACACGTCCAACACGACGGTCACCCTCGGGGTGCTCCTCTTCCTGGTGTACCGGCAGGTCGGGCCCTGCCGGGCGCGCACCGTGCTGTCGGTGGGCGCGGCGGTCCTGGCGTCCACGGTCGGCCTCAGCCGCCTGTACCTGGGCGCGCACTGGCTCACCGACGTCCTCGCCGGATACCTGCTCGCCGGCTCCTGGCTCGTCCTGGTCCTCGTCGCGGCGGACCGGCGCGCGGGCGTCCCGGACCACGGCGCGTTCCGCCCGCACGAGGACCCGGCCCGGACCACGGAGGCCCGGCACCTGCCGTGACCAGGTCCGCACCGCGCAAGCCGTGACCGTGCCGGGCCGCACCGCCGTGCAGCGCGGTGGCGGTGCCGGGCCGCACGGTTGTGCGGGGGCAGCGACCGACCGTGACCGCGTCGAGCCCCTACGGCGTCGGCACGCCCTCCGGCAGCAGCCCGGCCGTCCGCAGGTCCCGCCACAGCCCCTCGGGGATGTCCATGGCGAACATCGCCGCGTTGTCGTCGACCTCCTCCGGGGTGCGCGCCCCGACCACCACGCTCGTCACCGCCGGGTGCCCGAGCGCGAACCGCAACGCCGCCGCCCGGAGGGGCACGTCGTGCCGGGCGCACACCTCCGCCATCGCCAGCGCCCGGTCGAGCAGGTCCGCGGCGGCCGGCCCGTAGTCGTACCGGGCACCGGGGCGCGGATCGGCCAGCAGGCCCGAGTTGTAGACGCCGGCCGCGAGCACTCCGACCCCCTGCCCGGCGCACAGTGGCAGCAGCTCGTCGAGGCCGGACTGGTCGAGCAGCGTGTACCGGCCGGCGAGCATCACGCAGTCCACGGCCATCTCGCGCACGAACCGGGCGAGCATCGCGGCCTGGTTCATCCCCACGGACACGGCGCCGATCACCCCGTCGGCCCGCAGCTCGGCCAGGGCCCTGAACGCGCCGGCCACCGCGTCGTCGTAGTGCTCGTCGGGGTCGTGCACGTGCAGGACGTCGATCCGGGCGAGGCCGAGCCGGTCGAGGCTGGCGGCGAGCGAGTCGTGCACGCCGGTGTACGAGAAGTCGATCCGGGGCGCGAGGCCGGTGGGCGGGCCGGCCCAGAACTCCTGGGTGTCGCCGCCGCCGGGGACGAGGAGCCGGCCGACCTTGGTGGCCAGCACGTACTCGTCGCGGGGGCGGGGGGACAGCGCGCGGCCGGCGAGCTGTTCGGAGCGGCCGTAGCCGTAGAGCGGGGCGGTGTCGTAGAGGCGCAGGCCGTGCTCCCAGGCCCGGTCGACGGTGGCGAGGGCCTGTTCGTCGGGGACGGCGGTGAACAGCCCGCCGATCGGGGCGAGCCCCAGCCCGAGCCGGGTGACGCTCAGGTCGCTGTGACCGAGCCGGACCCGCTCGCCCGGGTTCACGGCAGCTTCCATGCGACCGGAAGGCCGGCGGCCGCCCCGTCGGCCGAGTAGTCGTGCGCCACGTCGAGCAGCTCCGCCATCCGCGCCTGCCACGCGATGTTCACCGGCAGCCCGGCCAGCGAGCGGAGCAGCAGGTCGTAGTCGGCGCACTCCACGAGGTGGAACAGGTCGAGTCCGGAGCGCCAGATCGTCCACTCGGTGGCCCCGGCGGCGCGGATGGCGGCGAGCAGCTCCTCCGGTACCCCCTGATGGGCTCTGAGGTATTCCTCCTCGGCACCGGGCCGCAGCCGGGTGTGCAGGGCGACCCGCATCAGTGCTCGCCCTCCGCGGCGACCTGCCGGCGGACCCACTCCTCGACGGAGGTGATGTGCACGGCGGCGGCGGTGCGGGCGTCCTCGGGGTCGCGGCTGGCCAGGGCGCGGTAGATGTGCTCGTGCTCCTCCAGGGTGCGCGGGATCGCGCCCTCCTCGCGCCGGCCGCGCCAGACCCGGGTCCGCAGGGTGCGGCTGCTCAGGCCGCCGAGGATGGCGGTGAGCACCGGGTTGCCGGCGGCCTCGTTGATGATCCGGTGGAAGGTCAGGTCGTGGCCGATGAACTCCTCGGCGGTGTCGACCCGGGCCATCGCGGCCATCTCCTCGCGGAGCCGGGCGAGGTCGACCTCGGTGATCCGGGCGGCGGCGGTGGCCACGGCGGCCGGTTCCAGGATCTTGCGGACCCGGACCAGGTCGAGCAGCGTGGCGCCCTGGGAGATCTCGGCGACCACCCCGAAGGCCTCCAGGAGGTCGGACGGGCCGAGCTTGGTCACGTAGACCCCGGCGCCGTGCCGGGCCTCCAGGATGCCCAGGACGGTCAGGGCGCGGATGGCCTCGCGCATGGAGCTGCGGGACAGCCCGAGCGCCTCGGCGAGGTCCTTCTCGACGGGCAGGCGCTGGCCGGGCTCCAGCTCACCGCTGGCGATCATCTCCTTGATCCGCGCGAGCGCCCGGTCGGTGACGGTCGTGCGGGCCTGGTCCTCGGTCACTCGGGTGCTCCTTCGCTGGATGGTCTGCCCATCATCCTGCCTGCCGCCAAGTCATCTGACCAGTTACCTCAATGTAACGAATTTATTACGGGGTCTTGCGCTCAGAGGCCTGGTAGGTGCTTGGATGATGCCATCAAGACATCAGATGACTTGCCAAGTGATCGGATTACTCAAAGGAGGCCCTCCCCGTGAAGTTACTCCGCGTGGGACCCAGCGGCGCCGAACGCCCCGCGCTGCTCGCCGAAGACGGCCGCCTGCTGGACCTCTCCGGCCTCACCGGCGACATCGACGGCGCGTTCCTGGCCGGCGGCGGCCCCGACCGGGTGCGCGCCGCGCGTTCGCTTCCGGAGATCACCGGCCCCGTGCGGTACGGGTCGCCGGTCGCCCGCCCCGGCAAGGTCGTCTGCGTCGGCCTGAACTACCGCGACCACGCGGAGGAGAGTGGCGCTGCGATCCCCACCGAACCCGTCGTGTTCATGAAGGCCGCCAACACGGTGGTCGGGCCGGACGACGAGGTGCTCGTCCCGCGCCGCAGCCGCAGGACCGACTACGAGGTCGAGCTGGCCGTCGTGATCGGCGCGACCGCCCGCTACCTGGAGCCGGGCGCCGCGGCCGGCGTCATCGCCGGGTACGCGGTCAGCAACGACGTCTCCGAGCGCGAGTTCCAGCTGGAGCGCGGCGGCACCTGGGACAAGGGCAAGTCCTGCGAGACGTTCAACCCGCTCGGCCCGTGGCTGGTCACCGCCGACGAGGTGGGCGACCCGCAGGACCTCGGCATGCGGCTGTGGGTCGACGGCGAACTCCGCCAGAACGGCAACACGAAGAACATGATCTTCGGGGTGTACGAGGTGGTCGAGTACCTCAGCCAGTTCATGGTGCTCGAACCCGGGGACGTCATCAACACGGGGACGCCCGCGGGGGTCGCCCTCGGCATCGGCGAGTCCGCGTACCTGCGCGCCGGCATGACCGTCGAGGTCGAGATCGACCGCCTCGGCCGGCAGCGCCAGACGGTGGGCCAGGCATGAGAGTCACCGTCACCGGCCTCGATGTCCGCGACATCCGGTTCCCCACCTCCCGCGAGCTGCACGGCTCCGACGCGATGAACCCCGACCCCGACTACTCGGCCGCGTACGTCGTCCTGCGCACCGACGCCGGCGAGGGCCACGGCTTCTGCTTCACCATCGGCCGGGGCAACGACGTGTGCGCCGCCGCGATCCACGCCCACGCCCCCCTCGTCGTCGGCCGCGAACTCGACCTCGACGACCTGGGCGAGTTCTCCCGCCGGCTGACCGGGGACTCGCAGCTGCGCTGGCTGGGCCCCGAGAAGGGCGCCTCGCACATGGCCGTCGCCGCCCTGGTCAACGCCGCGTTCGACCTCGCCGGGGTCGTCGCGGGCAAGCCGGTGTGGAAACTGCTCGCCGACTACTCCCCGGAGAAGATCGTCGACCTGGTCGACTGGCGCTACCTGACCGACGCGCTCACCCCGTCCGAGGCCCTGGACCTGCTCAAGAGCCGGGTCTCCGGGCGGGCCTCCCGGGAGGCCCGGCTGCGGGCGACGGGCTACCCCGCCTACACCACCACGCCCGGCTGGCTCGGCTACACCGACGACAAACTGGTCCGGCTGGCCCGGGAGGCCGTCGCCGACGGGTACACCCAGATCAAGCTCAAGGTCGGGGCCGACCTCGACGAGGACCTGCGCCGCCTCGCCCTCGCCCGCGACGCCGTCGGCCCGGACATCCGGATCGCCGTCGACGCCAACCAGCGCTGGGACGTCGACCAGGCCATCGAGTGGGTGGAACGCCTCGCGCCCTACGACCCGTGGTGGATCGAGGAACCCACGTCCCCGGACGACATCCTCGGGCACGCCGCGATCCGCCGGGCCGTCGCCCCCGTCAAGGTCGCCACCGGCGAGCACACCCACAACCGGGTCATGTTCAAGCAGCTGCTGCAGGCCGGCGCCGTCGACGTCGTGCAGCTCGACGCGTGCCGGGTCGGCGGGGTCACCGAGAACGTGGCGATCCTGCTGCTGGCCGCGAAGTTCGGGGTGCCGGTGTGCCCGCACGCCGGGGGAGTGGGCCTGTGCGAACTGGTCCAGCACCTGTCCATGTTCGACTACGTGGCCGTGTCGGGCACCGTCGAGGACCGGGTGATCGAGTACGTCGACCACCTGCACGAGCACTTCGCGGACCCGGTCCGGATCGTCGACGGGCACTACCTCGCGCCGACCGCGCCGGGGATGTCCGCGCGGATGCTGCCGGAAGCCCTGGCCACCTACTCCTACCCGGACGGCGCGGCGTGGCAGCTCGGCGGGGAGGCCCGATGAACGACTTCGCGGGCCTGTCCGCCCTGGTCACCGGCGGCGCGTCGGGCATCGGCCTGGCCACGGCGCTGCTGCTCGCCGAGCGGGGCGCGAACGTCGCCACCCTCGACCTGGGCACCGACGTCCCGGCCCCCCTGCTCGGCCTGCGCGCCGACGTCGCCGACGACGCGTCCGTCCGGGCCGCCGTGGCCGCCGCCGTCGCCGCGTTCGGCGGACTCGACATCGTGGTCAACAACGCCGGCATCGGCGCGGCCGGCACCGTCGAGGACAACGACGACGCCGAGTGGGCCCGGGTGTACGACGTCAACGTGACCGGCATGGTCCGGGTCTCCCGGGCGGCCCTGCCGCACCTGAGGGCGTCGGCGCACGCCGCGATCGTCAACACCTGCTCGATCGCGGCCACCGCAGGCCTCCCGAACCGCGCCCTGTACTCGGCCACCAAGGGCGCCGTCCTCTCGCTCACCCTGGCCATGGCCGCCGACCACGTCCGCGAGGGCGTCCGGGTCACGTGCGTGAACCCGGGCACGGCGGCCACACCCTGGGTGGAACGGCTGCTCGCCGCCGCGGCTGACCCCGAGGCGGAACGAGCGGCGCTGGCCGCCCGCCAACCCAGCGGACGGCTCGTCACCGCCGAGGAGGTCGCGCACGCGATCGCCTACCTGGCCAGCCCGGCCGCCTCCGCCGTCACGGGGATCTCCCTCGCCGTCGACGGCGGCATGGCCGGACTACGGATCCGCCCCACCCCGCCCCCCGAAGGAGCACGATCATGAAACGCATCGCGACAGCGGTACTCGCCGCCTTGGCTCTCGTCGTCACCGGCTGCGGCAACTCCACCGACAAGGCCAGCTCCGGAGGCTCCGTCGTCGGGGTCGACTACCCGCGGTCGGACTCCGACTTCTGGAACTCCTACATCAAGTACGCCCCGGAGCAGGCCAAGTCCCTCGGGCTGGAACTGAAGACCTCCAACTCGGAGAACGACGTCGCCAAGCTGGCCGCCAACATCCAGGCGCTGATCAGCCAGGGCGTCAAGGGCGTCGTGATGGCCCCGCAGGACACCGCCGCCATCTCGCCCACCCTCGCCCAGCTCAAGGCGAAGAAGATCCCGGTGGTCACCGTCGACACCCGGCCCGACGTCGGCGACGTGTTCATGGTGGTCCGCGCCGACAACCGCGCCTACGGCACCAAGGCCTGCGACTTCCTCGGCGCGAAGCTCGAGGGCAAGGGCAAGGTCGCGATGCTCCAGGGCGACCTTGCGTCGATCAACGGCCGGGACCGGACCGAGGCGTTCAACGACTGCATGAAGAAGAAGTTCCCGAACGTGCAGGTCATCGGCCTGGCCACGGACTGGAAGGGCGACGTCGCGGCCAACAAGCTCCAGACCACGATCGCCGCGCACCCCGACCTCAAGGGCATCTACATGCAGGCCGGCGGCGTGTTCCTCAACCCGACCCTGCAGGTGCTCAAGCAGAAGGGCATGCTGGTCCCGCCGAGCGACCCGAAGCACGTGTTCATCGTGTCCAACGACGGCATCCCGCAGGAGCTCAAGGCCATCGCGGACGGCGACATCGACGCCACGGTCTCCCAGCCCGCCGACCTGTACGCCAAGTGGGCGCTGTTCTACGTCAAGGCCGCCATCGACGGCAAGACGTTCCAGCTGGGCGCGACCGACCACGACTCCACCATCGTCGGGGTCCGGCCAGGCCTGATGGAGGACCAGCTCCCCGCCCCGTTGGTCACCAAGGACGGGTCGTTCCCGGGCTCGAAGAAGTCCGACGACCCCGCGCTGTGGGGGAACCAGATCAAATGACGAATCCCAGCCCTCCCGTCGTCGCGGCGGAGGCGGTGTCGAAACGCTACGGCGTCACCGTCGCCCTGCGTGACGTGTCCCTCCGGGTCGAACCGGGGGAGATCCACGCCCTGGTCGGCCGCAACGGCGCCGGCAAGTCCACGCTGGTGTCCCTGCTGACGGGGCTCCAGGCGCCCGACACCGGTTCGGTGTCCTTCGGGGGGACACCCGCCCCGCCGATCGGCGACCGGGAGGGCTGGCGTTCGCACGTCGCCTGCGTGTACCAGAAGTCCACCATCATCGGGTCGCTCTCGGTGGCGGAGAACGTGTTCCTGAACCGGCAGGCGCACACCCGCGGCGGACTGATCGGCTGGGGGAGCGTCCGCCGCCAGGCCCGGGAGCTGCTGGAGACCTGGGACGTGCACGTCGACGTCCGGGTACCGGCGGCCGAGCTGCCCGTCGAGCAGCGCCAGCTCGTGGAGATCGCCCGGGCGCTGTCGTACGGCTCCCGGTTCATCATCCTCGACGAGCCGACCGCCCAGCTCGACGGCCAGGCCATCGCGGGCCTGTTCGACCGGATGACGGCGCTGCGCGAACAGGGCGTCACGTTCCTGTTCATCAGCCACCACCTGGAGGAGGTGTACCAGGTGTGCGACACGGTGACCGTGATGCGCGACGCCGGGCACATCCTCACCGCCCCGGTGGCCGACCTGCCCAAGCCGGACCTGGTGGCCGCCATGACCGGCGAGGCGGCGGGCCTGATCGCGATGCCCGGTGACCGGCCGGCCCCGGCGGCGGGCGCGGTGCCGGCGCTGCGGGTGCACGACCTGTCCGTGGCCGGGGTGTTCGCCGGGCTGTCGCTGTCCGTCGCGCCGGGGGAGGTGGTGGGGCTGGCCGGATCGGGGGGTTCGGGCAAGATGGCCGCCGCCGAGACCGTCGTCGGACTGCGCCCGGCGACCACCGGCACCGTCGAGGTCGGCGGCCGGCGGCTGCGGTCGGGCAGCGTGCCGGACGCGCTGGCCGCCGGGGTGGGCTTCGTGCCCCAGGACCGGCACCACGAGGGCCTGGTCCCGGGGCTGTCCATCGCCGAGAACGCCACGATGACCGTGCCCGGCCGGCTCGGCCGGTGGGGCTTCCTCAGCGCCGCCCGCCGCACGGCCCTGGGCGAGCGGGCCATCCGGGAGCTGGGCATCAAGGCCGCCGGCCCCGAACAGCCCGTCCAGGACCTGTCCGGGGGCAACCAGCAGAAGGTCGTGATGGCCCGGGCGCTGGCCAACGACCCGACCGCCCTGGTCCTGCTGCAACCCACCGCCGGGGTGGACGTCCGCGCCAAGGAGACCCTGCTGGCCGCCGCCACCGACGCCGCGGCCCGGGGCGCCGGGGTCCTGATCGTCTCCGACGACCTGGACGACCTGCGCCCCGCCGACCGGGTTCTCGTGCTCTACAAGGGAACCATCGTGGACGAGATGCCCCGCGGCTGGCACGACCACGCACTGATCGCCGCCATGGAAGGTGTGTCATGACTGTTGTTCCGGCGACCGGGGGGCTGCGGCTCGCCCGGCTCCGCGACCTGGCCCTGGTGCCGGCGATCATCGTGATCGCCATCGTCGGGTACCTGGTGAACCCGGTCTTCCTGCACTGGGACAACCTGGTCAACGTGCTCCAGCAGCAGTCGGAGATCTCGCTGCTCGTCCTCGCCCAGGCCCTCGTGCTGATCGCGGGGAAGATGGACCTGTCGCTGGAGTCGACGTTCGGGCTCGCGCCCGGGGTGGCGGCCTGGCTGGTCCTGGAGCCCGGGGTCACCCACGGCCTCGGGGTGCTGCCCCCGGCCCTCGCGGTGCCGGTGGCCCTCGCGGTCGGGGCGCTGATCGGGCTGGTCAACGGCCTGTTGATCGTGAAGTTCCAGCTGAACGGGTTCATCGTGACCCTGGGCATGCTGATCGTGCTGCGCGGCCTGCTCACCGGGATCAGCGGCGGGAAGACGTTCTTCAACCTGCCGGAGTCGTTCCTGTACCTGGGCAACGCCGTCTGGCTGGGCCTGCCCGCCTCGATCTGGATCTCGGTGACGTTGTTCGGGGCGTTCATCGTGATCGCGGGATTCACCCGCTTCGGCCGGTCCCTCTACGCCATCGGCGGCAACGCCGACGCGGCCCGCGCCGCCGGCATCCGGGTCGACCGGGTGCTGGTGGTGGTCCTCATCATCGGCGGGGTCCTGGCGGCACTGGCCGGGCTGCTGCTCACCGGACGGCTCGCCTCGGTCGCGTCGTCGCAGGGCAAGGAGGCCATCTTCACGGTCTTCGCGGCGGCCGTGATCGGCGGCGTCAGCCTCAACGGGGGCAAGGGCACCATCTTCGGCGCGTTCACGGGCATCCTGCTGCTGTATCTCGTGCAGAATGTGCTCACCCTCGCCGGGGTGCCGGCGCAGTGGATCCAGGCGCTCAACGGCGCGATCATCCTGATGGCGCTGATGCTCGCACGGATCACCGCGGGCCGGAAGCAGGAGTGACGATGGGTCGGATCGACGCGCACCACCACCTGTGGGACGTCGCCACGCGCGCCTACCCGTGGATGGACGGCCCGTGGGCCGACCCGCTGCGGGGCCGGTTCGACCCGGACCGGCTCGCGCCCCTGGCCGCCGCCGCCGGGGTGGACACGACCATCGTGGTGCAGGCCGTCTCCGACCTGGACGAGACCCGCGAACTGCTGGCCACGGCCGCCGACCACCCGCTGGTCGGCGGCGTGGTCGGCTGGCTGGACCTGACCGGCGACGTGCCCGCCCAGCTCGCGGACCTGCGGGCCGGGCCGGGCGGCGCGGCCCTGGTCGGGGTCCGGCACCAGGTGCAGGACGAGCCCGACCGGCGCTGGCTGCTCCGGCCCGAGGTGCTCGCCGGCCTGCGGGCGCTCGACGGGCTCGCCTACGACCTGCTGGTCACGCCGGCTCTCCTGCCGGCCGCCGTCGAGGCCGTCCGCCTGCTGCCGGAGGTGACGTTCGTGCTGGACCATCTCGCGAAGCCGCCGATCGCGGCCGGCGCGTGGCAGCCGTGGGCCGACCGGTTCGCCGCGCTGGCGGCCGAGCCCAATGTCGTCGCGAAACTGTCGGGGCTGGTCACGGAGGCCGCGTGGGCGGGCTGGAAACCCGAGGACCTCGCGGGGTACGTCGACCACGCGCTCGGCACGTTCGGCCCCGACCGGCTCATGTTCGGCTCGGACTGGCCGGTGTGCACGCTGGCGGCCCCGTACCCCCGGGTGGTGGAAGTGACGGAGACGGCGCTGGCCGGTTTGTCGGAGGCCGAGCGGCGGGCGGTCTTCGCCGGGACCGCCCGGCAGGTCTACCTGGGTGGGGAGTGACATGCGGATCGCCCTGTTCGTGACCTGCGTCAACGACACCCTGTTCCCCGGGACGGGGAAGGCCGTGGTGCGGCTGCTGCGCCGGCTCGGCCACACCGTGGACTTCCCGCTGCGGCAGACCTGCTGCGGCCAGATGCACCACAACACCGGCTACGACGCGCTGCCGATGGTGGAACCCTTCCTGAACACCTTCGAGGGGTACGACGCCGTCGTGGTCCCGTCCGCCTCCTGCGCCGCGACGGTCCGCGAGGCCTATCCGAGGCTGGCCGCCGGGGACCCCGCGCTCGCCGCCCGGGTCGCGGCGCTCCGGGTGCACGAGCTGTCCGAGCTGCTGGTCGACGTCCTCGGCGTGACCGACGTCGGCGCGTACTTCCCGCACACCGTCACCTACCACCCCACCTGCCACTCGCTGCGCGGCCTGCGGATCGGCTCCCGGCCGCACACCCTGCTCGGCGCCGTGCGGGGCCTGAGGCTCGTGGACCTGCCCGCCGCCGACGAGTGCTGCGGGTTCGGCGGCACGTTCGCCGTGAAGAACCCGGCCGTGTCCGCCGCGATGTGCGCCGACAAGGTCGGACACGTGCTGAACACCGGCGCGGAGGTGCTGGTCGCGGCCGACAACTCCTGCCTGATGCACGTGGGCGGCGCGCTGGCCCGGCAGCGGACCGGCGTCCGGGTCCTGCACCTCGCCGAGATCCTGGCGGCGACGTGAGCACCTACCTGGGGCTGCCCACGTTCCCCCGGGCCGCCGAGTCGTCCACTGTCGACTCGCAGCTGCGGGCCAACCTGCGCAACGCCACGCACACCATCCGGGACAAGCGGGCCGCCGCGATCGGGGAGCTGCCCGACTGGCCGGAGCTGCGCGCGCACGCCAAGGCCGTCAAGGACCACACCCTGCGACACCTCGACGGGTACCTGGAGCAGTTCGAGTCGGCCGTCGTCGCCGCCGGGGGACAGGTGCACTGGGCGCGCGACGCGGCCGAGGCCAACGCGATCGTGATCGCCCTGGTCAGGGAGGCGTACGCCGCTGACGCGGTGCCGGGCGCCGCCGACGCCGGGCCGGGAGGCGCGCCGGGGACGGTGCGGCAGGCCGGCGGTCCGACGTGGGCGACCGAGGTCGGTGAGTCGGCGGCCCGGCCGGGCGGTGCGCCGTGGGCCGAGGTGGTCAAGGTGAAGTCGATGGCCACCCAGGAGATCGGGCTCAACGAGGCCCTGGAGGCCGCCGGGATCGCCGCGCACGAGACCGACCTGGCCGAACTCATCGTCCAGCTCGGCGGCGACACCCCCTCGCACATCCTGGTGCCCGCCATCCACCGCAACCGCGCCGAGATCCGGGAGATCTTCCGCACCCGGATGCCCGACGCGCCCGCCGACCTGACCGACGAACCGGCCGTGCTGGCCGCCGCCGCGCGTACCCACCTGCGGGAACGGTTCCTCACCGCGAAGGTCGCCGTGTCCGGGGCCAACTTCGCCGTCGCCGAGACCGGCACCCTCGTCGTCGTGGAGTCCGAGGGCAACGGGCGGATGTGCCTGACCCTGCCGGAGACGCTGATCAGCATCGTGGGCATCGAGAAGCTGGTGCCCACGTTCGCCGACCTCGACGTGTTCCTCCAACTGCTGCCCCGGTCGTCGACGGGGGAGCGGATGAACCCGTACACGTCGATGTGGACCGGGGTCACGCCCGGCGACGGGCCCTCCGCCGTGCACGTGGTCCTCGTCGACAACGGGCGCACCGGGGTCCTCGCCGACGAGGTCGGCCGCCAGGCGCTCCGGTGCATCCGCTGCTCGGCCTGCCTCAACGTCTGCCCCGTGTACGAACGCGCCGGCGGCCACGCCTACGGCTCCGTCTACCCGGGCCCGATCGGCGCGATCCTCACCCCGCAGCTGCGCGGCACGTCCTCGGCCCTCGACGCGTCGCTGCCGTACGCGTCGACCCTGTGCGGCGCCTGCTACGACGTGTGCCCGGTCGCGATCGACATCCCCGAGGTCCTCGTGCACCTGCGCGGCAGGGTCGCGCGGGGCGGCGGACACCCGGCGGAGAAGGCCGCGATGGGGCTCGCCGGTTGGGTACTGCGCTCGCCGCGCCGCCTGGCCTGGGCCCAACGCTGGGCGGTCCGGACCCGCCGCCTCCAGCCGAAACGGTTGCCGGGCGCGCTCGGCGGCTGGACCGACACCCGCGACCTGCCGGCCGTACCGGAGGAGTCGTTCCGCGACTGGTGGCTCCGGGAGGGCTCCGCATGACCGCGCGAGAAGAGATCCTGGGGCGGATCCGGCGGGCACTCGACCCGGCAGGGTCTCCCACCGGGCCGCACCCGGGCTACGACCGGCACGTCGTACCCGTCGGATCTGAACGGCTCGTGGAACTGTTCGCCGAGCGCCTGCGCGACTACAAGGCCCTGGTGCACGTCGTCCCCGCCGCCGAGATCCCCGCGACGATCGCCGCGGCCGTGGCCCGGCGCGGCGCCCGGGCCATGGTCGCCCCCGCCGGGGTGCCGGACGCCTGGCTCACCCCGGGCGTCGACTGGCACCGCGACAGCCCGCCGCTCACGCCCCGGGAACTGGACACGTTCGACGGGGTACTCACGACCTCCGCCGTCGCCATCGCCGTCACCGGCACGATCGTGCTCGACGGCACCGCCGGCCAGGGCAGGCGCGCCGTGACCCTGGTGCCCGACCACCACCTGTGCGTCGTACGCACCGTCGTGCGCGACGTGGCCGACGCGCTCGCCCTCCTCGCGGCGGACCGGCCCCTGACCTGGATCAGCGGCCCGTCGGCGACCAGCGACATCGAACTCGACCGGGTCGAGGGTGTGCACGGGCCGCGCACTCTGGAGGTCGTCCTCGCGTTCGACGGTTAACAAACCGTCCCCCGGGTATCTCCTCCACGAAGGAGGTGCCCATGTCTACCACCCTGATCATCGTGTTCGTGCTCCTGCTCGTCGCGGTGCTGGTGCTCGGTCTCGCCGGCTGGGCCGTCTACCGCCGCAGGTCGTTGCGCGACCGGTTCGGCCCCGAGTACGACCGGGTCGTCGAGGAGCGGGCCAGCCGCGCCGCCGCCGAACGCGAACTGCGCGACCGCGAGCGCCGGCACGCCCAGCTCACCCTGCGCGAGCTGACCCCCGACTCCCGGGCCCGGTACGCCGCCGAGTGGCAGGACCTGCAGTCCCGGTTCCTCGACGAGCCCGGCCCCGCGGTCGACGCCGCCGACGAACTGGTCACCCGCCTGGTCGAGGAGCGCGGCTACCCGGCCGGCGACCACGACGAGCAGGTCGCCCAGCTGTCCGTCGACCACGCCCGCACCCTCGGCGCGTACCGCGAGGCGCACGCCATCAGCGTGCGCAACCAGCGCGGCGAGGCGAGTACCGAACAGCTCCGCCAGGCCGTGGTGTCCTACCGCGCCCTGGTCGTCGAGCTGCTCGGCCCCACCCACGACGTCGCCCACCGGTAGGAGAGGCCACCATGCGCAAGGACACCGACTCCCGACGAGGAAAGCCCACCACCACGCCCGGCCGCGACGCCGCCGAACTGCGGCGCCAGAAGCCCAAGCCCACCTGGGAGGGCAGCGAGCCGACCAGCACCGACGCCCCGACCACCGACACCGTCCCGCCCAGCCGGGACCCGGCCGCGGACACCGAGCCGGGCACGCTCTACCCGAGCGGCGGAGCGGCGACCCGGGACTCCGCCGACGACCTGATCGCCGAACGCACCTCCGCCGACGAGCCCCGACTGCTGGCCAGCGGGGACACGCTGCCGGAGGAACCGGTACCCGGCGTCTCCGACACCCGGACCGCCGCGGACCGTGAGGTCGACGCGGCCCGCTCGGGGCACCACGGCGACGACGCCCTGCGGGAGTCCGGGCTCGACGGGCATCCCACCGCCGATCCGACGCACCGGGCCGGCCGGGTCGAGGACACCCACTGGGCGCACGGGGACACCGACCCGGCGCACAGGTCCGGCGTGGCCGACGACGGCCCGGGTGTCGGCGGTCCCGTGCCGGAGGAGCCGACCGCGATCGGCTCGGCGAAGGTGCCCGGCGCGATGACGCCCGACCCCGTCTCGCCCAGTGACGCCGTGGAGCCGTCGCCCATCCCGGCGGAACCGGCCCGCAGGCTCTGGACGGCCGGTACCTCCGAGGGCCTGCACGAGCGCTGGCAGGCGTTGCAGCTCCGCTTCGTGGACGACCCGTCGGCCGTGGCCAGTGAGGCCCGCACCCTGGTGGACGAGGCGATTCGCACCCTGACCGCCGAGCTCACCCACCGCCAGCGCGAACTCGACGCCTGGAACGACGGGACGTCCCCGGACACCGAGCAGCTCCGCGTCGCGGTGCAGCAGTACCGGGACTTCTTCACGTTCCTGCTCACCCGCTGACCCGCGTCCGGCGCCCACCCTCCTCCCCGGGTGGGCGCCGGACGCCTCCGGCCTCAGCGTTCCGGGCGGCGCGCCTCGATCAGGTACCGGGTCGAGTGCGCCACGAACGGCCCCTCCGCCCCGATCCGCTCGTGCAACGCCCGCAACGCGTCCCGGTACCGCTCCACGGTGAACCCGGGCACGGTCCAGATCACCTTGCGCAGGAACACGATCACGGCCGCGATGTCGTGGAACTCCATCCGGAGCGTGGCCTCCCGCAGGTCCACCACCTCCAGGCCGGCCGCCTCCGCCGCCGCGACGGCCCGCGCGGGGCTCCGGCCCTGGCTGACGGGCTGCGGACCCATGACCGCGTCGGTGAGTTCGCGGACCGAGCCGACGCCGACCTGCTGGGACAGGTAGCCGCCGCCGGGGCGGAGTACCCGGCCGATCTCGTCCCACCGGGTCGTCACGGGGTGCCGGCTGGTCACCAGGTCGAACGTGCCGGCCGCGAACGGCAGGTCCCCGCCGTCGGCCGCCGCCACGACCCGCGCGCCCAGCGGGGCGAGGGTGCGGCGGGCCACCTCCAGGTTGGGCGGCCAGGACTCCGTGGCGACCAGTACCCCCGGAGCGGTGTGGATCGTCGCGAGCACCTCGCCGCCGCCGGTCTGGAGGTCGAGCGCGACGGCGGCGGTGGCCATCCGGGCCCCGAGCAGGCGCGCGTAGCCCCAGGGCGGGCGTTCCTCGGTGGCCCGGCCGGCGAACCAGGAGAAGTCCCAACCCTCGACGGGTACGGCCGCACCCTCGGCGAGCAGCGTCTCGAATGTGGTCATCGGCCCAGTCTGACCGAGCCGCGACCTGTGGCAACGCGTTTTCCCGCCGGGTCGCCCCGGACCGGAAACCGGGGCGCCGGAGGAGGAAGGGACAATGGGCGTCCCGCGCACCACCACCCCGGAGGCACCATGGACGGCCAGCCCAGATCCGCGCTCGTGGCCCCGGTCCGGGCCGCCGACCGGATCCTCGCGGCGGTGGCCGTCGACTACCCCCGGGCCGTGCGCACCGGGCTGCCCGCGCACGTCACGCTGCTGTACCCGTTCGTGCCCGTAGTCGACCTGGAGGACGAGGGCCGGCCGTGGCTGCGGGACTTCGCGGCCGCGCACCCGCCGGTCGAGCTGGAGTTCACCGAGGTCCGGCACACCGCGGACTTCGTCTACCTGCCGGCCGCCCCGCTCGGTCCGCTCTGCCGCGCCGCCCGGGAACGCTGGCCGGGCATGCCCCCGTACGCCGGCCGGTTCGGCACCGACCCCGAGCCGCACGTGACCGTGGGGCTGCGGCACCCGGCCGCCGCCGAGATCGCCGCGATCGTCGCGGAGCTGCTGCCGGTGCGCGAGGTGGTCGACCAGCTCTGGATCGGCGTGCGCGACCAGGGCTGGACCATCACCGACAAGGTCGACCTGACCGGCCCCTGACCAGGGCGGACACGCCCCGGCACCCGGGGAGCGCCGACCACGTGGCCTGGCGCGGAGGGCCCCGCCTCCCCGGAGTCCGGGGCCCTCCGCGTGTCCAGGAACGGCCGGCCCGGCAGGGTGCCGCCGGCCGGGCCGAGCCCGGTGACCGCCGGGTGGGCAGCCTCGAGCCACGGCGGGCCTCCTCGCGCGGCGCCCGCCCTCCCGGTCATGTCATCGGATCTCAATTGTTAGTAAGACTAGCTTCCTATCGCTTCAGCAGTCATAGTGATGAATGAGATTCGCTTCGGGGGAACCCTTTCCCGCCACACGGAAAAGAGTCGCTGTGCACGCCCGACCGCGTTCTGTGACCGCCGCGAACTGCCCCGTCGGTGACCATTCCGGCCCGGGTGCGGTCGTCACGGGTGACCCCGGGTGTCCGGTGTCGCCCGGATCGCGCACTGTGACGGCCGGGCCGCGAGCGGGGTGCCATCCGGTCGCCCCGGTCCGAGACCCACGGTCACTACCGGCAGGTCATCCGATGACATGGGTGCGGGTGGGGCAGCGTCAACCAGTGAGGAGGCAGTTCATGTTCGTTCCATGGCAGCCCGGTGCCACCCTGGACCTCCGATGACCAGGGCACTCACCACCCGGACCCCGGCACCGACGCCGACCCGCACCCCGGCCCAGGCCTCGACCCCGTCCCAGACGGCGGCCCAGACCCAGGCGGCGTCCCAGACCCCGGCCGCGATGCCGACCCCGCCACGGACCCCGGACCGTGCCCCCGCCGCGACCCCGAGCGCGATCGCGAAGGCCGTGGCGGTCCTGGAGGCCCTCGCCGGCCACCGGCGGGTCTCCCAGCTCGCCCGCGCGACCGGCCTGCCGGTCTCCACGGTGCACCGGATCCTGCAGGAGTTCGTGGCCCTGGGCTGGGTGCGCGACGGCGACGAGCACGAGTACCTGCTCGGGCCGGCGGTGCTCCGCCTCGCCGGTCGGGCCGGGGACGACTCGGACCTGGCCCGCGCGGCCCGCCCCGCCCTGCACGCGCTGTGCGAGCAGTCCGGCTACACGGTGCACTTCGGGGTCCGCCAGGGCGACGAGGCGGTGTACGTCGACAAGCTCGACGGCCGGGGCGCGTACGGCATGCGGTCCCGGGTCGGGGCGACGTTCCCGCTGCACAGTACGGCGATCGGCAAGGCGATCCTCGCGGCGCTCCCCGACCGGGAGATGCGCGCGATCATCAGCCGGACGGGCCTGCCGCCGCGGACCCCGCGCACGATCGCGACGGTACCGACCCTGGCGGCGCACCTGTCCACGATCCGGGTCCGGCGCTGGGCGTTCGACGACGAGGAGAACGTGTCCCGGGTCCGGTGCGTCGCGGCGGTCGTGGTGGACCACCGCAACGTACCGGTCGGCGCGGTCAGCGTGTCCGGGCTGGTGTTCGACCTGGAACGCGAGCAGGTCTGCCGGATCGCCCCGCACGTGGTCCGGGCCGCCCACGAGGTGTCGGCGGCCCTCGGCGCCCAGCCCCGCCGGGCCTGACTCAGCCCACCGGCCCCAGCTGCTCGTTCATGATCAGGAACGCGCCCAGGCCGTGCAGGTCGTTCGTGGCCCGGGTCCGGCCCAGGTAGTAGGGGAGGTCGCCGACGTTGGTGCCGACACTGATGTCGGCCACGTCGGTCAGGCCGTCGGGGCCCGGCCCGACCTTGGCGAGCACGCCCCGGTACCCCTTGTCCGCCACCGGCTGGTAGGTCGCGTCGACGTAGCCGCGCTGGACCGCCCGGGAGACGGTGAACGTGTACATGCTCGAACACGAGGTCTCGGTCCAGTTGCCCGACAGGTCACCCCGGTCGACGACCTGGAACCACCGCCCGGTGGCCGGGTCCTGGTAGCGCGCGTAGCCGGCCACGAGCCGGCGTACGGAGTCGACGATCGCGGCGCGTTTCGGGTGGTCGGCGGGCAGGAGTTCGAGGATGTCGACGGCGGCCATGCCGTACCAGCCGATCGCCCGGCACCAGTACTGCGAGGACAGTCCGGTGCCCGGGTCCGCCCAGCTCTGCGACCGGGTCTCGTCGTAGGCGTGCAGCAGCAACCCGGTGGCCTGTTGCAGGTGCGCGGCGTAGACGAGGAGCTGCTGGGCCGCGAGGTCGTCGCCCCACCGGGCCTCGCTGAACTGGTGCCCGTACCGGATGACGAACGGCGCGACCATGAACGACCCGTCCGCCCAGAGCTGCCCGGCCCTGCTGGTGGCGTGGACCAGCCCGCCGTCCGCCGTGGTCGGGTACGTCCGCAGCCGCTCCCGGATCTTCCGGGCGGCCGTCTGGTACTTCGCCAGCCCGGTCTCCCGCGCCAGCAGGAGCAGCACGTTGCCCGACTGCATCTGGTCGAGGTTGTTGTAGGCGAAGGAGGTGCTCCCGTCGGCGGCCACGAACCGGTCGGCCCACTGCCGCAAGTACGCGAGCAGCCGCGGGTCGCGGGTGCGCTGGTAGACGAGGTACTGGCCGTACAGGTACAGGCCCTGGGTGTAGCCCCAGCCGCCGAGGGTGTCGGGGGTCTTCCGCCGCATCGTGGACTCGACCACGGCCACGGACCAGTCGGTGCCGCCGACGGTCACCGAGTCCAGGTTCGGGCCGCCGGTCGACGCGGTGGCTGTCGCGCGGACGGTGTTCGGGCCGGCGGCGAGGGTCGCGGTGACGGGGACGGTGCGCCAGGTGGTCCACGCGCCGGTCGCGGGGAACGCGGTGACCGTGCCCGCGCCGTCGACGGTGATCCGGAGCGGCCGGTCGGTGGCGGTGCCGTTGGCGTACCGGAAGAGGAGGGTCGTCGTGGTCGCCCTTGTCGCCGACACCGTCCACTCGACGGAGCCGCCGGCCACGTTGTCGTAGTTGACGAACCCGGTGCCCGTGTAGCCGGCGTGGTTGGCCTCGACCACGGCCTGGGACAGCACCCCGTCCTCGGCCTCGTAGCCGACGGCCACCGGGGCCACGGAAGCCGGACCCGCCGCCCGGCCGGGGGCGCCGACCGCCAGCGCCGGGACCGACCCCAGCACCAGGGCCGTGACCAGCCCGGACACCACGAAACTGCGCGGGACCTTCATCGGGTACCTCCCGGTGCGTGCGGTCGGGGAACGGGCCGGCCCGGCGGCGGCCCGGCGAGCGCCGCGTCCACCAGGTGCCGGTCGGGGGACAGCCGGCACACCGGGTCGGTCGCGGCGGCGTCCCCGGTGAGCTGGAACGCCTGGCACCGGCAGCCGCCGAAGTCGACCTCCCGCAGGTCACAGCTCCGGCACGGGTCCGGCATCCAGTCGGTGCCCCGGAACCGGTTGAACGACGGGGACGAGTACCAGATCCAGTCCAGCGGCCGGTCGCGGACGTTCTCCATCACCAGGGGCAGGGTGCCGGCCACCGCGCAGGGCAGCACGTCCCCGCCGGGCGCGACGGTCAACTGGGTCCGCCCCCAGCCGCCGGTGCACGGCTTGACGGTCCCGGTGTGCAGATCCGGAAGAACATAGGAGATCTCCATCGGGGTACGGATACCGCGCACCCCCGCCGCTCCCCGGCCTGCCAGCTCGCCCCCGGCCCCCGCGCCACCCGCGGCCCGCGCGCCGCCCGCCGCCCCGGGCCCCGTCCCCTCCAGGGCCGCGCGGGCCGCGCGCACCGCCTCGGCCGCGGCCCGGACCTGGGCCATCGACGGGGCGAGCCAGGCCCGGTTCCGCAGCGCCCAGCCGTAGTACTGGGTGTGCGCGAGTTCGAGCCGGTCCGCGCCGAGCCGGTCCGCGAGCGCGATCACCGCCCCGACGTGGTCGGCGTTGGCCCGGTGCAGCACCACGTTCACGGTCAGCGGCAGGCCCGCGTCCTTCACGACCCGGGCGGCGGCCACCTTGTGCCGCCAGGACCGGGTGCCCGCCAGGGCGTCGGAGTCGGCCTCGGTGGCGTCCTGCACGCTGAGCTGCACATGGTCCACGGGCAGCCGGGCCAGCCGGTCGGCGTCGAGCCCGAGCCCGCTGGTGATCAGGTTCGTGTACAGGCCGTGCCGCCGACAGCTGGCCACGAGGTCGGCGAGGTCCCGGCGGAGCAGGGGTTCCCCGCCGGACAGGTGCGCCTGGACGACGCCGAGCGCGGCGGCCTCGCCGAACACCCGGTCCCACTCGGCCGCGTCGAGTTCGGTGCCGCGCGGGGCGAGCGCGACCGGGTTCGAGCAGTAGGCGCAGTGCAGGGGGCAGGCGTGCGTGACCTCGGCGAGCAGCCCGAGCGGCGCGGGGACGGAGCCGGGCGCCGGGCTCATGTGAGCACCACCAGGCGTTGGCGGGCCAGGTCGGTCAGCAGGGCCCCGACATCGGCCGCGTCGACGTCGTCGTAGCTGTCCCGCAGCGCGTGCACGATCGCCCCGACGTCGCGGACCCCGTCGCACAGGGTGAGGATGTCGGCGGCGGTCCCGTTGAGGACGACCACCGACTCGGGACGGGTCAGCAGCCACTCGCCGCGGGCCGGCTGCCAGTGCAGGGCCACGTGCGGGGCGAGCCGGGGGATCACCGGGGCCCCCGGTACGCGTGGTCGAGCGCGTCGAGCATCCCCCACAGCACCTGGCATTTCAGGGTCAGCGCGTCGGCGCACGCGGCCCGCTGCTCCGCGGTGGTCGCGTGTTCGAGGACGACGTCGAGGGCGTGGCCGGCCTCGCGGGGCGCCTGTACGCGGCGCTTCTCGAAGTACCCGAGGCCGGCGGGGTCGATCCACGGGTAGTGGGTCCGGAACGCCGCGATCCGCCGGGCCATCAGGTCGGGCGCGAACAGCTCGGTCAGCGAGGACGCCACCCCCTCCACCCAGGGGGCCTCGCGGGCGAACTGGGAGTACCGGTCGACGGCGAACCGCACCCCCGGCAGTACCCGTCGGGTGTCGAGCACCTCGGCCCGGTCCAGCCCGACCGCGTCGCACAGGGTCAGCCAGTCGGCCATGCCGCCCTCGCCGTCGGCCGGCCCGTCGTGGTAGGCGATCCGCTCCAGCCACCGCCGGCGCACCGCCGGCACGGAGCAGTTCGCCAGGATCGCGGCGTCCTTCTGCGGGAGCGAACGCTGGTAGTACCACCGGTTGGCGACGAAGCCGCGCACCGCGTCCGGGGCCAGCTCCCCGGCGAGCATCGCCTGCTGGAACGGGTGCTTCTCCCAGTAGATCGTGGCGCGCCGCCGCAGCTCGGCGACGAACTCCTCACTCATATCCGCAGCTCCATCCCGTCGTGGGCCACCTCCACGCCGGCCGCCGCGACCGCGCGCCGGGGCGCGGAGTCCTCGACGAGCAGCGGGTTGGTGTTGTTCAGGTGGGTGTAGATCCGGCGCGGGGCCGTTCCGTCGGGGCCGGGCAGGGCGGCCAGGACCGGGAGGGTGCCGCCGGGGCCGGTGACCGGGGCGTGGCCCATCGAACGCGACGTCTTCTCGGGTCTACCGACCAGCGCCATCTCGTCATCCGTCCAGCAGGTCCCGTCGACGAGTACGCACCGTGCCGAGGCCAGTTCCCCGACGAGCGTCGGGGTCAGCTCGGGGACACACGGCAGGTACACCAGCGCCGCGCCGTCGCGTTCGGTGAAGCGGTAGCCGACGACGCCGGTCGGGTCGGCGGGCAGGTGGGCGGCGTACCGGGGGAGTTTCGTGGAGCCCGTCGGCAGGGGGCGCACGCTCAGGGTCCCGTCGAGCGGGGTGTCCACCCCGGGTTCGAGCACCCGCCGGATGACGGGCTGGTACGCGCCGAGGATGTCGAGCAGGGGTGCGGCGGCCCGGAGGACGGCGGCGGTCGCGTACACGGTGAGTCCGTCGCCCTCGCGGAGCGACAGCAGCCCGGCGGTGTGGTCGAGCTCCGCGTCGGTGAGCAGCACGGCGCTGACCGGACTCCGCCGGGGCTCCCCGTCGCCGGCCGGCGCCAACCGTCCCAACTGGACCGTGACGTCGGGGGTGGCGTTGACGAGGAACCAGTTCCGCCGGTCCCCGGTCACGGCGAGCGCCGCCTGGGTCCGGGCCCGGACCGGCAGCGTGCCGGTCCGGGCGCCGTCGCAGTTGCGGCACGAGCAGTTCCACTGCGGGAACCCGCCGCCGGCGGCGGATCCGAGAATCCGCGCCCACATGGTCAGCGCGGGTTGTACGGGTCGGCGCCGCTGTAGGCCGTGACCTCCGCGCCGAGGGAGACCTGCACAGCCCGGGGCCGGGTCCAGGGCCTGCGGGCGGGCTTGGGTGCGTCCATCGTGTTCCTCCTGCGGGTATTTGGGTAGAGGTGCGCACATGATGCACCCGGCCCCACCGGGCCGGCGGGAACTTTCCGCGTTACGGAACCCGGAGCGCCCGGGGCAGGCGGGCACTCCGCGCGGGGTCAGGCGGGCAGTCCCCAGGCGGTTCCCGGCCTGCTGACCGGCACCGGCGCGATCACACACGCGGGCGTCGGCCCGGCAGGGTGCACCAGTACCTCGCGGTCCCGGGGCAGGTCGATCTCGATCACCCCGTCCCCGACGTCCCGCCACGTGGCCGCCGACCCGTCGTCGAGCACCACGGCCAGCCCGGCCCCGGTGCCGACGGCCAGGCTGTCGAGGTTCGGCCCGCCGTTGGCCGTGGTGGCCGTGAGCTGCACCGTGTTGGCCCCGGCGGCCAGTGTCACGGTCACCGACCGGGTCGCCCAGGTGTCCCAGGCCCCGGTGCCGGGGAACGACAGGGTCGCCACCGCCGTGCCGTTCACCACGAGCGTGGCGGGACGGTCGACGGCGGTCCCGTTGGCGTACCGGAAGAGGAGGGTCGTGGGTCCTGAGGGGGCGGTCACCGCGAACCGCACGGCCGAGCCCACCACGTTGTCGAAGTTCACGAACCCGGCCCCGGTGTACCCGGCGTGGTTGGCCTCCACGACGCCACCCAGCACGACGGCGTCCTCGGCCTGCAGGACGGCCGCCCCGGAGGTGATCTGGGGCCGCAGCCGCAGCGGCTCCCCGGCCAGGCTGCGCACCCGCACGAACCGGGTCACCCCGCCGACCCGCCCCGCGCTGACCAGGAACGCGCCCTGGGTGCGGAAGTCGTGCACGGTCACGTCGCCCCACGCGTCGGGCACGGCCGGGAACACCCGGACCACCCCGCCCCAGCTGGACACGAGCATGTCGTGCAGGGACTGCGACGCCGACAACGGCGTCTCCACCACGGGCCCGGCCTCGGTGTACATCGTGTTGGCCCGCACCGGGTACGACACGGTCGGGTCGAGGAACTTGTTCAGCCAGCCCAGCGCCGCGTTGCCCCGGCCCATCATGGCGCAGAACGACGCGGCCCCGGTGTAGGAGTAGCCCCGGTGCGAGCCGGCGAGGCCGAGCCAGTGGTTGACGGAGGTCTCGATCAGGGCGCGCTGGGCGGGCTGTTCCCAGTTGACCAGGTACAACGGGTACACCGACAGCAGGTGCGAGTAGTGCCGGTGCGACTGGGCGAACGGCACGCCCGCCCCGATCATGAACCCGTTCGCGTCGGTGGGCGCGGGGGTCAGCTTGTCGAGCACCTGCTGCCACTTCGCCATCAGCGGGTCGGTGATCCCCAGCCGGGTGGCGGACTCCCGCAGCGTCCGGCAGCCCCAGCGGAGCAGCGCGAGGTCGTAGTTGCAGTCGGGGGCGTTGACGCCGTACTCGGGGGAGAACGTCTGCGGCAGGTGCATCCGGCCGGCGCTGTCGGTGGTGAGGAAGCGCAGGTAGTAGTTGACCGCGCGCCGCAGGATCGGGAACAGGACGTTCCGCAGCATCGTGTCGTCCATGCTGTGCCGGTAGGACAGCCACACGTTGTGCAGGGCCCAGGTCAGGTCGCCCACCTCGGGGGTGCCGGTGTCGCCCGGCTTCCCCACGCTCCGGTTGCAGAACATGTCCGAGCTGCGGCCCACCCCGGAGGAGTCGGACCGGTAGGCGGACGGCACGTTGGCGATCAGCTGCTGCTGGTTCGCGGCCAGGGTGCTGGTGACGGCGTCGAGTTCGAGGTGGTTGGAGCCGTGGATGAGCCAGTACTCCAGCTGGACGTTGAGGTTCCACCACACCGCCGGCCAGGGGGTCGGCTCCAGCCACGGCCCGGTGGTCGCCATCACGGGGCCGCCCGCACGGGTCCCGGCGGCCACCTTGTAGAGCTGGATCCAGTGGAACGCCTGCATCCGCTGGTCCGGGATGGACACGAAGCTCTTCCGGTAGAAGGCGTGCCACCAGGCCCGGTGCGCGGTCACGTGCTCCGGCAGAGCGGCGTCGGCCGCCGTGTTCACCCTGGTCAGGGCGGTCGCCTCGGCCGTCGTTCCCGGGAAGCTGTGCGCGACGGTGAGAAAGAGCGTCGAACCCTGCTGCCGGTACGCGGTCGCGGTCCGCCCGCCGCCGAGCAGCGCCTGGGTCACCTGCCGCACGTCCCCGGTTGTCTTCGTCGTGGGCGCGGGATTGTCGGTGTACCCCTCGGGCTTGGGCTTGCCCGGGTACGCGGGCGACACCGCCTCCTGCGGGTGGAACGTCCATCTCACCTGCTCGCCCCCGCTGGCGACCACGTTCGCGACGAGCACCTGGTCGCGGATGAACACCTGGAGCGTCAGCTTGCCCGCCGAGGTGGTGACCGTGCCGGCGAGCTCGGCGTTCCACAGGTCGAGCCGCCAGTCCACGGAGCTGACCGTGCCGACCGGCTCCAGGGTGAGGTACCCGACGGGCAGCCGGCACACCCCGTACTGGCTGCCGAACTCCGGCCGGTGGTCCTGCACCTCCGCGTGCTGCACGGTGAACCGGAGCTGGTTCTTGCCGGGCTCCTTGTAGACCATGGTGCCGAGCCGGCCGTCGCCGAGGAACGGGCCCTCGTGCCACAGGGTCGGCAGCCGCTTCCAGACCAGGTCGCAGCCCCGGAGGAAGTCGGCCCACTGCGCGTCGGTGGCCATCCGGTTGTCGAGCGGGACGGCGCGCGGGGCGGCGGGCCCCGCCCTCCCGGCCCGTTCGGGGGCGGCCGTCGCCGTCCCGGGGGACAGCGCCGCCACCGTCGCGGCGCCGGCCGCCGTGCCGAGTACCGCGCGCCGGGTGATCCTGTGCCGCTTCATGCGCCCACCCACTCCAAGTGATCGGATGTATTGGTGGTGCACACGCTAATCAGGCCCCCGCCGCCGAGGAAGGCTCCTGATTACTCCGATCTGTCAGGCGGAAAGAAGTCTCCATGCGGTTCCGGGTCGGGTCCCATGTCCAGAAGGCCGGATGGCCGCCATTGACTGTGGTGCATGCCACTCGCTACGGTCATCTGAATCGTTGCCATAAGGGCGACACCCGTCCAAGTATGTGAACAGGAGGCGGTCAGATGTCACGGCGTCGGCTCGGGGCGGCGGTGGTCGGGACACTGGCTATCGCGTTGGTGGCGGGTTGTTCCTCACCACGTCCCACCGCGACAGATCAGGATTCGAAGGCACCGATCGAGATGTGGATCCGCCAGGCACCCGACTCCGACTCGGCGAAGACCGCCCAGCGGCTCGCCGACGCTTTCACGAAGTCCAGCGGCATCAAGGTCAAGGTCGTCGCGTTGTTCGACGACTTCGAGACCAAGCTCCAGCAACAGGCCGCGCAGAAGGCGCTGCCCGACATCGTCATCAACGACACCGCGCAGCTCGGCACCATGCAGTCCCAGGGCTGGCTGCGCGAGGTGGACAAGAAGAAGTTCGCGGGCGCCGACCAGCTCTCCGACCGGGCGTGGAAGGCGGCCCAGGCCTCCGACGGCAAGTACTACGCCGCGCCCTTCTCCGCGCAGTCCTTCGCCCTGGTCGTCCGCAGGGACTGGCGGGCCAAGGTCGGTCTGCCCGTGCCGTCCAGCTGGGACGACCTGGCGAAACTCGGCTCTGCGTTCACCGAGGGCGACCCGGACGGCAACGGGAAGAAGGACACCGCCGGGTTCGTCATCCCCGCCACCACCAAGCGGGGGTACGCGTCCTGGTACACCTCCTCCCTGCTCTGGGCCAACGGGGGCGACTTCCTCGCACCGTCCGGCTCCGGCCAGTGGAAGCCGGCCGTGAACTCCGCGAAGTCCGTGCAGGCGGTCAGCTGGCTGCGCGACCAGTTCTGCGTCACGAAGAGCGTCAACCCGGGGGCCGTGAACAACGACACCACAGTCACCCACGAGGCGTTCGAGAAGGGCCAGGGCGGGATCTACCTGGTCGGGCCGTACGTGCTCGCCCGGTTCGTGAAGAACATGGGCACCGACAAGATCGAGGTCCTGCCGGTACCGAACGGGCCGGCCGGCGGCCCCGGCACCCTCGGCGAGGGCGAGAACGTGTACCAGATGGCCGGCTCCAAGAACCAGAGCGGCCAGCAGAAGTTCGCCGAGTTCGTCACCTCCGTCGAGGGTCAGCAGGTCGGCATGAACAAGGACGACCCCGGGGCCATCGTCCGGCTGCCGGTGAACACGAAGGTCGACCTCGGGGCCGTCCGGCAGGACCCGCGGTGGAAGGTGTTCCAGGAGGCGTACCAGGCGGCGGTCTACACCCCGCCCGTGCCGAACTGGGCCCCGTTCCGCCAGATCACGGCCGACGCGATGAACGCCGTGTACGCCAACTGTTCCGCCGGCGTGCAACCCGCGATGGACGCCCTCGCCGCCAAGCTCACCGAAGAGCTGAAGAAGCAGAACGCCCTCGCGTCATGACCGTCGCACAACCCTCGTCGCGCCGCCGGCACTCCA
>NZ_JAQZSH010000032.1:0-59884 GCF_053902585.1 Longispora urticae
SGGGCGCCCCCCCCCCCCCCCCCCCCCCGGCCCCGCGACCGTAGGTCACCGCTCGCCCCGCCGGTACCGCCGCACCCGCGCCCGGAGCCGCTCCCCGGTCGGCCCCCACCCGGGCTCCGGGGCCGACCGCGGGATGACCACCGCGTTGAGTACCTGGCTGTTGGGCACCGAGAGGGCCCCGTCCTCGCCCTCCAGGCGCACGTACGCCAGGCCGATGTCGGTGACCGCGCCGTCGATCTCGCCGCCCAGCGCGCCCGAGGACAGCCGCACCGTCTGGCCGACCCGGAACGGCCGGGCGACGAGCAGCACGATGCCCGCGAACAGGTTCGCCAGGGTCTGCTGGCCGGCGATGCCGACGACCACGCCGGTGAGCGCGCCGCCGAGCAGCAGCTGGCCGATCGGTACGGACATCAGGCCGAGGGTCGTCAGGAGCGCGACCAGGCCGCCGGTGAGGACGACGACGAGGCGCAGTACCCCCGCGTGGGAGCCGCCCAGGGTGGCCTCCGCGACCCGGCGCACCCGGCCGGCGACGGAGAACGTGGCCGCCATCGCCAGCACCAGGAACGCGAGCGCCCCCCCGACCGCGACGAGCTTGTCGGCGATCCGGTCGGACCGGCTGTCGCCCCAGGTGGACACGACGATCGCGGCGGCGAACGCGGCGACGACCAGGGCGGCGGGTCGCCACGCGCCGCGCAGCGCCCGCCGGGCCATGTCGGTCGACACCGCGGTCAGTTGATCTGGCCCCGCCAGCCGCCGGTCTCGGCTCCGCGTTCCTCGATGAACGTGCGGAACCGTTCCAGGTCGCTCTCGACCCGCTTGGAGATCAGGCCGAGCGCGTCGCCGACGTGTTCCACGAACCCCTCGGGCTCGGCGCTGATCAGCGCGGTGACCCGGGTGTGCTCGGCGTCGATCGCCTGGAAGGTGATGACACCCGCGTGCCGGGGGCCCTGGACCGAGGCCCACGCGACCCGTTCGTCGGGGGTCTGCTCGACGATCTGCGCGTCGAACTCCCGCTCGATCCCGCCGATCTTGATCTTCCAGTGCGTCCGGGCGTCGCCGTGCTGGACGACGGACTCCACGCCCTCCATGAACCTCGGGAACTCCTCGAACTGGGTCCACTGGTTGTAGACGGCGCGCACGGGTACGGCGACCTCGATGGACTTCGTCACGCTGCTCATGTGCTTCTCCCTCTGTCGTCGTCGGTGCCTGACCCATACCCGGAAAACCCGAACTCATGCGGGTACGCCGGGGGCGCCCCCGGATCGGCCCGCCCCCGGACGTCGCGTTACCGCTGGGCCCAGAGCTGGTTGTCGATGGGCCCGACGCAGTCCCAGACCTGGATCCGCGCCCCGTTGGAGCCGGACCCGTTGTTCAGGTCCAGGCACAGCCCCTTGATCCACGTGGTGAACGTCAGGTACCCGGGGGCCGAGGGGGAGAAGGACAACTTCCACCGCTCGCTGGTGTACAGCTCCGCGTTGCACTCGAACTGCTGGACGAGCGTGCCGTTGAAGACCTCGTCGTCGTTGTTGGCCCGCAGGTCCATGCACTTGCCGCTGTTCACGTTGATCAGCGAGTAGTAGCCGGGGGCCGACTGGACGGGCTGGGCGATCCACAGCTGGTTGGCGCCCCGGGCACAGCTCCACTGGTGCACCAGCGCGCCGTTGAGCAGCGACTTGCCGGCCACGTCGGCGCACTTGCCGGTGCCCCGGTTGACGATCTCGAACGCCGCCCCGGCCAGTCCCGGCTGCCCGGCCGACGACGCCGTGACCGGCGCGGGGGCGGTGGCGGCCTGGGCCGGTCCGGCGGTGGCGAACCCGCCGGCCACCGCGCCCGCGAGTGCCACGACGACGGCGAGCAGTCTGCGACTTCTCATGAGTTCCTCCTGATCACGACCCGTCCCCGGCGGACCGGTTCCGGGCATGCCGCTCTGGCACCCCGGAACGATGACCCCGGCCGCCCCCGTCCGCGTCGATTTCCGGACAACCACGGACATGGCCGCGGGTTTACGCTGCCGGGTGGCCGTACCGGACGGATCGGCACCGGACAGCACCGGACAGCCGGAGAGGAGTGTCCACCGTGGAGGAACCAGCCCGGGAACTGCTCGCCTCGCTGTGCGCGGACCTGCGGTTGCTGCGGACCCAGGCGGGCGGCCCCGGTCTGCGGGACCTGGCGCGGCGGGCGGGGCTGGGCAAGAGCCAGGTCGGGGCGATCCTCGCCGGCCGGGTCCGGCGCCCACCGGACTGGCGGGTGGTGGCCGCGCTGGTCGAGGGCGTCCGGGCGCACGCGGTCGAGCACGGCCGGACCGCGCGGCTGTCGCTGAGAACGGGAGTGGAGGAGTACTGGCGGCCCCGGTACGCGCTGCTGGAGCACGCCTTCGAGCACGCGGCACCGGTGTCGGCGGCCCCGGGCCCGACACCGGCCGGCCTGCCCGCCGCCGTGCCCGGGTTCGCCGGCCGGCACGAGGCGCTGGCCACCCTGGACGACCTGCTCCCCGGCCCCGGGAACCCCACCCCGACCGGGGCCCTGGCCGTGGTCTGCGGCCCGGCGGGCGTGGGCAAGACCGCCCTCGCCGTGTACTGGGCGCACCGCGTCGCCGCCCGCTTCCCCGACGGCCAGCTGCACGTGGACCTGCGCGGGTTCGCCCCCGACGGCCGCGCGCTCGACCCGTCCGACGCGCTCCGGGGCCTCCTCGCCGCCCTCGGCGTGCCCGCCCCGCGGATCCCGGCGGCCCTCGACGACCAGGTCGCCGTGTACCGGGCCACGCTGGCCGGCCGGCGGTTCCTCGTCGTCCTGGACAACGCCCGCGACGCCGGACAGGTCCGCCCGCTGCTGCCCGGCGCGCCCGGCTGCGTCGCGGTGGTGACGAGCCGCGACCAGCTCACCCCGCTGGTCGTCACCGAGGGCGCGCGCCCGGTGCCCCTGCGCCCGCTGACCGCCGGGGAGGCCCGGGACCTGCTGATCCACCGGCTCGGCAAGGACCGGGTCGAGGGGGAGCCCGGGGCGGCCGACGAGATCGTCGAGCGGTGCGCGCGGCTGCCCCTGGCCCTGGCGGTGGTGGGGGCGCGGGCCGCGACGTACCCGGAGTTCCCGCTGGCCGCGCTCGCCGCCCAGCTCCGCGACGCCGGGGGCCCGCTCGACGCGCTGGACGGCGGCGACCCCGGCACCGATGTGCGGGCCGTGTTCTCCTGGTCGTACCGCGCGGTCAGCCCCGCCGCCGCCGGACTGTTCCGCCTCCTCGGCCTGCACCCCGGCCCGGACATCAGCCGACCCGCCCTGGCCAGCCTCGCCGGGGTGCCGCCGCGCGGGATCGCCGCCCCGCTGGCCGAGCTGACCCGGGCCCACCTGGCCACCGAGCACGCCCCGGGCCGGTACGCGCTGCACGACCTGCTGCGCGCCTACGCCGCCGAACTGGCCGACCTGCGCGACCCGCCGGACGTCCGGGACGGGGCGGTGCGCCGCTGGCTGGACCACCTGCTGCACTCCGGGTTCGGTGCCGCCCTGCGCCTGCAACCGGGCCGGACCCGGATCCCCCTGGCCGGCCCGCGCCCCGGCGTCACCCCGGAACGCCCGGAGGACGTGGCCGCGGCCCTGGCCTGGTTCACCGCCGAGCACCGGGTGCTGCGGGCGGCCGACGACCTGGCCGCCGGGCTGGGCCTGGACACCGAGCGCTGGCAGCTGGCGTGGGTGCTGTGCGACTACCTGCTCCGGCAGGGCCACCGGCACGAGCACCACGAGCTGCACCGCGCCGCCCTGGGTGCGGCGGAGCGTACCGCCGATCCCGGGGCGACCGCCTACGCGCACCGGGGCCTGGCGCTGTCCGCCGCCGCCCTCGGCCGACCGGACGACGCCCGCCGGCACCACGGGGACGCCCTGCGGCTGTTCGCGAGCGTCGGGGACCTGGCCAGCCAGGGCAAGGCGTACCTCGACCTGGGGGGCCTGTCCGAGGTGCGGGGGCGGCACGCCGAGGCGCTGGACGCGGCGGAGCGGGCCCTGGACCTGTACCGGCGGGCCGGCCACCGGACCGGCGAGGCCCGCGCGCACACGGCGATCGGCTGGTGCCACGCGCTGCTCGGCGACCAGGCGGCGGCGCTGTCCTGGTGCCACCGGGCGCTCGACCTGCACCGCGACCTCGACGACCGCGAGGGCGTGGCCGACACCTGGCACAGCCTCGGGCACGTCCGGCACGAGCTCGGCGAGCACGGGGCGGCGGCGGACTGCTACCGGGAGGCCCTCGACGGGTACCGCGCGCTCGGCCAGCGGCCCGCCGAGGCGGACACCCTGACCCGCCTGGGCGACGAGTACCGCGAAACGGGCTCTCCGGGCGAGGCCCGGGCCGCGTGGCGCGAGGCGGCGGCCGTCCTGGAGGAGCTGGGACTGCCGGGGGTGTCGGAGATCCGGGCCAGACTCAGCACGCACGCTGATTGAACCGGGGCCCGTCTGGGTAGAGAATCGGCAAGGTGAATCGGTTTCGCGGGCATTAGGGGACTGGGATGCTCAATCAGGACGACAGGCGACGACTGGAGGCCATCGAGAGCCTCCTGGAAACGGACGACCCGAGGTTCGTGGCGCGGATGCGCAGGCCCCGGCCACGCCTCTGGATCTGGCTCTTCGTGGGGTACGCGCTCGCCGGTCTCGCGGTCCCCGTGCTCGCCGTCGCGTCCGGCGCGCCGACCGTGCTGCCCGCGGCCCTGCTCGCGACCGCCCTGGCCGCCGGAGCGTGGTCCGCAGCGCGCGCCGCCAGGCGGATGGCGCGACGCGGCTGCCGGTAACCTCCGCCACCGCCGTACTCTTCCAGGACCGGGTCCGCCCGTAGAGTGCACACCTGACAGCCGATGAACCGCGAACCTGGAGCGTAGATGGTGGCACCGCAGGTCCGGGGTGGGCCGCTGCCCGGGTCCGCGCAGGCGCCGGTCGCCGTGGTCCTGATCGAGGACGACCCGGGCGACGCCCTGCTGGTGGAGGAGTTCCTCGCCGACAGCGGCCTGGCCGCGACCCTCACCTGGTGCCGGACCCTGACCGAGGCCGCCGGCGCGCTGGCCGACGGGCCGACGTGCGTGCTGGTGGACCTCAACCTGCCCGACAGCGACGGCCTGGCCGGCGTGCGCTGGGTGCTCCGCGAGGCCCCCGAGGCGGCCGTCCTGGTCCTCACCGGCCTCGACGACGAGGCCACCGCGATGGCCGCCGTCGCCGAGGGCGCCCAGGACTACCTGGTCAAGGGCCGGGTCGAGGGCGAGCTGCTGGGCCGGGCGATCCGGTACGCGATCGAGCGCAAGGTCGCCGAGGCGTCCGCCCGGGAGCTGCGCGACTCGACCCTGCGCGCCGAGGAGAACGCCCGCCTCGAACGCGGCCTGCTGCCCCGGCCGCTGGTGGCGGACCCCCGGCTGCGGGTGGTCTCCCGGTACGAGCCTGGCCGGCGGCGCGCCCTGCTCGGCGGCGACTTCTACGACGTGGTCCAGACCCCCGACGGCGTGGTCCGGGCCCTGATCGGCGACGTCAGCGGGCACGGCCCCGACGAGGCGGCGCTCGGGGTCGGGCTGCGGATCGCCTGGCGGTCCCTCGTCCTCGCCGGGATCAGCGACCCGGCCGAGCTCTGCGGGCACCTGGAGACCCTGTGCCTGGCCGAACGCCTGCACGACCGGGTGTACGCCACCCTGTGCATGCTCGAACTCGGCGCCCCCGACCCGACCGGCGGGTACACGGCGCGGGTGACCCTCGCCGGGCACCCCGCGCCGCTGCTGGTCGAGGAGTCCGGGGTCCGGGCGTCCGTCGTGCCGCCCGCGATGCCGGTGGGGCTGCTACCGGGGATCGCGGTGTGGCGCGCGCACGACGTGCCGGTGGCCCCGGGCGGCGGGCTGCTGCTGTACACCGACGGGCTGACCGACTGCCAGACCGGGTCGGGGGACGACCGGCTCGGGGTGGAGGGCCTGGCCCTGCTCGCCGACCGGTTGGAGCGGGCGGACCCCGACCGGTTCGTCGACGAGCTGGTGGGGCGGGTCAACGCGGACGACGCCGGTCGCAACGACGACGACCTGGCCGTGCTGTACGTGGACTGGAGGGGGTGACGGGCATGGCGGTACGCGGATGGCGGCGGTACCCGACGTCGGGGCTGATGTCCGTCGGGTTCGGCGTCCTGGCGGTGGTGCTGCTGGCGGCCACGGTCGCCGGGGGCCTGGCGATGCGGCGCACGGCGGCCGTGAGCGACCTGCTGGCCGACCGGATCAGCCCGGCCCGGATCGCGGGCCAGAAGCTCCGGGGGGCGATGCTGGACCAGGAGACGGGCCTGCGCGGGTACGTGCTGACCGGGGACAAGACCTTCCTGGGCCCGTACACGGCGGGCATCGAGGCCGAGAACGCCGCGCTGGGCGAGCTCCGGGGGCTGCTCAAGGGCCGCACCGCCGACCTGGCGGCCGTCGGCGCGGCGGAGACGCACGCGCTGACCTGGCGGAACTACGTCGCGGTCCCGGTCATCGACGCCATCGCGCTCGGCGGCAGGGAGGCCGCGCCGGAGCCGGCCGTCAACGGCGGCAAGACGGTGTTCGACGACGTGCGCACCGCCCTGGAGACGCTGGACTCCCGGCTGGCCCAGGCGCGCACCGACGTCCGGGCGGAGGTGGCGGCCGCGCAGAGCTGGCAGAACACCGTGTTCGGCCTGATGCTGGCGACGTTCCTGCTCGCCGGGATGCTGGTGACGTCCCTGGTGCGTCGCGGCGTGCTCCGGCCGCTCGGGCAGCTCGGCGACGCGACCCGAACCGTCAGCGCGGGCGCGTACGACCGGCCGATCACCGTCGACGGGCCCGCCGACATGGTGGCGCTCGCCGGGGACGTCGAGGGCATGCGCCGACAGATCGTGCAGGAACTGGCGTTCTCCAACACCGCCCGCGCCCAGCTGGAGGAGCAGGCCGCCGACCTGAAGCGCTCCAACGGCGAGCTCGAACAGTTCGCCTACGTCGCCTCCCACGATCTCCAGGAGCCGCTGCGCAAGATCGCGTCGTTCTGCCAGCTGCTGGAGCGCCGCTACGGGGAGCTGCTGGACGACCGGGGGCGGCAGTACGTGGCGTTCGCCGTGGACGGGGCGCAGCGGATGCAGGTACTCATCAACGATCTGCTCGCGTTCTCCCGGGTCGGCCGGGTCTACGACGACTCCGAGCCGGTGGACCTCGACCGGGTGTGCGACCAGGCGGTCACCGACCTGGCCGACCGGGTCGAACGGACCGGCGCGACCGTCGAGCACGACCCGCTGCCGACCGTGGCCGGGGACCCGACCCTGTTGACCATGCTGTGGCAGAACCTGATCGGCAACGCCCTGAAGTTCGCCAGCCCCGACCGGGTGCCGCACGTCCGGGTCACGGTCGAGGCGGACGGCGACCGGTGGCGGTTCGCGGTCACGGACAACGGGATCGGCGTACCCCCCGAGTTCGGTGAGAAGATCTTCGTGATCTTCCAGCGGCTGCACGCGCGCGGGGACGCCTACGGGGGCACCGGTATCGGGCTGGCCATGTGCCGGAAGATCGTGGAGCACCACGGCGGGCAGATCTGGCTGGACCCGGAGCACACCGGCGGGGCCCGGTTCGTGTTCACCCTGCCGGCCGCCCACCCGACCGCCCACGACGCGGCGGACCCGGTCGATCCGCCGACCCCGGACACCTCGGTCACGGACCGCGCGTGACCACCGCGTTTTCGCCCCACCCTGCCAAGGAGAACCCGACATGACCACGCCCCTGCCCCAGCCCATCACCGTCCTGCTCGTCGAGGACGACCCGGGTGACGAGTTGATGACCCGGGAGGCGTTCGAGGAGAACAAGGTCCGCAACGACCTGCGGGTGGCCCGCGACGGCATGGAGGCGCTCGACTTCCTGTTCCGCCGGGGCGCGCACGCCGACGCGCCCCGGCCGGACCTGATCCTGCTGGACCTCAACCTGCCGAAGTACGACGGCCGCGAGGTGCTGGCGCAGATCAAGGCCGACCCGGACCTGGCCATGATCCCGGTCGTGGTGCTGACCACCTCCCGGGCGGAGGAGGACGTGCTGCGCAGTTACCAGCTGCACGCGAACGCGTACGTGAACAAGCCGGTGGACTTCAACCGGTTCATCGAGGTGGTCCGGCAGATCGACGACTTCTTCGTCACGGTGGCCAAGCTGCCGACCCGGTGAGGCGCGTACCCGATGAGGCTTTTCGGGGTGTTGGGGATGATCTCCGCCCGACCCCCGGGACCTGCGGAAACAGGGTGCAGTGACGCTGATGGATCTATAGTGGATATATCACGGTCGACAGTGGACGGAATCTTTAGTTAAGACTCTTGACTGTTTCTTCCGGCAGGCCCTACGGTGACTCAGGTCGACGACCGGACGACCCGAGGGGAACGACCGTGGTGCACGAGACCGCTCCGCTCACCCTGGCCCAGGAACGCCTCTGGTTCCTCGACCGTTTCGACCCCGGCGACCCGGCCTACAACATCAACCAGGTCAGCCGGGTACACGGCCCGCTGGACCTCGACGCCCTCACCCGGGCGCTCACGGCCATCGCCGCCCGGCACGAACCGCTGCGCAGCACGTTCCCCGAGGTCGACGGCCTACCCGTGCAACGGATCGCCCCGCCCGGCCCCGTCGACCTCGAACTGGTCGACCTGACCGGCACCCCCGACCGGGAGACGGTCGCCTACGCCCTGGCCGCCGAAGTCACCAACACCCGCTTCGACCTCGGCACCGGACCCCTGCTCCGGGTCACCGTGCTGCGCCTCGGGCCCGCCGAACACGTGCTGTGCCTCGTCGTGCACCACATCGTCGCCGACGGCTGGTCCATGGGCGTGCTGCTCCGCGAACTGGCCACCCTCTACGACGGCGGCACCCCCGACCCGCTGCCCGTCCGGTTCACCGACCACGCCCGGGCCGAACGGGACCGCGACGACGAAGCCTCCTTCGGGTACTGGCGCGCCCGGCTCGCCGACCCGCCCGTCCTCGACCTGCCCACCGACCTGCCCCGCCCGCCGGTACGCTCCTCGCGCGGCGCGTTCGTGCACCGGACCCTGCCGGCCGGCACCCTCGACGCCGTCGCCCGGCTGGCCCGGGAGCGGCGGTGCACGCCGTTCGTGGTGCTGCTCGCCGCGTACCAGATCCTGCTGGCCCGGCACACCGGACAGACCGACCTGTGCGTCGGCACCCCGGTGCTCGGCCGCGACGACGAGGACCTCGAACCCCTGATCGGGTACTTCACCTCGGCCGTCGTCGTGCGGACGGACCTGGCCGGCGACCCCACCTTCGGGGAGGTGCTGACCGCGACCCGGGCGGCGTTCCTCGGCGCCATGGCCCACCCGGCACTGCCGTTCGAGCGCCTCGTCGCCGAGCCGGGCGTCGACCGCGACCCGAGCCGCACCCCGCTGTTCCAGACCATGTTCGGCTTCCACCGCACCGACGCCGACGTGGACGCCCGGCTGTTCGGCGGCCGGGCCGGCCCCGGATTCCCCGGCACCGACGCCGACCCCGGCGACCAGCACGTGAAGTTCGACCTGTCCCTCGACGTGTTCGTCAGCCCCGACCGGCTCGACGTCGGCTTCGCCTACAGCACCGACCTGTTCCTGCCCGGGACCGTCGCCGCGCTCGCCGACCGGTGGGAGCTGCTGCTGGCCGGCGTGCTCGCCGACCCCGACGCCCGGATGTCCGCGCTGCCGCTCCTCGTGCCGTCCGAAGTGGACGCGCTCGCGGCCTGGGGCGAGGGGGAGGACCTTCCGGAGCATCGACGGGTACCGGAGCTGGTCGCGCTCGCCGCGCGCCGGCACCCCGACCGCCCGGCCGTCCGGTGCGGGGCGATCACCCTCAGCTACGCGCAGCTGTCCGCCCGCGCCGACACCCTCGCCGGGGAACTGCGCGCCGCCGGGGTCATCCCCGGTGACCTGGTGGCGGTGTGCCTGCCCCGGAACCTGGACCTGGTGCCCGCGCTGCTGGCCGTGTGGCGGTGCGGTGCCGGGTACGTGCCCCTCGACCCGGAGCACCCGTCGGGCCGGCGCGCGGAGATCATCGCCGCGACCGGCGTCGCCGCCCTGCTCACCGGGGACGGCGCCCGACCCGTCGGCGGCCGGCGCGGGCACGCCGGGGCCGCGTACGTCCTGCACACCTCCGGGTCCACCGGCCGGCCCAAGGGCGTCGTCGTCGGCCACGCCGCGCTCGCCGCCCGGGTCGCGTGGATGGTCCCCGGCTACGCGCTGACCGCGGACGACAAGGTCGTGCAGTTCGCGTCCGTCGCGTTCGACACCCACGCCGAGGAGATCTGGCCGACCCTCGCCGCCGGCGGCACCGTCGTGCTGCTCCCCGACGGCGCGCGCACCCTGACCGACGCGCTGCCCCGGCTCGCCGACGTGACGGTGCTGGACCTGCCCACCGCCTACTGGCACGAACTCGTCGCGCACCCCGACACCGTCGCCTGGCCCGCCGCGCTGCGCCTGGTGATCCTGGGCGGGGAACAGGCGGACGGGACGGCCGTGGCCCGGTGGCGGCGGCTGCACCCCGGGATCCGCCTGGTCAACACGTACGGCCCGACCGAGGCCACGATCATCGCCACCGCCACGGACCTGCACCCGGCGCCCGGCGACGGCTCCCGTGACCCCGGTCCGGGAGGGGGGAGCGTGCGCGCGGACGCCCCCGGCGACACCGGGACGCCCACGCCCGACGAGACCTGGCCCGCGATCGGGCGGCCGCTCGCCGGGAGCCGGGTGCTCGTCCTCGACGGGGCCGGTCGGGTCGTGCCGCCCGGGGCGCCGGGGGAGCTGTACCTCGGCGGAGCGGGCCTGGCCGACGGCTACCTGCACGACCCCGAACTGACCGCCGCGCGGTTCACCACGATCGGCGGCGAGCGGTACTACCGCACGGGGGACCGGGTCCGGTGGCGGTCCGACGGGCAGCTGGAGTTCCGGGGACGGCTCGACGACCAGGTGAAGGTCCGGGGACACCGGGTCGAGCCCGGCGAGGTGGCGGCCCGGCTCCGGGAACACCCGGCGGTGGCCCGGGCGGCGGTCGTGGCGCGCGACGGGTCCCTGGTGGCCTATGTGGTGGCGGCCGCGCCGGGACCGGCCGGATCCGGTCCCGGCGGCGACGCTCCGGCCGTGGACGGTGCGGCCGTGTCCAGCAGGCCGGCCGTCAACGGTGCGGCCCTGTCCGGCACCGGGCGGGCTGCCGGGGTCGCCGTGACCGGGGCGGAGCTGCGGGAGTTCGCGGCGGAACGGTTGCCCGCGCACCTCGTGCCCTCGGCCGTGGTCCTGGTCGACGCCCTGCCGCTGACGTCCGCGGGCAAGGTCGACGTCCGCGCGCTGCCGGCACCGGGGCCGCGCCCCGCCGGCCGGGCGCCGGCCACCCCCACGGAGGTGCTGGTCGCCGGCATCTGGGCGGAACTCCTCGGCGCGGCGGACGTCGCGGCCGGGGACGACTTCTTCGGGCTCGGCGGGCACTCCCTGCACGCGGTCCGGGTCGCCGCCCGGCTCCGGGCGGCCCTCGGCCGGGAGGTGCCGATCCGGGTACTGTTCGCGCACCCCACCCTCGAGAGCCTCGCCGCCGTGGTCGACGGGCTGGCCGGCGGCGCGGAGCCGCTCCGGGTCCGGCCGGCCGACGCGGCCCCGGTGCTGTCGTACGGGCAGGAGCGGTTGTGGTTCCTCGACCAGTTCGACCCGGGCGATCCCGCGTACACGATGTGCGCGGCGCGGCGGTGGCGCGGGCCGCTCGACCTCGACCTGCTGGACCGGGCGCTCACCGCGATCGTCGCCCGGCACGAGAGCCTGCGGACCCGGTTCGTGGCGGGCCCCGACGGCCCCCTCGCGATCGTGGACCCGCCGGGCCCGTTCCGCGCCGAACGTCTCGACGTGACCGGGCCGCCGGTTGCCGGGCAGGGCGGCCCGCCCGACGCCGGGCAGGGCGGCGGCCGTCCGACCGGTGCGGATCCGGACGGTCCCGGCGCGGAGACGGCCGGTCCGGCAGGGGAGACGGCCGGTCCGGCGAAGGAGGCGGCCGGTCCCGCCGGGGAGTCCGCGGCGGAGCGGCGGGCGCGGGTGCTCGTCGCGGAGCGGACCAACGGGGTCTTCGACCTGGCCACGGGGCCGCTGCTGCGGGTCAGCGCGCTGCGGCTCGGCGCGGACGACTTCGTGCTGTGCCTCGTCGTGCACCACATCGTCGCCGACGGGGTGTCCGTCAACGTGTTCCTCGACGAGCTGCTGGGCCACCTCGGCGGGCGGGAGCCGAAGCAGCCGCTGGCGGTCCAGTACCCGGATCACGCGCACTGGCAGCGCTCCGGGCCCGACGGCGCGGCACTCGCCTACTGGTCGGCGCAGCTCGCGGACCCGCCCGTCCTGGACCTGGCCACCGACCGGCCCCGGACGGCGCAGCCGGCCTCGGCGGGCGGCACCGTCGGCCTGCACCTGCCGGCGGGCCTCGCCGCCGACCTGGAGGCCGCCGCCCGGGCCGAGGGCTGCACCCTGTTCATGCTCCTGCTGGCCGCCTGGCAGGCGCTGCTCGCCCGGCACGCCGGCCAGGACGACATCTGCGTCGGCTCGCCGGTCGCCGGCCGGGACCGGGTCGAGCTGGAACCCATGATCGGGTACTTCCTCAACACGCTCGTCCTGCGCGGCGACCTGTCCGGGGACCCGACGTTCCGGGAGCTGCTGGCCCGGACCCGCGCGACGGTCCTCGACGCGTTCACCCACCAGGACATCCCGTTCGAACGGCTCGCCACCGGGCTGCGGCCCGACCGGGACCTGAGCCGCACGCCCCTGTTCCAGACGATGTTCGTGCTGCACAACCAGAACGGCGCGCCGGCGGAGCCCCCGGCGGGCGTGGTCCTCGACGGCTTCGACACCGGGTACCGGTCGGTCAAGACGGACCTCGACCTGGAGGCCTGGCGCGAGCCGGACGCGTTGAACCTTAGCCTCGGGTACCGGGTCGACCTGTTCGACGTCGCCACGGCCGAGACCCTGGCCGCCCGGTACGCGCGCCTCCTGACGGCCGTCGCCTCCGATCCGGCGGCCCGAATGTCCACATTGGTCGATCCGACGCCCGCCGAACGCGCCTGGCTGACCACCGTCGGCACGGGTCCCGACCCGGACCCGGAGGAGCGGGCCGCGGGCTCTACACCCGACGGTGCTGCGGATCCAGGTCACGACAGGCACCCGGGCGGTTCCGTGCTGGGGCTGTTCGAGGAGCGCGCCGCGGCCCGACCGGACGCGCCGGCCGTGTACGACGGCGACCGGGTGCTGACCTACGCGGAGCTGGACCGGCGCGCCGACCGGCTGGCGGCGGCGCTCCGCGCCGACGGGGTGCGGGCCGGCGACGTCGTCGGGGTCTGCCTCCCCAGGTCCGCCGACCAGATCATGGCCCTCGTCGCGGTGTGGAAGGCCGGCGGCGGCTACCTGCCCCTGGACCCGGACTACCCGGCCGACCGCCTCGACCACATGCTCGCCGACAGCGGCGCCGCCCTGGTCGTGACCCGCGAACGCACCCGGTTCCCGCGCACCCTGCCCCCCGACGCGGCGACGTCCGGTGACCAGGAGTCCGGCGGCGCGCCCGGTCCGCTCGCCTACGTCATCTACACCTCCGGCTCCACCGGCCGCCCCAAGGGCGTCGTCGTCAGCCACGCGGCCCTGGCCGTCCGGATCCCCTGGATGGTCGACGACTACGGGCTGACCCCCGCCGACCGGGTCCCGCAGTTCGCGTCGATCAGCTTCGACACCCATGTGGAGGAGGTCTGGCCCGCGCTCGCGGCCGGGGCGGCCCTGCTCACCCTCCCCGAGGGCGGCACCGGCCTGCCGGAGCTGCTGGCCTCGCCGGCCGGCCGCGGGGTGACCGTCCTGGACCTGCCGACCCCGTACTGGCACGAACTCGTCGCCGACCTCGACGCCGTGGCCTGGCCGCCCGGGCTGCGGCTCGTGCTCCTCGGCGCGGACGCCGTGCAGGGGGAGGCGGTGGCCGCGTGGCGGGCCAGGTTCCCGCACGTCCGCCTGGTGAACACGTACGGACCGACCGAGGTCACCGTCATCGCCACGACCGCCGAGCTGACCGGGCCCCGCGCGGACGGGGCGCCCGACGGGGTCCGCCCGACGATCGGCCGGCCGCTGGCCCGCACCACCGTCTCGGTACGGGACGACGACGGCCGGCTCGCCGCCCCCGGCGTACCCGGCGAGTTGTGGGTCGGGGGTCCGGGCCTCGCCGACGGCTATCTCGGCGCGCCCGAGCTGACGGCCGCCCGGTTCGTCACCCTCGGCGGCGAACGGTTCTACCGCACCGGGGACCGGGCCCGCTGGACCCGCGACGGCCAGCTCGACTTCCTCGGCCGGATCGACGGCCAGGTGAAGGTACGCGGCTACCGGATCGAACTCGGCGAGATCGAGTCCCGGCTCCTCGGTCACCCCGGGGTCGGGGGCGCGGTGGCGGCGGTCCGCGACGGCGCGCTCGTCGGGTACGTCGTGGGCGACGCCCCGCACGCCGACCTGCGCGCGCACCTCGCTGCGACCCTGCCCGGGCACATGGTCCCCACCGCGTTCGTCACCCTGGACCGGCTGCCGCTGACCCGCAACGGCAAACTCGACCGCCGCGCCCTGCCCGCGCCCGCGCCGCCGGCCCCCGGGCGGGCCCCGGCGACGGCCGCCGAGGACCTGGTGGCCGGGATCTGGGCCGAGGTGCTCGGGCTCGCCCACATCGGGGCCGACGACGACTTCTTCGCGCTCGGCGGGCACTCGCTGCTGGCCGTGCGGGTCGTCGCGCGGCTGCGGGCCGCCGAGCTGGACGTCCCGGTCCGCACCCTGTTCGCCCACCCCACCGTCGCCGGGCTCGCCGCCGAAGTCGAGGCCCTGATCGTCGCCCAGCTCGAAGCGCTCTCCGACGAGGAGGCGGAGCTGTTGCTCCAGGGAGGACCGCATGACTGAGGTGTCCGCGCTCTCGGCCGCGAAACGCGCGCTGCTGGAACGGCGACTGCACGGGGCCCGTACGGCGGTGGCCGACGGCATTCCGCGCCGGGCGCCGGGGAACCCGCCGCTGTCGTACGCGCAGGAGCGGGTCTGGTTCATGGAGCAGCTCGCGCCGGGGACCGTGGCGTACACGATCCCCGTGGTGCGCCGGCTCGGCGGGCCGCTGGACGCCGACGCGCTCGGCCGGGCGCTCGACGCGCTGGTGGCCCGGCACGAGGTGCTGCGGACCCGGTACCCGGCGACGGAGGACGGGGTGCCCGTCGCGCACGTCGAGCCGGTGGTGCGCGTGGAGCTGCGCCGGGCGGTCGGCGACGCGGACGCCCGCGTGCTGGCCGAGACGGAGGAGCCGTTCGACCTCGCCGAGGGGCCGGTGCTGCGCGCCCTGCTGGTCGAGCTCGGCCCCGAGGAGCACGTCCTGGTGCTCACCGTGCACCACATCGCCTGCGACGGCTGGTCCGTGGACGTGCTGACCGGGGAGCTGTTCGCCGACTACGCGGCCTTCGCGGCCGGCGACCCGTCCCCGGTGGCCGAGCCGGCGGTGCAGTACGGCGACTTCGCGGCCTGGCAGCGCGGCCGGACCGCCGACCGGGCCGGCGACATGGACTACTGGCGCGCCCAGCTCACCGGCCTGGAACCCCTGGCGCTGCCCACGGACCGGGCCCGGCCCGCCGAGCAGACGTACGTCGGGGCCGCGCACGGGTTCACGGTCGACGCCGCCCTCACCGAGGGGGTGCGGGACCTGGGCCGCGCGCACGGGGCGACGCTGTACATGACGCTGCTCGCCGCGTGGGGCGCCCTGCTCGGCCGGTACTCGGGCAGCACCGACTTCGCCGTCGGCACCCCGGTCGCCGGCCGGTCGCACCGCGAGGTCGAGCCCCTGGTCGGCATGTTCGTCAACACCCTCGCCGTGCGGTGCGACCTGGGCGGGGAGCCGACGTTCGCCGACCTGCTGGGCCGGGCGCGGGAGACGGCGCTGGACGCGTACGCCCACCAGGAACTGCCGTTCGAGCAGCTGGTCACCGAGCTGCGGCTGCCCCGGGACCCGGCCCGCTCGCCCCTGTTCCAGGTGCTGTTCGCGGTGCAGAACTACGCCGACCCGGGGCGGACCGGCACCCGGGGGCTCGCGGTCAGCGGCTACGGCTGGCGGGCGGCGGCCACCCGCTTCGACCTGGAGCTGTACGTCGCGGAGGAGGCCGACGGGCTGTCGGTGTCGCTGACGTACAACGTGGACCTGTTCGACGCGGCCACCGTCGAGCGGATGGCCGGCCACCTGGACCGGTTGCTGCGCCTCGTGGTCGCCGACCCCGCGACCCCGGTCGCGGACCTCGACCTGATGACCCCGGCCGAGCGGACCCTGACCCTGGACACGTTCAACGCGACCACGGCCGAGTTCCCCGACACGGCCACCCTGCACGGGCTCGTGGCCGCCCAGACGGCCCGCACGCCCGACGCGGTGGCCGTGCAGTGCGAGGGCCGCACCCTCACCTACGCCGAACTCGACGCCTGGTCCAACCGGATCGCCCGCCGGCTGCGGCTGTTCGGGGTCGGCCCCGAGGTGCTGGTCGCGATCTCCGCCGAGCGGTCCGTGGAACTGGTCGCCGGGCTGCTGGGCATCCTCAAGTCCGGTGGCGCGTACGTGCCGCTGGATCCGGAGTACCCGCCGGAGCGGTTGGCCTTCATGCTGGAGGACGCGGCCGTCCCGGTGCTGCTCACCCGGCGCAAGGGCACCCTGACCGGCCCGACGACCCTGTACCTGGAGGACCTGGCCGTCGGCTCCCGCCGCGACGGCGCCGCGCTGCCCGACCTGGCCACGGCCGACTCCGCCGTCTACTCGATCTACACCTCCGGCTCCACCGGCCGGCCCAAGGGCGTCGTCAACACCCACCGGGGCATCGTCAACCGGCTGCACTGGCTGCAACGCGAGCACCCGATCGACGGCGCGGACACCGTGCTCCAGAAGACCCCGGCCAGCTTCGACGTGTCGGTGTGGGAGTTCTTCTGGCCCCTGATCAGCGGCGCGCGGCTGCTGCTGGCCCGGCCCGGCGGGCACCGCGACCCCGACTACCTCCGGGACCTCATCGCCTCCGAGGGCGTCACGGTCACGCACTTCGTGCCATCCATGCTGGCCCTGTTCCTCGACACGGAGGGTGCGGGGGAGTGCACCTCGCTGCGCCGGATCATCTGCAGCGGCGAGGAACTGCCCGTCGACCTGGCCCTGCGCTGCCTGGACACCCTGCCCGCCGCCCTGCACAACCTCTACGGCCCCACCGAGGCGTCCGTCGAGGTCACGGCGTGGCAGTGCACCCCGGAGGCTCTGGCCGGCCTGTCGAGGGTGCCGATCGGCAACCCGATCCAGAACATCCGGGTGTACGTCCTGGACGCGCGCGGCAACCCGGCCCCGATCGGCGTCCCCGGCGAGCTGCACCTGGCCGGCGTCGGCCTCGCCCGGGGCTACTGGAACCGCCCCGAACTGACCGCCGAACGGTTCGTCGAGAGCCCGCACGGCCGGCTGTACCGCACCGGCGACCTGGCCCGCTGGCGGCCCGACGGCACCGTGGACTTCCTCGGCCGCATCGACGACCAGGTCAAACTGCGCGGCATGCGGATCGAACTCGGCGAGGTGGAGACGCGGCTGCGCGCCCTGCCCGGGGTCCGCGACGCCGCCGCCGGGGTCCGCGACGACCGGCTCGTCGCCTGGATCGTCGGCGACGCGACCGGCCCGGACCTGCGCGCCGCGTTGAAGAGCCGGCTGCCCGACCAGCTGGTCCCCGGCGCGTACGTCACCGTCGAGGCCCTGCCCCTGTCGCCCAGCGGCAAGCTCGACCGGGCCCGGCTGCCGAACCCGACCGTCGGCCGGGACGCCGCCAGCGTGTTCACCGCCCCGCGCACCCCCACCGAGACGCTGATCGCCGCGATCTGGGCCGCGATCCTCAAGCTCGACAAGGTCGGCGTGGACGACGACTTCTTCGACCTCGGCGGGCACTCGCTGCTCGCCACCCAGGTCGTCGCGCGGCTGCGCCGGGAGGTCGGCGCGGGCGTGTCCGTGATGGACCTGTTCCGGTACCGCACCATCGCCGACCTGGCCGCGTACATGGACGTCCCCGACGGCGAACGCGGCCCCCGCGACCTGCTGCACGAACTGACCCGCCCGACCCGCACCGCCCAGCTCAGCTACGTGTGCGTCCCCTACGGCGGCGGCAGCGCGGTCGTCTACCAGCCCCTCGCCGACGCCCTGCCGCCCGGCCACCGGCTGTTCTCCGTCGCCATCCCCGGCCACGACGTGGGGCTCGACGAGCAGGCGGTGCCGTTCGACGAACTGGCCGCCCGGTGCGTCGAGGAGATCCGGGCCAAGGTCGACGGCCCCCTCGTGCTGTACGGGCACTGCGGGGTCGGCTCCGCGCTCACCGTGGAGATCGCCCGCCGCCTGGAGGCCGCCGGCCGCGAACTCGACGCCGTCTACATCGGGGCGATCTTCCCGTTCGCCCGGCCCAAGGGGGTGATGAGCCGGCTGTCCTCGATCGCCCAGCTCGACGGCCTGCGCTCCGACCAGGGCGACATCAACTGGCTCACGTCCCTCGGCGTGGACATGGGCGACATCGAACCCGCCCAGGCCCGCCAGATCATCACCAACATGCGCAAGGACTCCCGCAACGCCGAGGAGTACTTCACCGGCCTGTTCGGCGACGAGGCGTTCCGGCTGAAGGCCCCGATCGTGGCCGTGGCCGGCGAGCGCGACCCCGCCACCGACTACTACCAGGAACGCTTCAAGGAGTGGCACTTCCTCACCGACGACTCGGCGCTCGTCGTCCTGGAGGAGGCGGGGCACTTCTTCCTCAAGTACCGGGCCGCCGAGCTCGCCGAGATCGTCACCACCGCGCACCGCGACCTCGACGTGCCCCTGACCCGGGAGGTCCGGGGCGAGGAGGCCGGCTGGTGGCGCGAGGACGTGTCGCACTCGACCTCCACCGTCGTGCCCACCGGGCCGCAGCCCAGCATGCGCCGCTTCCTGCTGATCGCGATCGGGCAGCTCGCCTCGATCCTCGGCTCGGCGCTCACCGAGTTCGCCATCCCGATCTGGATCCTGCAGAAGACCGGGTCGCTCGCCCAGTTCACCCTGTTCGCCGCGCTCGGGCTCGTGCCGGGGCTGCTCGTCGCCCCGATCGCGGGGGCCGTCGTGGACCGGATCAGCCGGCGCAAGGTGATGATCGTCGGCGACTGCGCGGCCGGCGGTACGCAGCTGCTGCTCGGGGTGCTCGTCTGGACCGGCAACATCGAGATCTGGCACCTGTACACGCTCATCGTCTGCCTGTCCGTGTCGCTGACCTTCCAACGCCTCGCGTACGGGTCGGCGACGGCGCAACTGGTGCCCAAGCAGTACCTCGGGCACGCCAACGGGGTGCTCCAGATGTTCGGCGGCGTGTCGGCGGTCCTGGTACCCCTCTGCGCGGCCGGCCTGATGGCCTGGATCGGCCTGGGCGGCATCCTGGTCTTCGACGTGGTCAGCTACGTGATCGCCCTGACCGTGGTGTGCCTGGTCCGGTTCCCGCGCACCATGGCCTGGCGGCGCCGCGAGACCCTCGGCCAGGAGATCCTGGGCGGCCTGCGCTACTCCTGGGGCCAGCGCGGCTTCCGGGCCATCCTCGGCTTCTTCGCGCTGCTCAACATCGTGCTCGCCCCGCTGTTCATCATGGTCACCCCGCTGGTGCTGTCCTTCGGCACCCTCGTGGACGTCTCGCACGTGGCCGTCGCCTCGGGGGCCGGCGCGTTCCTCGGCGGCCTGATCATGACCGCCTGGGGCGGGCCGCGGCACCGCCGGGTGGCCACGATGCTGCTGTGCGCCCTCGGCCTGGCCGCGTTCGGCATGGTCACCGGCCTCAGCCCCACGGTGTGGGTGATCGCGGTCGGCGGCTTCGGCATGAGCCTGTGGATCACCCTCGTCAACGGCATCTACGGCACGATCGTCCTCGTCAAGGTGCCGCAACGCTTCCACGGCCGGGTGTTCGCCCTCAACACCGTCGTCGCCTGGTCCACGCTGCCCGTCGGCTGGCTCGTCGTCGCCCCGTACACGAGCAAGTTCCTCGAACCCATGATGGCGCCCGACGGGTCCCTGGCGTCCACCTTCGGCGCCGTGATCGGCACCGGCGCCGGCCGGGGCATCGCCCTGATGTACCTCCTGTTCGCCGTCGTCATCGCCGTGCACGTCCTCGTCTCCCGCCGGACCGGCGCGCTCGCCCGGTTCGACGACGAGGTGCCCGACGCCCGGCCCGACGACCTCGTCGGCTTCGAGGCCCGGCAACGCCGGCTCGCGGAGCGCCGCCGATGAGAACCCTGCCCGGGGTACTGGCCGCCCGCGCCGCCGAACAGCCGCACCGGGTGGCCGTCCGGCACGGCGCGCGCACCCTGACCTTCGCCGACTGGGCCGCCCGGTCCGCCAGCGTCGCCCGCGCCCTCCTCGACCGGGGACTGCGGCCCGGCCAGCGCGTCGCCCTGCCCTTCGCCGGCGGGGAGTGGATCGACTACGCCGTCGCCTACTGCGGGGTACTCGCCGCCGGCGGGGTGGCCGTCCCCGTCAACGACCGGTCGGCGCGCGCCGAGGTGCGGCACGTCCTCGACCACAGCGCCGCGGTGGGGGTGGTGCACGGGCGGGACCTCGTACCCCCCGAAGGTGCGTTCTGGGTCCTGCCCTTCGAGGGTCTCGACACCGGGCCGGGCGGGGCGCTGCCCGAACCCGCGCCGGGGGACCTCGCCCAGCTGCTCTACACCTCCGGGACCACCGGCCGGCCCAAGGCGGTCGCGGCCACCCACGCCAACCTGACCCACGGCTTCGCCACCGACCCGCGCCGCCGGCCGCTCGGGCACTCCGAGCACTTCCTGCACGCGTTCCCGATCGGCACCAACGCCGGCCAGAACATGCTGCTCAACGCCCTCGACGCCCGGGCGTCCGCCCTGGTCCTGGGCAGGTTCACCCCGGGCCGGTTCGCCCGGCTGATCGCCGAGTACGAGGTCGGGTCCGTGTTCGTCGTCCCCGCGATGGCCATGGAACTGCTGTCCGCCCGCGCCCACGAACGCCACGACCTGTCCAGCGTCCTGCTCCTCGGCTCCACCGCCGCCGCCCTGCCGCCCGCCGTCGCCCGGGAACTCGCCGACGCGCTGCCCAACGCGACGATCGTCAACTACTACACCTCCACCGAGGCCGCCCCCGCCCAGACCACCATGGTCTTCGACCCCGACCGGCCCACCTCCCTCGGCCGGCCCGCCACCGGGGCGCTGCGGATCGCCGGCCCCGACGGGGTGCCCCTGCCCGCCGGCCAGGTCGGCGAGGTGTGGCTGCGCTCGCCCGTGCCCCGCGCCTACCACCGCGACCCCGACGCGACCGCCGAGGTGTTCCGGGCCGGCTGGGTCCGGATGGGCGACCTCGGATTCCTCGACCCCGACGGGTACCTGCACCTCGTCGACCGGGACTCCGACGTCGTCAAGTCCGGCGCGTTCAAGGTGTCCACGCTCCAGGTCGAGGCCGCGCTGCACGAGCACCCCGAGGTGGGGGAGGCGGCCGTGTTCGGCGTCGAGCACCCGGTCCTCGGCACGGTCCTGGCGGCCGCGATCGTGCCCCGCCCGTCGACGGCCGACGACGACGGCGCGGGTACCTCCGTGGCCGACGGTGCCGGTGACACCGGAGCCGGCCCGGAGCCGGAGGGGATCACGCTGCGCGCGCTGCGGAGCTTCCTCGTCGACCGGCTCGCCGAACACGAGCTCCCCACCCGCCTGCTCCTCCTCGACGCCCTGCCGCGCAACGCCGGCGGCAAGGTCCTCAAACGCGAACTCCGCACTCTGCTACCGGAACGGGAGCCCCGACGGTGACCACCCCCACCCCCGCCCAGCACGGCCTCTGGATCACCGAACGCGCCGGGTACGGCGGAGCGGCCCACCACCTGGCCCTGACCGTCCGGTTCACCGGCCCCCTCGACACCGACGCGCTCCTGGCGGCCTGCCGGGACGTCGCCGCCGCGCACCCGGCCCTCGGGCTGGCCCTGCGCGACCGGGACGGCGAACCGGTCCTGGTCCCCGCGCTGGTCGCGCCCGGGGTGGCCCTGCTCGCCGGCGCCGACCCCGGCGCGGTGCTCGCCGCCGAGACCGCCCGGCCCTTCGACCTGGAGACCGGGCCGTTGGCCAGGTTCACGCTGGTCGTGGGGGCCGACGACCACGTGCTGGTGGTGGTCGTGCACCACCTCGTGTTCGACGGCCACTCGAAGGACGTCCTGGTGACCGACCTGGCCGCCGCCTACGCGAACCGCGCGGGTGGGCCGTGGGCGGGAGCCGGGGCCGCCGCCACGGTGCCCGGACCGGCGGCCTCGTCCACGCCGGGACTCCCGGCCGGATCTGGTCCCACGGCCGGGCACAGCGCCGCCGTCCCTTCGGATACCGGGGTCGGCGCCCACCCGGGCCCGGACGGCGCGGTCGGCGGCGATCCGCTCCCGGCGGCCCGGGAGTTCTGGGCCGGACGGTGGCGCGAGCCCGCGCCCGTCGCGCTGCCCGGCCACCGCCCCGGCGGAACACGGTCCGGCCCCCGACGCGGGGCTGCCCTCGACCTCCCCATCGGCCCGGGGCTCGACCGGGGCCTCGCCGACGCGGCCCGCGCCCTCGGCGTCACCCGGTTCGAGCTGCTGCTCGGCGCGGTGCGGGCCCTCCTCGCGCGCTACGGCGACCCGGAGCCGACCGTCGCCGTGGACCTGTCCACCCGCACCCAGGACGACCGCCACCGGATCGGCCTGTACGTCAACGAACTGCCCGTCACCGGCCCAGTCGACCCGGCCGCCCCCTTCGCCGACACGGTCACCGCCACCCGCGCCGGACTCCGCGCCCTCTACCCGCACCGCACCGTCCCCCTCGCCCGGGCCGTCGGCCGGCTCGCCCCCCGGTCCGCGATGGCCGACGTGTCCGTCAGCTACCGGGCCCCGGGCCCCGAACCGGTATTCCCCGACGTGAGGGCCACAGTGGACCGGATGGTGTTCTGCGGCGCGGCCCGCAACCCGCTGCACCTCCAGATCCTCGACCACCGGCCCGGACTGGCGGTGAGCCTGCGGCACGACCCCGACGTGCTCGACGGGCCGGCGGCGGCCCGGATCGGCGCGGACCTGCTCGCCCTCCTCACCGCGGCCGTGGCCGCCCCGACCACCCCGGTGTCGGACCTGGCGCTGTCCGGTGCCACGGACCTCGGCGCTCCCGACGGGCACGGGCCGACCGTCGACGTGCCGTTCGGTACGGCGCTCGACGCGTTCGACAAGCAGCTCGCGGCCACCCCGGACGCCCCCGCGGCCTCGTGCGGGGACGTCCGGGTCAGCTACGCCGAGCTGGACGAGGCCAGCCGCCGCCTGGCGCACCGGTTGCGCGGGGCGGGGGTGCGGAACGGCACCCTGGTCGCGATCCGGCTGCCCCGCTCGGTGGACCTGCTGGTCGGCGTCCTGGCGGTCTGGCGGGCCGGCGCGGCGTACGTGCCCGTGGATCCGGGCTATCCGGCCGAGCGGCAGGCGCTGATCCTGGCCGACTCCGGCGCGCCGGTCCTGCTCACGTCCGGGGCGCTGCACTCCGCTCAGCAGCCGGGGGAGGGCACCCGCACCGTACTCGTCGAGGACCCCGTGGCCTCCCCGCCCTCCGACGGAACCGGCCCGGGATCCGGCCCCTCCGCGGTCGGCCGGCGCGACGAGGACCCGCGCCGGGAGGCCGGGACGGCCGGCGACGTGACGCCCGCCGACATCGCCTACGTCCTCTACACCTCCGGCTCGACCGGCCGCCCCAAGGGCGTCGTCATCGAGCACCGCGCCCTCGCCAACCTGCTCGCCGCGATCCGCGCCACGGTGCACGGCGACTCCTGGCTGGCCTGGACCTCCCTGTCCTTCGACATCTCCGTCCTCGAACTCCTCGGCCCGCTCGTCGGCGGCGACCGCGTGGTCCTCGTCCCGGAGTCCGACGCCCGCGACGGCGCGGCGGTCGCCCGGCTGATCGCGCGGGAGAACGTCACGGTCGCCCAGGCCACCCCGTCCGGCTGGCGGCTGCTCCTCGACTCCGGCCTGCGCGGCGGTGACCTGCTCGCCCTGTGCGGCGGCGAGGCGCTCACCGCCGCGCTGGCCGGCGAGCTGCGGCCCCGGGTCCGCCGGCTGCTCAACGTGTACGGGCCGACGGAGACGACCGTGTGGTCCACGCTCGCCGAGGTCGACGACCCCGACGACGTCCACATCGGCCGGCCGCTCGCGAACACGACCGTCCACCTGCTGGACGACGAGCGGCGACCGGTGCCGCCCGGTACCCCCGGAGAGGTGTGGATCGGCGGCACCGGCCTGGCCCGGGGCTACCACCGGCGACCCGACCTCACGGCCGACCGCTTCCCGACCGTGGCCGGCGAACGGCTGTACCGGACCGGCGACCTCGCCCGACGCCGCCCCGACGGGACCCTGCACTTCCTCGGCCGGCTCGACGACCAGATCAAACTGCGCGGCCACCGGATCGAACCGGGCGAGGTCGAGGCCCGCCTGCTCGGCCGCCCCGGCGTGACCGGCGCGGCGGTGGCGGTGCGCGGGGACACGCTCGTCGGGTACACGCTGGGCGGTGTCCCGGCCGAGGAGCTGCGCGCCTGGGTGGCCGCCGCCCTGCCCCCGGCCATGGTGCCCGGCGTGTTCGTCGCGCTGGACCGGCTGCCCCTGACCCCCAACGGCAAGCTCGACCGGGCCGCGCTGCCCGCCCCCGCCCACGCCCCGGTCGCGGCGGCCGCCGGCGGGTCGGCGCTGACCGACGCGGTCCGCGACATCTGGCAGGAGGTGCTCCGGGTGGACGGCATCGGCCCCGACGAGGACCTGTTCGACCTGGGCGGGCACTCGCTGAGCATCACCCAGATCTCCGCCCGGATCCGCAAACGGCTCGGCGCCGACGTCGCCCTCGACGTCTTCTACGACACCCCCACCATCGCCGGGGTCGTCGCGGCCATCGAACGGAAGGACCACCGATGACGGTACGAGACGAGCTCGCCGCCCTGGTCAGCGCCGCCAGCGACGGGGAGGTGAGCCCCGCCGACGTACTGGCCGCCGACAGCCTGCCGGAGATCGGCGTGACCTCCCTGACGATTCTTCGGCTCGTGGACGCCGTGGAGGACCGCTACGGGCTGTCCCTGGACCTGGACGCCGACGCCACGTTCCTGCACACCCTCGACGGCCTGACCGCCCACGTCACGGCGCACACGGATCCGGCCGGCGCGGAGTCGGCGCCCGCCGGGACCGGGACGGGGCGGTCGTGAGCACCGTGGAGTTCCGGGGCGACCGGGCCGGCGAGGACGTCCTGACCTGGGGCCAGCGCGCCATCTGGAACGCCGTCATGCGCACCGTCCCCGGCGACCACTTCTTCAACTTCGGCAGGATCCTGAGGCTGCGCACGCCGGTACCCGTCGAGGCCGCGCACCGGGCCGTCGCCGCCCTCGTCGCCCGGCACGAGTCCCTGCGCACCCTGTTCCAGGACTCCGCCGGCGAACCCCGGCAACGCGTCGCCGCCTGGGGCACCCTCGACATCCTCGAACTCGACGACAGCGAGGACCCCGAGACCGTCCGCGACCGGCTGGAGGACGTCACCTTCGACTACCCGGCCGAGTGGCCGCTGCGGGTCGCGTTCCTGACGAAGGACGGTCTGGTGGGTACCGTCGTCCTCGTCTTCTGCCACCTCGCCGCCGACGGCAACGGCGCCGACGTGGTCGTCCGCGACCTGCGCCTGCTCCTGGTCCGCGGCGCCCTGCACACCCCCGTCGGCCGCCAGCCCCTCGACCTCGCCGCCGAACAGCAGTCCCCGGCCGGCCAGCAGGCGGGGCGCGCGGCCCTGGCGCACTGGACCACCGGGCTGCGCCGGGTACCGCCCACGATGTTCACCGACCGCCGCGCCGAGCCCCGGCCGAGGCCCTACTGGTGCGCCCTGCTGACCTCCCGGGCCGCCGACCACGCGGCGCGCCTGCTGGCCGCCCGGTACGGCGCGAGCAGCTCCACGGTGCTCATGACGGCCGCGGCGGCCCTCGTGGGGGCGGTCACCGGGCGCCCGGTGTGCGCGATGACCCCGATCGTCAACAACCGGTTCGCCGCCGCCGACCGCGACATGGTCAGCACGCTCGCCCAGGACGGGCTGTTCGTGCTGGACCTGACCACGGCCACGTTCAACGAGCTGCTCCGGTCCGGCTGGCAGGCCGCCCTGACGTCGTTCCGGCACGCCCGGTACGACCAGGTCGCCCTCGACGCGGCCGTCGCCGGGATCAGCGAGGAACGCGGCGAACCCGTGCACCCGTACTGCTGCTTCAACGACGTCCGGTTCGCCGACCTGGCCGGGTTCTCGGGCGCGCCGCCCACCGAGGCGGAGGTCCGGGCCGCGATGGCCGAGTCGACCGTCGGCTGGTCCAAGCAGCTCGACCAGCTGGTCTGCCGGTTCTGCCTGCACGTGGAGGGGGAGCCGGGCCAGCTGGGCGTGTCCCTGACGGCGGACACCGCGTACCTGCCGCCCGAGGCGATCGAGGAGTACCTGTGGGCGTTGGAGCGGCTGCTGGTGGAGGCGGCCTTCCGCGACGTACCCCTCGCGGAGCTGCCGGCCTGGGTCGGGCGGTGACGACGGGCGGCCACCCGGTCGGAGCGGGTGCGTACCCTTCTGTCTGATCAGTGACACCGCCGCGCGCCACCCGGCGCATACGGTGGGTGTGGACGGTCCGCGATGGAGGGTGACGCAGGTGCGCGAGCTGGTGGAACTGGAGATGCCCGACGGCCAGGTGATCTGGGCGACCGTCGAGGACGCGGGACCCGGCGACGTCGGCCTGCTCCCCGGCGCCACCACGCTGCGCGGCTTCGCCGAGTCCCTCGACTCCGTGGCCACCAACGTCCGGGCGGCCCTGGCGAAGGCCGCACCCGACGAGACCACCGTGGAGTTCGGCCTCGAACTCGCCGCCGGCAAGAACGGGGTCGTCGCGGCCCTGGCCGGCGTCAGCGGCGCGGCCACCCTCAAGGTCACCATGACCTGGAAGCGCCCGGAAGCGCCGGCCGGGCACTGAGCGGATGTCGCGGCTGAGGGACCACGTCGTCCTCGTCGAGGAGGGCGCGAGCGTCGGCACCGGATTCCTGGTCGCCCCCGGCCTCGTGCTGACCTGCGCGCACGTGTCCGGGGCCGAGGTCGGCGCGAAGGTGACCGTGCGGTGGGCGGGGCACGCGCACGACGCCGTCGTCCTCGCCGCGTCGCCGGCCCCGACGGTCGGCCGGCTGTGGCCGTACCCGGACCTGGCCGTCCTCGAACTGACCGACCCGCCCGAGCACCCCTGCGTGTGGCTCGACGGCCGGCTCCCCGAGCGCCGCGCCGACCTGGAACTCGCCGGCTTCTCCGCGGTGTACGAGGCCGCGCCCGCAGGCCTGGACACCGACGCCCGGTTCGGCGGCACCCAGGACTACCACGGCGGCGAGATGCTCCAGATCACCGGCGCGGAGATCACCCCCGGCATGTCCGGCGGGCCGGCCCTCAACACGGCCACCGGCGGCGTCTGCGGCATCGTGAAGGCCACCCGGATGAAGGAGACCGCGCTCGGCGGCCTGGCCACCCCGGTCCGGGGCCTGCGCCTCCTCGACCCCCAGGTGTACGCGCGCCTGTGGCGGGCCCACGACCGCCACCACGCCCGGGCCCCGCACCCGGCCGGCGACCCGGTCCTGGCCAGCGGCCTGCGGCGCAGCGAGGAGATCGGGCTGCGCGGCCTGCTCACCGCCGCGCACCCCCCGGACCTCACCCCCGGCTACCTGCGCGCCGCCGGCCGGCTCGCCCGCGACCCCCGGCACCCGCTGCTCGTGCCCGGGGACGTGCTCAACGACCTCGGCGAGCTGATGCACCCGCCCGGCGGCCTGCTGCCCACCCTCGCGTACGCGGCGGACCTGTGCGGGGCGCGCGGGGCGCTGCGGGACTGGGTGTTCGCCACCGCCGGCCGGCTCGACGTCGGCGCGGCGGTCGCGGCCCGGCTCGACCGGTCCGGGGTGCTCGACGCCGCCTCGGTGATGGTGTGCCTGCGGCCGGCGGGCAACGACCACACCCGTTACCAGATCAGGGTCTGGCGGTTCGTCGCCGTCGACGACGTGACCGAGGTCCCCGGCCCCGGGGCGGCCCTCACCGCCGAGGACGCCTGGGCGTGGCTGCGCGCGCACCTGCCCGCCCAGCTCGCGATCCTCGCCGGCCGCGCCGAGAACGTCATGGTCGAACTGATCCTGCCCGTGGAACTGATGGACACCGCCGCCGAGGACTGGCGGGTCTGGCCGAAGGCCGCCTGGGCCCGGCTCGGCACCCGGCACCCGGTGCTGCTCCGCGACCTCGAACGGTTCGAGGAACCGCACCACCCCGGCTGGCAGCGCCGCTGGCGACGCCTCCTCCAGGAGGGCCTGGACCAGGCCCTGGCCCTCGTCGCCTGCGACGACGCCCGCGACCACGAACAGATGGACGCCTGGATCGAACAGGGCCTGCTCGCCCTCGTCCTGCCCGGCCCGGTGGGTTCCGCCCCGGCCCGCACCGCGATGGAGGCCGGCCTGTTCGCCGGGATACCCCTGATCCTGTGGCGCCGCACGGCCTGCGGACCCGACGCCTGCACCGTCGCCGAGTTCCACGCCGCCCTGACCGCCGGGCTCGCCGGCCACGGCGTCGTCGACGTCCCCGAACGCGTCCGGGCCCTGCGCAACGCGGCCGCCGCCGCACCCGGCGACGCCCGGCACCACGGGGCCGACCTCGCCGTGCTGTGGGACGACCCGGGACGCCGTCCCGGAGGCAACCTGATGAGGAACGTCCAGTGAGAGGTGACCCGATGCCGCAGGACTGGCGGATCTTCCAGGGGACCGGTGTGCCGCACGACGGCATCGACGGGCTGCCCGAACCCCCGCCGTGGCGGGACTTCCGCGGCGCCTCGCCCGGCACGGTCGCCGAGGACCGGGGCGCGCACAACCTGGCCCGGGCGACCACGTACCAGGCGAGCGCCGAGACCGTCGAGCTCGTCAACGCCGCGATGTACCTGCGCCGGCCGCTCCTCGTCACCGGCGCGCCCGGCACCGGCAAGTCGACCCTCGCCTACGCCGTCGCGCACGAACTGCGGCTCGGCCCCGTCCTGCGCTGGCCGATCACCAGCCGGTCCGCGCTCGCCGACGGGCTGTACCGCTACGACGCCATCGGCCGGGTCGGCGACGGGGACGCCGACATCAGCCGGTACCTGCGACTCGGCCCGCTCGGCACCGCCCTGGCCCCGTTCACCCGGCCCCGGGTGCTGCTCGTCGACGAGATCGACAAGAGCGACATCGACCTGCCCAACGACCTTCTCGACATCTTCGAGGAGGGCGAGTTCGAGATCCCCGAACTGTCCCGGATCGCCGACAGCACCCCGCGGGTCGCCATCCGCCCGGCCGACGACGGCCCGGCGATCACCCTGGACCGGGGCCGGGTCGGCTGCCACGCCTTCCCGGTCGTCCTGCTCACCAGCAACGGCGAACGCGACTTCCCACCCGCGTTCCTCCGCCGCTGCGTCCGGCTCGAACTGCCCCAGCCCGACCACGCCCGGCTCGCCGCCATCGTCACCGCGCACCTCGGCGCCGCCGAGGCCGACGCGGCGGCGGGACTGATCGAGCAGTTCCTCCAGCACCGCGAACGCGGCGAACTGGCCACCGACCAGCTGCTCAATGCGGTCTTCCTCGCCCGGCACATGGACGGCCCGCGCGAGCACCTCGCCGACCTCGTCCTCCGCCACCTCAACACGCCATGACCGTCGAACGGCTGCACGAGGTCCTCGCCGCCGCCGGCGTGGACCTCACCGGGCGCGAACTCGCCGAGATCCTCTGGCTCGCCGCGCGGGTCGGCCCGCCGCCCGCCGGGGCCCCCGGGGAGGACGTCCCGGCGGACGCGGAGCCGTTCGACCCGCCCGGCGGCACCGGCTCCCCGCAGCCCACCGGCCGGACACCCGAGCCGACCCGACCGGAGCGGGTTCCGCTGCACATCGACGACGACGAGCCCGACGGCGTGCCCGCCCGACCGGTCCGGGTGCGCGCCGCCCGCGCCCTGTCCGGGCCCCAGGCCGTGCAGCGGGCCCTGCGGCCGCTCAAACGCCGGGTGCCGTCCACCCGGGACCTGCGGCTCGACGAGGAGGCCACGGCGCGCCGGATCGCCGAGACCGGCATCAGGCTCCCCGTGCTCGTGCCCGCCCCCGCCCGGTGGCTGGACCTCGTCCTCGTCGCCGACGTGGGCGCCGCCGAACAGCTGTGGCTGAACCTCGCCCGCGAACTGCACCTCCTGTTCCGGCACCTCGGCGGCTTCCGCGACGTCCGGCTGCGCTACCTGCACGGCACCGACGGCGGCGCCCTCGGCCTGTCCGCCACCCACCAGGCCGACGACGCCCGCACCCAGTCGCCCACCTCCGTCATCGACCCCACCGGACGCCAACTCGTCCTCGTCCTCAGCGACTGCGTGGGCGCGGCCTGGCGGGACGGCACCGTCGGCGACGTCCTCGCCCGCTGGGCGGCCACCGGCCCCACGGCCATCCTGCAACCCCTGCCCGAACGCCTCTGGTCGCGCACCGCCGCGCCGCCCGTCCGGGGCCGACTGCACGCCCCGGCACCCGGCACGGCCAACACCCGACTGACCTTCACCGGGTACCAGCGGCGCTGGCGCTCCCTGCCCCCCGACGCCGTCGCGGTACCCGTCCTCGAACTCGGCCCCGACTGGCTCGCCCCGTGGGCCCGCCTCGTCGCCGGCCAGGGCGCCGCGGACCTGTCGGTGCTGCCCGCCGGCGTCCCCGGGCCGATGCTCGTCGAGGAACCCCCGGCCGACCTGGGCCCCGTCGAACGGGTCGCCCGGTTCCGGGCCGAGGCCAGCGCGACCGCCTACGAACTCGCCGGGTACCTGGCGGCCGCGCCGCTCAGCCTGTCCGTGGTCCGGCTGATCCAGGAGGTGATGCTGCCGGAGTCCCGCCCCGCGCACCTCGCCGAGCTCATGTTCAGCGGCCTGTTGCGCGCCGAGTCCCCGGCGGCCGGCGGCGACCGGCTGTACGACTTCGCCCCCGGCGTCCGCGACCTCCTCCTCGGCACCCTGAGCCGCAACGAGGTCGACCGGGTGCGGGACCGGGTCTCCCTGCGGGTCGAGCGCGACCTGCACCGGGCCGGCCCCGCGTTCACGGTCCTCGCGGCCGACGACGACGGGACCGCGCGGCTGCCCGCCGGGAGCCGGTCGTTCGCCCGGGTGGAGGCGCAGATCCGGCGCCGGGTGCACGGGGTACCGGCGGCCGTGGTGACGACCGCGCCTGCGGAGGTGGCGCTGGGGGACCTGGCCGACGTGCTGCGCTGGGCCGAGGAGACCTCCGACGTGGACGACGTCACGGAGGCGGTGGCCCGGGTGCGCCACCGGGTGGAGGGCACGCCCCCGGCGAGCCCCGCGCACTGGTTCGCCCTCGGCTACCTGGCCCGGCTGCACCTCGTCCTGGCCCGGAGGTTCGGCCGGACGGACGCGCTGACGGACGTCGAGTCGATCTGCCGCACCGTGATCGCGGAGGGTCCGGCCGAAGCGCGCGCCGGGGCTCTGGCGACCCTGAGCGAGGCTTTCGAGGAGGAGGTCATGGCGGGGGAGAACCGCCACAGCATGGACGAGGTCATCGCCACCGCCCGCGCGGCGGTCAAGGCGGAAGCCGACGGCGCCGGGCTCGTGGCGGCCAGAGCACGGCTGGGGCGGCTGCTGGCCTTCGACTCGCTGACTCATCCGCCGCTGGCCAGGCCGGAGGACGTGGACGAGGCGATCGAGCTCCTCCGGGAACCGGCGCGCCGGGCGACCGCCGACGACCGCTACAGCCTCGCCACCGTGCAGGACCTCGCGCGGGCCCTGACCGTGCGGGGCGCCCGACGCGCCGCCCTGTCCGACCTGGACGAGGCGATCGAACTCTGGGACCGGACCCTCGACTGGTTCGTCCCCGGCCGGCGGCAGAGCGGGTACCTGTGCGTCGCGCTCGGGGAACGGCACCGGCTGACGGGTGACGCCGGGGACCTCGACCGGGCGCTCGCCGTGTACGACATGATCGACCGCCCCGAGGAACAGGCCGTGTTGCGGGGCCTGCTGGTCGGGCTGCTCCGGCGCCGGTTCGCCGTCCTCGGGGATCCGGCGGACCTCGACCGGGCGGTCACGGCGGCCTGGTCCTCCACGAGAGACGACGCCGAGGTGCCAGCCAGCTGGGAACTGCTCGCCGACGTGCTCGCCGAGCGTGCCGAGCTGCCGTCGGCCGGCACGGAGACGCCGTCGGAGAGCGGGGAGACCGGTGGAGACGACCGGTCTCAGGCCGTCGCCGCGCAGCTCCGGGCGGTGGGCCTGCTCGCCGGTACGGGGCTGTGGCGGGAGTACGCCGGGAGCCTGGCGCGCCTGGCGGCGTTCCAGGGGCGGGCGGGTCGATGGGCGGACGCCCTCGGCAGCCAGAGCTCCGCCGTCGAGGTGCTGCGCGACGCGCGCGCGGAAAGGTACTGGAACGACGCCGGGTTACTGGCGGAAGCACTGCTCACCCTGGCGTGGGCCGGGAGGTCCGCGGAGGACGGTGCCACAGCGTGGCGCGCCCAGGCGGAGGCGGAGCAACTTCTGACCCTGTCGACCTCCGACTCCGGTGTCGAGGAGGCGACCCGGGTCCGTCTTCTGGTCGAGCTCGCCAAGTTCCGCCTGGCAGCACCTGGGTTCGACGAGCCCGGACCGTCGGTCGACCTCGCGGAGGACCTGGCCCGCGCGCGACTCGTCGCCGACCCCGGGTCGGAGAGCCTGCTGGACCTGGCCAGGGTGCTCACGACGAAGGCCCGGATCCTGTTGTCGCCGTCCGCCCCCGACGTCGGGTACGTCGCGGACATTCTCCGAGAGGCGCGGGGGCTGTGCGGGCGCGCCGTCGGATACGCGGTCGCCCCCGTCCTGGAGGAGATCCGGTCCGTCGAGGAGGAGGCGGCGTTCGCCGAGGCCCAGCACGACGCGGCCGGCAGGCTGGTCGTCACCGGTGATCCCGCGACCGGCCGGCACCTGCCGGACGCCGCCCGGTCCCAGGTCGTCATGATCGGGCCCGACATCCAGGGCTCGCTCCGAGCAGCCGTGCAGGTCCGCGAGGCCCTGTCGGCGCTCAGCGACCAGCTGACCGGTTCCGGCGGCGTGTTCGCCGCCGACAGCGTCCTGCGGCTCGGCGACAACGACCCCACCCTGGAGCAGGACCTGCGCCGGGCCGCGTCCCGGGCCACGGACACCTTTTTCGTGTACTACGCGGGCGAGGTCTCCTTCGACACCCGCAGCGCCCTGCGCCGCCCCTCGGGCCGCTCCCTCAACTTCCACGCCCTGCGCCGCCTGCTCGCCGAGAGCCCGGCCCACCGCCGGGTGCTGATCGTGGACCACTGCATGGGCGCCCCGTGGACGGGTCGGACGCCCGACGCCCGCTTCCTGGAGGGCGCGGACCCGCCGGGACCGGGCTACCAGGCGCTGCTCGTGGCCCTGTCGGGGGACGCGGCGGCCAGCCCGTCCGGATTCCCGTTGACCGAGCGCATGACGGCGCTGCTCTCCGAGGGCGTCCCCGGCGCCGGTCCCGTGGTGCTGGTCAGCGAGCTCGCCCGGTGCCTGGCCCCGGACCTGCGCCGACGGGGACTGGCGTTCGGCTGGTCGGCCTCGTCGGAGGAGTGGGACCTGGCCCTCGCCCACAACGCGGCGTACCACCGCCGCTGATCACGCGCGGACCTTCGCCGGTCCGCAGGCACCGCCCCTTCCGGCCGGACAACCCTGGGGTGTCCACCACTCCCGGGTCCCGGCCCCGCTGGATTTCCCGGAGGCGCTCACGCGGCTCCTCGACAGACCCATGATGTGAAGGGGGTGCGTGATGGGAACACAGGTGGCCGCCGGTCGGACGGGATGGGGCCCAGCGGCCGAGCGGGCAGCTCGGCGGCTGGCCGCGTCGACCGCCGCCGGCGCCCTGCTCGGCCTGCTCGTCGGCGGCGTGGGCGGCCGGCTGGCCATGGGGCTGCTCGCGGCCATGAACCCCGCCGCCACCGGCGTGATCAGCGACGACGGGTTCCGGATCGGCCAGTTCACACCGTCGGGTACGGCGAACCTGCTGGTCGCCACGACCCTGATCGGCGTCCTGGGCGGCGGGATCTACCTGGTACTCCGACAGGTGGTGTTCGGTCCCCGATGGTTCCAGGTGCTGTCCCTGTCGCTGGGTCCCGCGGTCGTGGTCGGTTCCCTGGTCGTCCACGTCGACGGGGTCGACTTCACCCTGCTCGGGCCGCCCCTGCTCGCCGTAGCCCTGTTCGTGGCGCTCCCCGGGATCTACGCGGCGCTGCTCACCGTGCTGGCGGAACGCTGGCTCGCACCGGACGGTCCGTTCGCACGCGGGCGCCGGCTCCCGACGCTGGCTCCCCTGCTGCTCTGGATTCCCCTCGCACCCGTTCCGGTCGTCCTCGCGGCCGGCTGGCTGTTCACCCGGTGGGTACGCCCCCCGGCGCGCATCCGTGAGCTGGCGCTCGGTGTCGCCCGTACCGGCCTGGTGGTGCTCTTCTCCGTCAGCCTGTACGCGCTGGTCCGCGACACCGTGCGTCTCCTGGAGTGAGCGGACCGTCCGGAGACCGGGGTCGGGGCCCGGGTGCCGTCACTCCTCGCCGAACAGCGCCCGGGCGTTGCTGACCAGCTCCCTGGTCCCGAACTCCTCGCGGGTGAGGAACAGCATCGCCAGCCCCTCACCGAGGACGACGTCCTCCTGGCACGCGTCGGTGTCGCCCTCGAACACGTGGAAGCGGACCCCGGTCCCGTCGGCGCCGACCTGCTCCAGCACCCGGCAGGGCTCCAGGACGGCGGTCAGCCCGGTCTCCTCCAGCAGCTCACGGTGGGCGGCGGTCAGGGCGTCCTCCCCGGGCTCCACCAGTCCGCACGGCGGCCCCCACCGTCCCGGCTCCGCACGCTTGTCGTGGCCTCGGTGCTGCATCAACACCCGCCCCACCCGGTCGGTGAGGAGGATGACCGCCACGTCGTCAGTGATCATGCACGGCACCCTAGGCGACGGGTACGACATCCCCGCGGGCCCCGCTCCGCCCGGCCCCGGCGGGGCCGCCGCGCCTGGTCCGGCGAGCCCCCGGACGCCGGTCAGCTACCGGTTCCCCGGCGGGCGATGACCAGGCCCCGCCAGCCGAGCACCAGTGCGACGAGGCCGAACACGATGGCCATGGCGCCGCCGACGACTCCGTTCCCGGTGCCGGGTCCGCCGTCGGAGACGACCAGGTTCAGCACGCCCACGACCACGGCGGTCAGCCCCGACACCACGGCCACCGGGGCGCCGCGCCGCCCGAGGCCGGTGCCGCGTGCCCGACGGGTGAGGGCGGCGGCGCCGATGACGAGGCCGAGGAGGCCCAGGAGCGCGGCCGAGGTGGCCCAGGCCCGTGCGACGGTCCAACCGGTGACGGTCCCGGCGGCCTGGACGGTGGAGCGCGCGGATGCCGGTGGGGCGAGGACGAAGGTCGTGACCGCGGCGGTGAAGGACGCGGCGAGCAGACGGCGAACGGACATGGGAGTTCCTCTCCGTGGTGGTCGGTCAGGTCTGATCGTGTCCGCCCGGCCGCCGCCGGTCGTCGTGCGGCTGTGGACACTTCCACCTACGACGGACGCGGGAGTGGACGGTTGTGTACCGCGCCCGTGGTAGCCGGACTCTCCTCCTCGGGCAGGAGCCGCCGATGATCATGCCCGGATAGGGTCTGGGGCATGACCACCGGACCGTCGCGCATTCGGCCCCGCCTCCTCGACGGGGCGGTCGCCGTCGGGGTCGCCGCGATGACGCTGGTCTCCGGACTGTCCGGACAACACCCCAGCACGGCGCTCGGCCTGCCCGGCTGCGCGCTGCTGGCGGCCAGCGGCCTCATCCTGACCGTGCGCCGCCGGGCTCCGGTCGCCGTCCTGGCCGCGACCGGCCTTTTCACGGTGGGGTACCTGGCGCTGGGCTTCGGCAGCCCGGCTCTGGGTTACCTGTTCGCTGTGTTCACCGCCGTACGGGCGGGGCACCGCGTCGCGGCCCTCGGTAGCACTGTGCTGCTGTTGGTGGCGATCCCGGCCGCGCTCATGGTCTCCGTCCGGGACTGGTCGCTGGCGGAGGCGGTCGCCGGCAACCGGGACGTGCTGCAGCTGGCCTGGCTCGTGGCGGCCGGCGCGGCGGGTGAGGCGCTCCGCCAGGCCGACCGTCGGGCGGGGGAGGCCGAACGGAACCGCGAGGAGACGGCCCTACGCCGCGCGGGAGAGGAACGGCTGCACATCGCACGCGAGCTGCACGACTCGCTCACCCACCAGATCTCGGTCATCAAACTGCAGGCCGAGGTGGCCGTCCACTTGGCCCGCAAGCGGGGTGAGCAGGTGCCGGCGGCGTTGCTGGCGATCCAGGAAGCCGGCCGCGAGGCGTCCCGGGAGCTGCGCGCGACCCTGGAGACGCTCCGGGACGACGACGCGACACCGCCGCGCGGCCTGGACCAGCTTCCGGACCTGGTGGACCGGGCGCGGGCGATGGGGCTGGACGCGACCCTGACGGTCGAGGGGCGACGGCGCGAGGTGCCGACCCCGGTGGACCGCGCCGCCTACCGGATCGTCCAGGAGTCGCTCACCAACGTCGCCCGGCACGCGGCGGCCGCGTCGGCGTCGGTCCGCGTCGACTACCGCCCGGACGTGCTCGCCGTGACGGTCGAGGACGACGGCGCGGCGACGTCGGACCCGGTAACGCCCGGGACCGGACTGCTCGGGATGCGCGAACGGGTCGCAGCCCTCGGCGGCCGCCTGCACGCGCGACCGCGTCCTGAGGGTGGATTCGCCGTCCACGCCGAACTTCCTATGGGCCGCACCCTGTGATCCGGGTCCTGCTGGTCGACGACCAGCCACTCATCCGGAGCGGTTTCCGGGCACTTCTCGACGCCGAGGACGACATCGAGGTGGTGGCCGAGGCCGCCGACGGCCAGCAAGGCGTCGCGCTGGCCCGGCGACACCTGCCGGACGTGGCGCTCGTCGACATCCGGATGCCCGTCCTCGACGGCATCGAGGCGACCCGCCAGATCGCCGCCGACCCCGCCCTCACCGCGGTGCACGTGGTCATCCTCACCAACTACGGCCTCGACGAGCACGTCTTCCACGCGCTGCGCGCCGGCGCGGCCGGGTTCCTCGTCAAGGACATCCTGCCGGAGGACTTCCTGCACGCGATGCGGGTCGCGGCCCGTGGTGACGCCCTGCTCGCACCGTCGATCACCCGGACCCTGATCCAGCGGTACGTCGCGTCCCCGCCCGCCACCGCCGGCCGGGAGCTCGCGGAGCTGACCAACCGGGAACGCGAGGCCGTCGTCCTCGTCGCCCGGGGCCTGTCCAACGACGAGATCGCCGACCGGCTCGTGATCAGTCCGCTGACCGCGAAGACCCACGTCAACCGGGCGATGACGAAACTCCACGCCCGCGACCGCGCCCAGCTCGTCGTCCTCGCCTACGAGTCCGGGCTGGTCGCGCCGCGCACCTGACGTGCGCCGCGGGTGTCCGTGCCGGCCCTGGTTCCCGGGTACCGCTCCGGCCGGTTCCCGCCACGGAACGCCGCGCGGATGGCACGCTCGGATACGGGGACGGCCGGCGTCGGGCGCAGGCCGGGCTGACCGGAGGGGGCCGCCATGACAGCGCGGGACGCCGTGGCCGACCTGCGGGCGATCGCGTTCGCGCTGGAACGGGCGGGGGAGGCCGCGTACCGGGTCAAGGCCTTCCGCAGGGCCGCCGACGCCGTCGGCGCGCTCCCGGCCGACGAGGTGACCCGGCGCGCGACCGACGGCACGCTGACCGGGGTGCCGGGGATCGGGGAGGTCACCGCCCGCTGCGTGGCCGAGTCGCTCGCGGGGGAGGAACCGGTCTACCTGCGCCGCCTGCTGGCGACGGCCGACACCCCGCTCGACGAGGCGACCGCGGCCCTGGTGGCGGCGCTGCGGGGCGACTGCCACACCCATTCGGACTGGTCGGACGGCGGTTCCCCGATCGAGGAGATGGTGGCGGCGGCGGTCGCGCTGGGACGGGAGTACCTGGTCGTCACGGACCATTCGCCGCGCCTGACGGTCGCCCGGGGGCTGTCGGCGGACCGGCTGGCCGAGCAGCTGGACCTGATCGCGGCCCTGAACGCGACCGTGCCGCCCGGCTTCCGGATCCTCACCGGCATCGAGGTCGACATCAACGCCGACGGCACCCTGGACCAGACCGACGAGCTCCTCGGCCGCCTCGACGTGGTCGTCGCGAGCCTGCACAGCCGGTTGCGGGACCCGTCGGAGCTGCTCACGCCCCGGATGCTGGCGGCGGTGGCGAACCCGCACGTCGACATCCTCGGGCACTGCACGGGCCGGATCGTGCGCGCGGACTCCGCCCGGGCGGGTGGCCGGACCCGGCCGCCGAGCGAGTTCGACGCGCCGGCGGTGTTCGCGGCCTGCGCCGAGCACGGGGTCGCCGTGGAGGTCAACGCGCGGCCGGACCGGCAAGACCCGCCCAAGCGGCTGCTCCGGTTGGCGGAGGAGGCCGGCTGCCTGTTCGCGGTGGACTCCGACGCGCACGCGCCCGGGCAGCTCGACTGGCTGCGCCACGGGTGCGAGCGGGCGGCCCGGTGCGGGGTGCGCGCCGACCGGATCGTCAACACGTGGCCGGTGGCGGAACTGCTGGCGTGGACGGCGGGTCGCGGTACCCGATGAAGGTTCGACCGCGGAAAGCTTAGTGCTCAGTTGAACACCGCTAAGCTTTCCGGGGGTACCGATGAACCGCCGCGCCTTCGTCGCCGGCATGCTGATCGACGCGCTCGCCGGCACCGTGTTCGCGGTCAACCCCGTCATGATCGCGGTACTCGGCGTCCCGGCTCGCCCTCCGGGCCCGGCGGACCCGGGCGGCGGCCCTCGGCGGTGCGACCCTGGCGGGCTCGGGCCTGCTGCTCCACCTCGAACGGCGGCTCCCGGCGCACGCGGCGCACCCGGTGCCGGCCCCGGTCCCCGTCGCGGCCTGAGGCTCCACTCCCGACCGGCCCGCCCCGCCCGGGGAGTGTTCGGACTGGTTACAGACTTCTGACGCGCGCATCGCGGGTGACCCGGACGCGAGTAGTATTCAGATAAGGCCCAATACGGATGAAATGGGGCGATTCACATGACGGTTACCGGACGCGGCTTCGCGACCCTGCCGGCATCGGACCTGGAGCGGGCGAAGAGCTGGTACGCGGAGAACCTCGGGCTCAAACCGGCCCAGGAGGTCGACGGCGGGGTGGTCTACGACATGGCGGAGGGCACCAAGGTCTTCCTGTTCACGTCGAGCGGCAAGCCGAGCGGCACCCACACCCAGGTCTCCTTCGAGGTGGACGACGTCGAGGCCGAGGTGCGGGGCATGAAGTCCCACGGCGTGCAGTTCGAGGAGTACGACCTGCCGGGGTTCAAGACCGTGGACAGCATCGTGACGGACGCCAACGGGAAGGGCGCCTGGCTGCACGACTCGGAGGGCAACCTGATCGCCATCTCCGAACGCCTGCCGTTCTGAACCGACCAACCACAATGGGCGGACCACACGGGCCCGCCCATTGGCCGTGAAATCGCGTTGCCGCCCTCCCCGGAGCGCCCGTACTGTTCTTTCGGCGGCAGGAAAAAGACCAGTTGAGGGGTACCCGATGATGCGGCGGACGGCGATGAATGTTCGGTGGTTCGCCGCTCGCGTACTCGGGTGGGACGCTCCCGTCGCGGCGTGGAACTGGGCCCTCGGGCAGCACGCTCCGGGGCGGTGGCCCAGCTAGCGCGTGACAGTGCGACTGCCGCCCACCCGGTACCCGGACAGGGCGGCTCTTCCGTTTCTGGAAACCGTCGCCGCGACTTGTTTCCCCATCTGAGTCTCCCGCGTCCTCCACCGTGGGCGGTGCGAGAGCGTCGGCATCCATGCGCGGTGCCGAACAGTCCCGGGCGCGACACGGTTCCACGGTGCCGCGTCCGGGACGCCACGGTTCCGCGGTGCGGAGTTCGGGGCGCTACGGTTCCGCGGTGCGGCGTCCGGTTTGTCGCGCCGGCAGACCTGGTGTCGCGGTGCGTTTCCAGGGTGAGCGGCCCGTGCGGTGGACTCTGCTCGGTGGGATCCGTCGCCCGCTAGGACAGGTAGCGGAAGAACGTGGCCAGTTGGGCCGCGCCCGGGGAGGTCGTCTCCAGCCCGGTGGCGACCAGGGCGCCGTCCGGTTGCAGGGCCACGGCCGACAGCGAGTCGAACACCCCGGTCCCGCTGTTGTCGGCGACGACCACCCCGTCATCGCTGAACGAGGTGTCCAGGGTCCCGTCCGGCAGGTACCGGGCCAGCAGCGCATCCCGCAGGAATCCGGGCCGCTCGGCCGTACCCACGACGACGATCCTGCCGTCCGGGCGGAGCGTCACCCCGGACACTCGGCTGGACAGGCCCATGCCGCCCAGATCCGCCAGCACCAGACCGCCGGGGCCGAACGTCGGGTCCAGGGTGCCGTTCGTCCGGTACCGGGCGAGGGCCGCCCTGGTCCTGCCCGTGGCCGGGTCGGTACCGATCCCGGTGACGACGACGCGCCCGTCCGGTTGCAGCACGACCGTGTCGGCGATGGCGGTCCGGCCGGACTGGGTGGTGACCGTGCCGTCCCCGCCGAACGTGGGGTCGGGGGTGCCGTCCGGGCGCAGGCGGAGCACGCCGAACGCGTAGTAGTAGCCGGAGGTGGGTGTGCGCCGGCCCGCCTGCCCCGCGGCCAGGATCCTGCCGTCCGGCCCGACGGTCAGCTTCGACACCCGGTCGTACCGGCGGCCGGCCCCGGGAGCGTCGAACACGCCGGTGACCAGGCCACCCGTGCCGAAGCTGGGATCCGGGGAGCCGTCGGCCCGGAAGCGCAGGACCGCGAACTGCTCGCCGGTGCCGGCCGCGACGTACCCGCCGACGACGATCCGGCCGTCGGGCAGCACCGCCGCGGTCGTGGCCGACAGACCGTCGAGAGCCGCGCCGAGGACCAGTCCGCCGGTGCCGAACGTCGGATCGGGAGTCCCGTCCGCCAGGTACCGCACCAGGGCGACCCGCCCGTACGGATAAGCGTAGTGGTCCCCGACCGCCAGGATCCGCCCGTCGGGCAGGGCGGTCACCGACCGGAAGGAGTCCGCGCCCCCGGGCACGTCGGTCACGACCAGCCCGCTGGTGCCGAACGCCGGATCGGGGGTCCCGTCAGGCCTGAGCCGGACCAGCGCGGATGCCTGGGTCCCCGTGCCCGCCGCCACGCTGCCGGCCGCGAGGATCCGGCCGTCCGGTAGGACCAGGACGTCGGAGAAGGCGTTGTAGAGCCGGGGCGCCACGGTCACCTTGCCCGCGACGCCGAACGTCGGATCGAGGGTGCCGGACGGGCCGGCGGCGGAGACGGGGGACGGCAGGGCCACCAGGGCGGTGGCCAGTCCGAGGGTGAACCACCAGCGACGCACGGGACCACACTCCTCATCATGTGGGACGAGATGTCCGACAAAGTCGATACGCGGGTATCGGACCATCCTGCATGGACAGTGGCAAGCGAACTGCCGATAACCGACCGCCGCCGAGACCAGGTGTCAGCGACCGGCCCGGTGCCGGCCGCCCCCGTTCCCGTATGGCGACTGGGAAGTGGCGGCAGGCCTGCCTACTCGGCGTCGCCGTGATCATGTGCGCCCCACGTACCTAGACCACCAGTGGCAGGATGCACGCCTCCAGTGCCCAGCTCCCGCTGCCACCGAGCTGGATCAGGTTGCCACTCTTGCCTCGACGGTAAACCCGTACCCGGGTACGACATGCAAGGCCGATCTTGGAGCGAGTCTGGTTGACTCCTCGAGTGAGGCGTCAACGGTGGCCTGCCCATCCACGGCGGCGCCGCCCTCCTGGGATACCTGAGTATCGAGACCCTGCGGCTCCGTCGCCGTCCGGCGAAGGCGTCATCCGCCACTGCCAGCAATACCTCGCGACCCGCCGCGACCTACGCCCACCGGTGGAATGCCGGGCTGTCAACGAGGCCGAATGGACGGAGTCCGAGGAGCACTTCGACAAGCGCAAGTTCGAGCTCGGCTCGATCCGTCAGCGGAAACGCTGACGAGTATGGCTGCTACGGTCCGGTCATGGACGAGGACACGTTCTGGGCGCTTATAGCGGAGTCGCGGCAGGAGAGCGAAGACAACACCGAGCTCGCCTCGCGCGTCCTTTTCCGCCGCCTGCGCACGCTCGACGTAGCCGAGGTAGTCGAGTTCGTCCGGCTCTGGGAACGAACAAGGTCTCGCTTGTACTCGTGGCCGGTTACCGACGCGGCCTGCCTGCTGCTCGGACCGGTGGAGGAGGAAGATCTGCGCCATGTCCAGAACTGGGTCATCTCCTACGGCCTCCCGGCGGTCGAGCGGATCGCCCGGGATCCAGATGCCCTCACGGATCTCGCCGCGGATGCGGGCAACGCCCGTGCGCACTGGTTCGAGGAGTTCACAACGGAGGCGCACATCGTCGCCAGTGGCACCTGGCCGCCCGGCTACGATCCGGACGGGCCGGAGGATCTGATCGGCGAGCGAACGGACCTCGAAGACCGGACTGCCGTCGGTCGGCGGTTTCCCAGACTGGCCGCGTTCCGACGTGACCACCCCGAACTCGGAACCCCCGAGCTTCGATGATCAGTCCGTCGCGGATGAGATGATCACGGCATGGACGCGAGGCCGCTGACGCAGCGAGAACGCGCCGTACTTGAGGCATCGCCCGACGCCGAGCCGAGCGGCCCAGTGAGGAATACCGCGATCTCACCGCCGCCGAATGGGACGCATTCCTCGCCCACTTCGAGCTCAGGAAAGTGGCTCTCGGGACCTGCGGACGCGACCACGGAACGCCCTGCGCGCACGAAAACGCGTGTGTCAGATGCCCACTCCTTCGAGTCGACCCGACTCAGATCCCGCGACTCGAAAAGATCCACTCCAACCTCGCCGACCGGCTCCAGGAGGCCAAGAGGCACGGCTGGCTGGGCGAGGTCGCCGCGATCGAGACCACCATGGCGGCGGCAGCCCAAAAGCTCGACGCCATGCACACCGCCCGTAAGAAGCCCGTTCACCTCGGCATGCCGGACGTCCGGCTATCCGCCGGCTGATCGACCTCGTCAAGACGCGGCGACAATTGACCCCAGCCTCCTGGCATCAAGATGCTGTCGCGCCTGGCCGAACTCGAAGACGACCTGCAACGGCGCCGCGCCCAAGCGCTCGCCGAGGGTTGGATCGGCGAGATCGAGGGCATCGACCTGACGATGCGGTTCCTGGCCGAAAAGCGCCACCAAGCCCAGCGGGTCCAGCGCCTCACGGTCGAACTCGGCCTACCATCCATCCGGACCATCAGCGCCCAGGCATGATTCCCAAACGCGCAGGTACACGTCGGCGCACCTGCGACCTGGAGATCGCTCACGGGCTCGTGAGGGCCTTGGCGTAGACGGTGGTGGTGCGTGCCACGCTCATGCCGACGCGTTCGTACAACGTCAGCGCGCCGGTTCGGGAGTGGGTCCACAGCGCGCAGGAGTGCCGGCCGTTGAGGTGGAAGGCCCGGAATGTGTCTTGGAGCAGCAGGCGAGCGATACCTCGGCCCCGATGATCGCTGCGGACGGCAAGCCTTTCGATGTAGCCCTCGGTCGAGTCCGGCACGGCGAGCGCGATGACCGCGCCGACCATCTGATCGCCGACGAACGCCACGGGCGAGGCTTCCGGCACGAAGGATGCCCGCTCGACCGTGAGCACAGCCCACTCCTCATACGACCTGGCCCGCTGGTTCCACTCACCGAACGCGTCCTCCAGAAGACGGTGAGCGGCAGGACCATCGCCGTCTCGGAACGGCCGCACCGTAACGCCGGTGGGAGCGGCCGGGACCTTAGGCTCGGCTGTCCAGGCGATCTCCAGCCGCCAGTTCACCACGATGGGCTCGAACCCACGTGACCTCAGCAGCGCGACCGCGGCCACGTCACCATCCGAGACAGTCTGGGTAAGCTGCTCGGCTCCGTCCGCGCGAGCCCGGTCCTCGATCCAGCTCAGCAACGCACCACCGAGCCCACGCCCACGGTGCCCGGGATGCACGCGCGCCTCGCAGCGCTGCTTCACCCAGGCCCATCCGGCCAGCGTGTCGCTTTCGTCGTACACCAACACGGTGTCTGCGTCAGCGTCGAACCCGGGCCGAGCGAACGCAGCCGCTACTGTGCCGGAATCCGTTTCGGCCCGCCCCAGAAGATCACGCTCACAGGAGGCGACCAAAGCCTGAATCTTGGGAACGTCGGCAAGATCAGCGGGCCGTGTCCAATAGCCGGCCGGCACGGCGATGCGAAAGGGCATGCGCAGATCCTGCCTGCGATCGGGCTCGAACGCACACCATTTCAGAGACGGGGACGATTCCTAGATAGAACAGGAGGATTTGACATTGTGCAGTGAAGGTTCGCCTGGTCGAAAGGCGATCGTCTGGAATACCGAGGCGGGTGTGTCTCGTGAGGAGAGGGACGCAGCTGGCGGATGGTTGGCCGTCCAGCGCCGGCCGAACCGGTCTCCTCAGCCCAGAGAGTGAGAGGTAGGCCTGGTCCAGACAACGACGGGTAGATCCGGATGCGCCTGCCAGCGGCCGTCCGGATCTACCCGTCGTGTCGTGTCGCGCGTTCAGCGGACGTCGTCTGGCACTTTCAGGCTTGCCTCAGGGGGCGCGGCCGGCGCTGGTGCGGTGGGCCGGTGGTGGTCGGTGCGGGCTGGCGTCCGCCCACGTGTTCAACCCCGTTGGGCGTCGGTGTCTGGGCCAGGCCCGGTCGTCGAATCGGGCGGGCAGGGCGTTGCGGGCGGACCGTCGACCTCCGTGGTGGGGTGGTGTCAGCGCCGGGCCGGGTCCCGGCTCGCCGCCAGGAAGCAGGCGACCGCCGCGCACAGTACGACGAACCACCGCACGTGGCCCGCCGCCCACCCCGGGTCGCCCGGCGCGACGAGCAGCGCCACCGGGTCCGGCAGCACCGTGGTGAGCCCGACGAGCGCGAGCACCGTCGGGGCGGCGAACACGGCCCCGCGCCGTTCGGACGAGCGGCGATCGGCCAGGGCCGCCGCCGCGCACCCGACGACGGCGACGGTGGCCGCCTCCAGGGTCAGCGCGGCCACCGGCCACGGGGTGTCGGGCAGCCACAGCCGGACGCTGGCGACCACGCCGAGCCACCAGAGGGCCACGGCCGGGCAGGCCAGGGCGAGCCGGGTCGCCCGGCGGCGGAGCAGTGACACCGGGACGGGCGCGACCGTGGGGCCGGTCGGGTCGTCGAGCAGGAACGCGAGCCCCACGGCGGCGAGGACCGTGACGACGCGCAGCAGGCGGACCAGGCCGGTTCCGTCCAGCGGGTCGTCGGGGTCCAGCACCAGCTGGAGGAGGCCGACGCCGGCCAGGGGCGGGACGAGGACCGGCCACCACAGGACGGACCGGGCGGTCGGCCACAGCAGGGCAGGGGTCAGCATGCCGGGGCCGGAAGGCTGAGTGCGGTCGCCGCCTGGGCCAGGGTGCCGCCGGGTGCGGTGAGCAGGGCCCAGTGGTCGGCCACGAGTCCGCGCACCTCGGCCTCGGGGCGGTCGAGGAGCAGCACCGCCTGTTCGCCCTCGGCGCGGCTCCACGTGAAGTCGGAGAGGGAACTGTGCGAGGAGTTCACGTACAGCAGGCCGGAGCCGGCGTCGCGGAGGTCCTGCAGATCCGCCCGCAACGCGGCCGCCGCGCCCGGGTCGGCCACCGCGGCCAGCCACAGCGCCACCCCGCCGCCGGCGGCCGGGCGGCAGCCCTCGCGTCCGGCCGTGCTCAGGGCGGGCAGGGCCAGGGCCCGTTGGGCGACCGAGATGCCGAGGCGGAGCCGTTCGAAACCCGCGGTGTCGCCGGCGGGCCAGGACACGGGCACCACCACCGGATCCGCCGGCCCGCTCGGCGGCAGCTTGCCCATCGCGCCGGACGACGCCGCGTCCCAGTGCTGGGCCTGCTGCGTGACCCTCAGCGGGGCACTCGCGGCGGCGGCCGGTATCCGGTCGCGGACCCGGCGGACCACGTCGTGCCAGAGCGGGACGCGGACCTCGAATCCGGGGTACGCGCAGTAGGTGACCGGCCCGCGGTCCTGGCACGTCTGCCGCAGCGCCGCTTCGGCGGCCGCCACCCGCGCGTCTCCCGTCGCACTGCCCGGTGCGGTGCCGGCCTGCAGCACGCCCGCCGCCAGGACGAGCGCGAGAGCCGCCGCGAACCCGCCGAGCCCCGACCTCCGCGCGCCGACCCGGGCCACGGTCAGCGCGGCGAGCCCGGCCGCGAGCGCCAGGAGGTAGACCACGTGCCACCCGGCCGGCCGGGCGAGCACCGCGCCGGACGGCGGGGCGTCGGGGCGGAAGTCCGGGACCAGGGCGGAGAACCAGAGCAGGCCGGGGCCGACCGCCGGGCCGACCGCGAACACGACCATGGTGACCAGCAGCCAGCCGACCAGCGCCAGCGGCCCGGCGACCGGGACCGGCACGAGCCGGCCGAGCGCGACGCCCAGTGTCCCGGCGAGCAGGACGACGACCGGGCCGGCCGCCAGTTCGAGGAGGCTGGGGATGCCGACCGCGTACGGATCCGTGGCCGCCCACGCCATGCCCGCCGCCACGAGCGCGACGGCCACCAGGGCGACGGGGAACAGCGCGGCCAGGTGCGCGGCGGCCCGGGGCACCGGCCGGCCCGGCGTGGTCGTGTACAGGTCCTCGGTGTGGTCCCGCCGGGCGCGCAGGGTGGCGAGGTTCGCCGCGACGAGGGTCGCCCCGGCGAGCGGCATCAGGGCGGTCGGGGTCGCCAGGTCGAGGAAGTGCAGGACGGGCCGGTTCGCGGTGATCTCCCGCCACAGCAGCCAGCTGCTCAGCGCGAGCCCGACCAGCACGAACGGGTGCCGGAGCAGACGCCAGGTCTCCACCCTGGTCAGCGCGGCGGTCACGCGGTCACGCCCGGGTCGCCCAGCAGGAGCAGGTAGCCGTCCTCGAGGGTCGGTTCGGCGGGGACGCCGTCCGGGGGCGCGGTCGCCCCGACGCTGCGGTGACCGCCGGCCCCCGTGCGCCAGGAGGCCCAGGCGCCCGGCGCGCGCTCGGTGCCGACCCAGACGTGGCCGTGGGCCCTGCCGCGCAGCTCCTCCGGCGTACCCGTGAAACAGATCGTGCCCTTGTGCAGTGCCACGATCCGCTGGCACACGGCGGCGACGTCCTCGGTCTGGTGGGTGGACAGCACGACGGTGCGGCTCTCGCCGAGGTCGGACAGCAGCTCCCGGAACCGCATCCGCTGCTCCGGGTCCAGGCCGTTGGTCGGCTCGTCGAGCAGGAGCAGGGCCGGCTCGCCGAGCAGGGCCTGGGCCAGGCCGACCCGGCGGCGCATCCCGCCCGACAACGCCTTGATCTTCTTGTGCCGGACGTCGGCGAGGCCGACCAGGTCGAGCACCCGGCGGACCTCGTCGTGCCGGTCGCGGCGGCGGGTGTGCTCCTTGAGGATCGCCACGTAGTCGACGAACTCGAAGGCGGTGAAGTGCCGGTGGAAGCCGGGATCCTGGGGCAGGTAGCCCAGGCGGCGGCGGATCGCGAGCCGTCCGGCGGCGGTGGACGCGTCGTGGCCGAGGGCCAGGATCTCGCCGCGCGGCACCGGGGTCGCCGTGGCCAGGAGCCGGAGCAGGGTGGTCTTGCCGGCGCCGTTGGGGCCGAGGAGACCGGTCACGCCGGGGTGCAGGCCGAAGGTGACGTCGCGGAGCGCGTGCGTCCGGCCGAACTGGACATCGACGCCTCGGACGTCGACGGACGGGCTGGTCATGGGGTGGCCTCCGGATCGGGGGTGGTGCGGGTCGCCGGACCGGTGTCGAACCGGGCGCGGCGCAGGTAGACGACGAGGGCGGCCCCGACGGCGAGCAGGACGAGCCCGCCCTGGCCCGGGCCGGTGGACAGCCGCGTGTCGGCCGCCACGACCAGCCAGAGCCAGCCCGCGCAGACGGCGGCCGCGGCGACGGGCGCCGCGATCACCGAGGACACGGCGAGGGTCAGCGCGGTCAGGGCCAGGGCCGGCACCAGCCACGCGAGGGCGGTCGGGGCCGGCCCCGGCAGGGTGCAGGCGCCCACGACGGCGATCGCGACGGTGCTGGCGAGCACGGCGGTGGTCCGCAGCAGCAACAGCCGGAACCCGTTGACCGGGGCGGTCAGGGTGAGCTCGTAGGTCGGGTCGACGCCGCGGCCGAACGCCGCCGCGACCCCGAGCACCGGCAGCACCGGCGCGACGGCCAGGAATGCCAGACCGGCACCCGGCCCCTCCCACACGTAGGCGGCGAGGACCGCCGTCGCGAGCAGGCCGATCACGGCCGTCAGCCACGACAGCCGCAGTGCAGGGGTCGCGCCCAGCAGCCGCGCCGTGTGCTCCGGCACCCCCAGCCGGGTCAACAGCGCCTCGCCCGGCCGGTGCCGGACGTCGACCGCCGCGACCAGGTCGGCGCGGATCCGGGACAGCCGGGTGGGATCCACCAGGCGGGTCGCATCCGCCCTGCACCGCGCGCAGTCGGGCAGGTGGGCCTCGACGGACCAGGCGCGGTCTGCGGGGAGTTCGCCCGTGGCGTAGGCCGCGAGCAGGTCTTCGTCGACGTGCCAGTCCTCGGGGGCGCTCATGTCAGGCTCCGGCGGAGTTGGACCCGGGCGCGCATCGCCCGGGTCTTGACGGTGTTGCGGGGGATGCCGAGCAGCTCGGCGGCCTCGGCGGTGCTCAGCCCGTCGAGCACGGTCGCCTGGATCACGGCCCGCAGTTCGGGGGACAGCCGGTTGAGGGCCGGCGCCAGGTCGCTGTGGGCGAGGCCGACGAGCACCTGGTCCTCGGCGGAGGACTCCACCGGGTTCGACCGGCGGAGCAGACGGTCCAGCAGGCGGTGCCGGGAGTGCGAGGCGCGCAGGCCGTCGACGAGCCGGCGGCTGGCGATCGTCCAGATCCAGGCCCCGACGGCACCGCCCCGGAACCGTCGGGCGTCGCGCCACACGGACAGGAACGTGTCCTGGAGGACCTCGTCGACGAGGGTCTGGTCCGTGCAGCGTCGCCGCAGGCGCAGGAGCAGCCAGGCGGCATGTCGGTCGTAGAGCACGCCGAGGGCGTCGGCGTCGTGGTCCGCGACGGCGGCGAGCAGTTGCCCGTCGTCGCGCGGATCCTCCTGTCGGGTGGTCACACCGCACTATCGCAACGGGACGCCCGAACGGTTCCCACGGACCGGGAGGCGTCGCCGCGGCACCCGGCCCGGTCGCCGCGCACACGGGGCCCGGCGGCCCGGGAACGCGAATCTCCGGACAGGACCGTGCGAACCGCACAACGACGATCGCCCGCCCCGACACACGGAGCGGGCGATCACCTCACCACCTAGGAGTTGCAGACCCCCTGGTCCTCCCAGACGGAGGCCACCCCGGGCGTCTCACCCTGCGTCCACCACTTCGCCCGGAACCGGTGCCCGTTGTGCGACACCACCGTCCCCCCGTTGTAGGCCCGACTGGACACCCAGGCGGCCACCGTGCACGATCCGGGCGGCGCGCTGGTCTGCGTCCCGCAGGCGCCCTGGTCGAGCCACACGGCGGCGGTACCCGGCGTCTCGCCCTGGGTCCACCACGCTGCCTTCCACGTCCGGTTGGCGTGCGAGACCAGGGCCCCGCCGTTGTACACGGTCGCGATGCTCCAGGCGGCCGCCGAGCACTGGTTCGGCGGGGTACTGGTCGGCGGCGCCGTCGTGGGCGGCCGGGTCGTGGGCGGCGCCGTCGTCGGGGGACGGGTGGTCGGCGGCGCGGAGGTCGGCGGCTGGGTGGTCGGTGTGGTGCCACCGCTCGTGAACGGCGCGAACGTCTGGCTGAACTGCCAGGTCGTCTGCGGGATGCCGGAGCAGTTGTCGGCCGCCCCGCCGCCCGGGCAGTTGCCGTTGTCGCGTTGCAGCGCCCAGAAGGACAGCATGGCCAGGCCCTGGGTCCGCGCCCAGTCCAGCACGGTGACCGCGTCGGCGGTGTAGAACGTCTCGGCCGGCCCGAAGTCGTCGACGCCGATCATCTCGGTGACGCCGATCATGTTCCACACCTCGGTGGCGGACTTCGTCGGGTACAGGGCCCGGAGCTGGCCGTGCAGCCCCGTGGCCGCCGTCTTGGTGTCCTCGGCCATCTGGTGCGGCTGGTTGTCGTAGTAGTCGAACGTCATCAGGTTGACGATGTCGATCCGGGCGTTGTTGGCGACGGCGTTGCGCAGCACCGCCAGGCCGCTCTCCGCGAGCCCCCGGGTGGTGGTGGGCAGCGTGTAGACGAACTGCACGGTCCGGCCGTTCGCCGCCGCCCAGTCCTCGGTGAGCTTGATGGCCTTGTTGCGCCGGTCGATGCCGGCGGTGTTGGTCAGCGAGTTGTCCTCGATGTCGAGGTCGATCCGGGTCACGTTGTAGGTGGTGACGACCTTCTGGAACACCGCGGCGATCGCGTTGACGTCGGTGCAGCTGTCGGCGATCTCGGTGGCGTTGTGGTCGGCGGTGTACCCGCCGAAACTCGGCACGACGTCCCCGCCGGTCGCCCGGACCGCGGCGATGTCGGCGCCGAACGTGGAGTTGGCGATCGGCATGCCGGGGTCGCCGTTCCAGTAGGCGGTGCAGGAGCCCTTGGTCTGGGTCTGCAGGAACGCCATCGTGAGGTACTTCGCGCCGGACTGCTGGGAGAGGGTGGCGAGGTTGTCGCCGGTCCACGCCTCGAAGTACGGCGCGAACACGTGCGCCGGCAGCGGGGTGGGCGCGGCCTGGGCCGGCGCGGAGCCGGACAGGAACGCGGCGCTGGCGGCGGCGACGGCGGCCACCACGGACGCGGCGGCGAGGGAACGGATGCGTTGCATGAGGGGTGGGTCCTTCCGGGACGGACGGTGCGCTGAGGGGAGGCGATCCGGGTTCATTTAGGAAGGTTTACTAAACTGGGGGAACCGTACGCACGTCCGAAGTGGCCCGTCAAGGGGGATCCGTCCCGCAAGGGGTGGTCAAGGGTGTCGATGTCGCGCCAGGGTCACCGCTGGCGGGCCGCGTGCGCCAGGGTCAGGTGGGCCAGGTCCACGGCCGGGCACGGCCACGCGGTCGACCGGCCGAAATGGTGCGCGCACCCGGCGCAGACCCCGGTGTCCTCCAGGCGGTGGTGGTCGTCGAGGACCCGGCGGGCGGTGTCGGCCAGTGCCGACCAGGACTGCCGGTCGGGCCGGCGGCGGCGCAGAAGACGCATCAGGAACCTCCGAGGGGTACGGGCGGCGTGCGTCGCCCGGTTCGGTTCGTCGCCGACCCCGTACCGGATGGGTCCTTTTTCACTATCTGCGACGCGGCCCGATTCGGGGCACCGGAACTCCCGGTCCGTCGTTGAGTCCGAGGGTCGTTCCCACCGTTGGGGGTGGCCACCGGATCTCGGGGTGTCTCCGATCAAGCTCCCTCAGGTCCACACCCGCGGGCCGTCCGCCCGGTGTCGGCCGCCGGCCCGCGGGTGCCCGCCGCCGCGCGGACCTCGACGCCGACCGGTAGACGCTCAGGTCCCCGGAAAGAACTCCGCGCTCGTCGCGTACTCCATCGCCGCCACGAACTCCGGCAACTCCGCCCGCCGCGCGGCCTCCTCGCCCGTCACCTCGGCCACCCGCTGGTGGATCCACCACAGGTTCCCGTGCGGGTCGCGGAACCGGCTGATCCGGTCGCCCCAGAACATCTCCGTGGGCCGGGTGACGACCGTGGCGCCGAGCTTCGTCGCCCGGTCGAGCACGGTCGCGTCGTCGGCGACGTACAGCCGGAGGAACGCCGGGGTCGCCGGCCAGCCCGGACGGCTGTCGAACAGCATCACGACCGAGTCGCCGATCCGCACCTCCGCGTGTCCGATCGCGCCGTCGACCTCGACCCGGCCGAGCTCCTCGGCGTCGAACACCGCGACGACGAAGTCGATCAGTCCGGCGGTGTCGCGGCCGATCATCCACGGGGTGACGGTGTGGTAGCCGGCCGGAACGGTGTCGATCATCTGGTACCTCCCGAGTAGTGGTCTCTTTCTCCACCGTAACGGCCATCTAGGTCAGAACATGGCCTAGACCCCGTGTCATGCTGAACGGGTGACCGACACCCCGGCCCGGCTGCTGCGCCTGCTGTCGCTGCTGCAGAACCCGCGCGAGTGGCCCGGCAGCGAACTCGCCGACCGCCTCGGGGTCAGCCCGCGCACGGTCCGGCGCGACGTCGACCGGCTCCGGGGCCTCGGCTACCCGGTGGAGGCGACCCTCGGCGCGGCGGGCGGCTACCGCCTGGTCGCCGGCGCCGCGATGCCCCCGCTCCTCCTGGACGACGAAGAGGCCGTGGCCATGGTCATCGGCCTGCGCGCCGCGGCCCGCCAACCCGTCACGGGCATCGGGGAGGCGTCGGTGCGCGCGCTCGGCAAACTCCAGCAGGTGCTCCCCGCCCGCCTGCGCCGCCGGGCGGCCGCCCTCACCGCCGCGACCGCCCCCGCGCCCGGCTGGGGCCAGTCGACCGTGGACCCGAAGGACCTGACCGTGCTGGCCGCGGCGATCGCCACCCACGAGCGGGTGACATTCCACTACACATCCCCGACGGGTACGAGGAGCCGCCGGCTCGCCGAACCCGCCGGCCTGGTGGTGGTGGGCCGGCACTGGTACCTGGTCGCCTACGACAACGACCGGCACGCCTGGCGCACCTTCCGCGCGGACCGCCTCGGCCGTCCGGAGTCGACGGGCGCCCGGTTCGCGCCGCGCACCCTGCCGGCCCCGGACCCCGCCACCTACGTCACCGACACCCTGTACGAATCCGCCCCCACCTACCGAGCCGTCGTGACCCTGCACGCGCCGGTGGCCCGGGTGGCGCCCGGGCTCGGGGACGCGCCGGGGACCCTGGAGGCCGGGGACGACGGGAGCTGCGTGTGGCGCTCGGAGGCGGACACCCTGGACTGGCTGGCGTTCCGGCTGGTGGCGCTCGGCTGCGAGTTCACGGTACGGGAGCCGGCCGAACTCGTCGCGCACCTGCGCACCCTGAGCGCCCGCCTCGCCCGGGGCGCCGGGGACTGAGGCGTCGCCGGTCCGAAGCGGTTCCGGATGGTCAGTCAGGTGTGCCCCGTCCAAAGAATGTGGCCGAGAGGTAAGTCCCGCGCGAGCGTCACTCTCGGTAGCGGAATCCGGCCTGCGGGGTGCCGGAGAGTATGACCTGGATTACAATCCTCAGGGGCCTCTCGCGGGCACCGCGATCGCGCGCCGAGTAGGTAGGCGACGAAGCCAACCCCGCAGAGCCCCAATTCGGACATCGCTCTGAGTATCCGGGGCAGCGGTGCCGGCCGGCCACTGTCTACAGTACGGGCGCGACTCGCCCGGTTCCCGCTGGAGGATCTGCCCACAGGAAACACGGGGGCGGCAGGTTCACCGGCGACGGACGCGCTCGGCCCGCCGAGCGAACGGTTCCTGTGCGCGTGGAGATAGCCCCCGGTTACATCCCCTCGCACAAGGAGCGCACCGTGCTCACTTCACCGCTCCGGGTTTCCACCCTGCGGATCGCGCTGGTCGCGCTGGTCGGCGGCCTGCTGCCGATCCTGGCGGCGACGGCCGCGCCAGCCGCACCGTCCGCACCACCCACGGAACTGCGCGACCCCGCGGCCGCGACAGCGGCGGCCCGGCAGTTCCACACCAGGGTCGGAGTCTCCGGTCAGCGGACCGAGACCACCGAGGTCTTCGCGAACCCGGACGGCAGCTTGCGGGTAACCGTGGGTACGCAGACATGGATGAGGTTCTGCACGGGGCGGGGACATACATGGCAAATAGGCTGAACACCCGCAAGTTGCGATGAGGTACTCGATGAACATGAGTGACGTTGCCGTGGTCGAATGTGCTTTGGATTCCTTTCGGAAGGCCAGGGAGCACATATTTGAGGCATTCGGCAAGCCATCCGCCTCGGAGTTGGTGTCTGCGGTGCTTGCCGGTGAGATTCCCAGGCGGGGAAAACTTCCGAATGGCTTAGAATACTTCGTGCATGGGATTGGTTACACGGTCGTGCTCGGTACGGGCTCTCACGTGCACGTCGACGCAAGCGAGATGGGAGACTCATTTTCCGTCTATGACATTGACTTCTTTTTCAAGTCCGACGATGCGGAAATTATTGCTCCGGAATTGTTGACGATCACTGAGATATGCGATCGCCTAGTCATTGGCGGAACATTGGGAAAAGTGGGTGAGCGTCACTACGTGTTGGATCCGAATCTGCGTGGAGTCGGATAGTTTGTCGAATTAGTTAGATTGCTCGAGGGTCGCGTCAGTTTGTGACCCGTGCTGGAGGAGTTCCTGTGAGTGGTGCCGCCAGGGCTATTGGCGGCACCACTCACGTTGCCGTCTCTGCGCTTCCGGCGGGAGCAGAGCTCGGGACTGGGTTCCCGGCTGTCGGCAGCGTGACTGTCGTGTGTGGGGTGCGCGCGGCACGATGGAACGACCAGTGTGCCGCCCGCGGGAGGTAGTCATGGTCGACCCCCAGAACCCGGCGACCCCGCCGTCCGAGAAGCCGTGGGTCCGGTGGCTGAAGTGGCTGGTGCCCAGCGGATTCCTCGGCCTGCTGCTGATCGCGGTGGTGCCGGTCGTGGTGCCGGCCTGGATGCAGCGCGCGGCCCCGACCACCACGTCCCCGGCCAGTTCCGCGCCCGCGACCCCGCACCCGCCGAGCACCCCGCCGGCGACCGGCCCCGGGTCCAGCGGCCCCCCGGCGCCGGGTCCGCAACCCGGACCGGTCCAGCCGACCTGGCCGAACCCGGTTCCGACGCCGGGCCCGACCGTGCCCCCGGTCCCGAAGTTCGCCTTCGCCCAGGCCGGGCCGGTGCACTGGTTCGCCGCCATCAGGGGGACCGGGAACGAGCCGGCCACGAAGTACGCTGTGATCTTCGTGCAGCCCCCGGGCGGGCAGTACCACTACGGGCGGCAGCTCACGTTCAAGTCGGACGGCACCTGGGAGTCGGCGAAGATCTGCTTCGGCGGCCCGGCCGACACGACCGCGACCTTCAAGTTGTTCGCCCGCGCGGTCACCGCCGACGAGGCCAGGACGCTCGAGGAGACCAACGGGACCGACTTCGTGGTCGACACCCTCTACGGCTCGCCCCTCGCGGAGGGCGAGGCGAAGCGCGACGGGACCGCGGGGAGCTGCTCGACGGGTCCGTGGTGACGCCGGCCGGCCTGCGCGCTGACAGCCCGTGGAACCGGCCGGTCGCCGCGCCGGTCGGGATGGGGCGTCGACGCACTCCGCGCCGCTGGCGGCCCGTGGAGCCTGCCGCGCGGGGGTGCCGGATCCGATCAGGCGGCCGGACCCCGGGGCGCCGTGTCGTCCGGGGCGCGCAGCGCCACCCCCAACCCCCGGGAACTGTGCAGATAGCGCGGCCGGGCGGCGCTCTCGCCGAGCTTGGACCGCAGCCGCGACAACAGCACGTCGATACTGCGGCACGAGGGCGACGGCCGGTCCAGGCGGAGCCGGGTGGCGAGCAGGTCCCGGGGGAGTACCCGGCCCGGGTGTTCGCTCAGGCACGCCAACAGGTCGAACTCGGCCTGGGTCAGGTGCAGGGCGGTGCCCCGCAGCGAGGCCTCCCGCGCGCCGACGTCGAGGTGCAGCTGCCCCACGACCCGGGCCCGGGGCGGCGGCGGGCACGGCACCCGGCGCAGCACGGCGGTGACCTGGGCGTCCACCAGCGCGGCCGTCACGTGTTCCGTCCAGCAGCCGTCCGCGCCCGCGTCGAGCATCCGGACGACCTCGGCGTCGGGCTGGCCGGCGGCGCAGACGATGACGGGGCGGCCCGAGGCGAGCCGGACGAGGCGGAGGACAAGCAGGCTGTCGACGCCCTGCGCGTACGGGTTCATGACCACGACGTCGGGGCGGCCGTGGGTGGGTTGGGACAGATCGGACAGTACCTCGCCGACGTGGTGCAGGGGGAGGGCCGAGACGTGGTACCCCCGGACGGTCAGGTTCGTGGCGGTGGACTGGCGGCGGTCGGTGTCCTCGTCGATGAGCAGGATGTTCGTCATGTACCCGCTCCCGTCCCGTGACCGGCACCGGCGTACGCCGGACGCCGCTGTCGTGTGTCCGCGGCTGCGTGACAGCCGCTGTCGCGCGCCGACGGCCTTCACCCCTACCGCCGCCGACCTCACGGTGCAGGCACCGCCGGCGCGCACCCGCAGCCTCGCACGCTGTGGGGATGCGCGGTCATACCGGCGTGTATAACGTTGGTCTATGGATCTCGAGGTACGGCACCTGCGCGCGATCTGCGTGATCGCCGAAGCCGGGAGCCTCTCGCGCGCCGCCCGCCACCTGGCCGTCTCGCAGCCCGCGCTGACGGCCCTGCTGCAACGCGTGGAGCGTTCCCTCGGCGGGGCGCTGTTCGCGCGGAGCCGGCTGGGCGTGGTCCCGACGCCGCTGGGTGACCGCGCGGTCCGCCGGGCCCGGCTGGTGCTGGCCGAGTTGGACGGTTTCGTCGGGGACCTGTCGCAGGGCGATCTGCGGCCGGCCGCGCCGTTGCGGCTGGGACTGCCGCATATGGAGTGCTATGCGGCGATCCTGCGGGAGGTGGCCGCCGAGCTGCCGGAACGCGAGGTCACGTTGTACGTGGACCCGTCCGCCGCCGCGTTGTCCGACGCGCTGGCCCAGGACCGGCTCGACATCGCGGTGGTCGGTACCCCGGAGGACCGGCAGGCGATGACGGCCCCGGAGCTGGCCCATCGGCTGTTCGTGGCCCGGACGCCGTGCTGTGTGGCGCTGTCCGCCGACCATCCGCTCGCCGCGCGCGAGGAGATCGAGCTGGCGGACCTGGCGGCGGAGGCGTGGATCGGGCCGTGCGGGGCCGACGACGGGACGCTGGCCCAGTTCCGGGCGGCGTGCCGGCGGGCGGGGTTCGACCCCCGGGTCCGGTTCCAGGTGCCGAGCGGGGGCGGTCGGCAGCTGATCGAGTCCGGGCAGGCGGTGGAGCTGGTCGGGCCGACGTCGTTGTCCACGGCCGGGGTGGCGGTGCGGCGGCTGGCGGGGAACCCGATGTACGGGCAGCTGCTGGTGGTGTGGCGGCGGTCGCGGGTGTCGGCGGCGGTGGCCGAGCGGGTGTTCCTCGCGGCGGCGCGGGTGTACACGGAGCACGCCGAGCGCAGCCCCGTGTACGGGCCGTGGTGGGCGGCGAACCCGGAGGCCCACCCGCGGGTCGCCTGAGGACCGTTCTTAGGCTCCCGGCAAGGTTCGGGGTGTCCGAGGTGAACAGGACACTAAGCACGGTTGTGACGTGATGGGTGACACCTTACGTTTCGTGCACCGGCCGACCGGGGCCGGACCGATCCCCTCTCGGAGACCCCAGTGACAACGAGACCGACCCGAACACGCACCCTGTTGGCCCTGCTCACCACGGCCGCCCTCGTCACGGGCCTGGCCCTGACCAGCGCGCCCGCCCAGGCCGGCCCCACCAGGATCGAGGCCGGCGGTACCCGCGCACCGGCCCCGCCGGCGGCCACCACCACCGCGGACCGCACCGCCCCCGCGCACGGCACCCAGAAGGCCCGCCCCGAACTCCCGCCGTCCCTGGCGGACGGTTCCGCGCCCCGGGCATCGCTCGCGGCCGCCGCCTGCGCCCCGTCCGACTTCGGCTCCAAGACGGGCGCCGCCCTCGTCACCTACGTGCGGACGAACACCACCACCTGCATCAACACGCTGTTCTCCCTCAGCGGCACCGCCGTGTACGACGTGTTCCGCGAGGCCCAGATGGTCACGGTCGCCAACGCGTACCGGGACTCGGCCGTGTCCTACAACGGCACCAACTCCGCCGGCCTGGAGCAGCTCGCGCTGTTCCTGCACGCCGGCTACTACGTGCAGTGGGGCAACCAGCCCACGATCCCGTACGGCGCGCCGCTGGAGAACGCGATGCGGGCCGGCCTGGACGCGTTCTACGCGAACTCGCACCTGCTCGACGTGAACGACGCGCACGGGGCGATCCTGTCGGAGTCGCTGATCCTGATCAACTGCACGGTGGAGGCGGCCCGGTACCTCACGCCGTTGAAGCGGCTGCTGACCGCGTTCAACACGGGCACGTACTCGCCGTACCGGAACATGCTCGGGGCGACCAACAACGTGTACGTGGCGCTCTTCCGGGGGCACAACGACTCCCGGTTGGGCGCGGCCGTGACCGCCGACCCGAGCATCCTGGACGCGCTCTACAACTTCGCCGCGAACCACATGGACCTGCTCACCGGGGACTGGGCGATCCTGGACTCCAACGCGGGGCTGGAACTGGGCCGGTTCCTGCAGTACCCGGCGTTGCAGCCGAAGGCTCGGCCCCTGGTCAAGGGTCTGCTCACCGCCTCGGCGATGACGGGTCCGAAGGCGCGGCTGTGGGTGGCCGTGGCGGGCATGGCCGACTTCTACGACCGGCCGCAGTGCTCCTACTACGGGGTCTGCGACCTGGCGAACCGGCTGAAGGCCGCCGCGCTGCCGATCACGCACGTCTGCGACCCGGGGCACACGATCCGCGCCCAGTCGATGACGGCCGCCGAACTGACCGCCACGTGTACGAGTGTCCGCAACCAGGACGCGTACTTCCACAACATCGTCGCCGACCCCGGCCCGGTGGCCGACGACCGCAACACCAACATCGAGATCGTCGCGTTCGACAGCTCCGACGACTACCAGATGTACGCCGGGGCCATCTTCGGCATCGACACGAACAACGGCGGCATGTACCTGGAGGGCGACCCGTCCGTCGTCGGCAACCAGGCCCGGTTCATCGCGTACGAGGCCGAGTGGATGCGCCCGGTGTTCGCGATCTGGAACCTCAACCACGAGTACACCCACTACCTGGACGGCCGCTACAACATGTACGGCGACTTCGGGGCCGGACAGGTCGTGCCGGACATCTGGTGGATCGAGGGCTTCGCCGAGTACGTCTCCTACGGCTACCGGGGCGAGGACTACTCGGCGGCGATCACCGAGGCGGGCACGCACCGGTACGCGCTGAGCACGCTGTTCCAGACGACGTACGCCAACACGAACCAGACCCGGACCTACAACTGGGGCTACCTGGCGGTGCGCTACATGCTGGAGAAGCACCGCTCCGACGTGCTGACCATCCTGGGCAGGTTCCGCACGGGTGACTACACCGGCGGCTACAACTACTACAACTCCACGATCGGCACCCGGTACGACGCCGACTTCAACACCTGGCTCACCGCGTGCGCGGCCGGGGCGTGCGCCGGCGGCGGCACCCCGACCAACATCCCGCCGACCTCGGCGTTCGACGCAGCGGTCACCGGGCTCAGCGTCGCGCTGACCGACCGGTCCACGGACTCCGACGGCACGATCTCGGCGCGGTCGTGGAACTTCGGCGACGGCACCACGTCCACGGCCACCAACCCGACGAAGGCCTACACCACGGCCGGCACCTACACGGTCACCCTGACCGTCACCGACGACAAGGGGGCCACGGGCACCAGCAGCCGCGCGGTCACCGTCGGGTCGGGCAGCCTGCCCGAGTGCACCGGCAGCGACATCCGCACCCTGGGCAAGAACTGCCAGCGCACCAACCGGGGCGCGACCACCGGCAACTACGACTACTTCTACCTCACGATCCCCGCCGGCACCGCCCAACTGCGGATCACCTCCTCGGGGGGTACCGGCAACTGCGACCTCTACTACAACTCCAGCAGCTGGGCGTACACCACCAGCTACACCAGCCGCTCGACCGGCCCGAACAACAGCGAGACGCTGACCGTCAGCAACCCGCGGGCCGGCACCAACTACGTCAGCCTGCACGCGGTCGGCACCTGTTCCGGGGTGACGGTCAAGACCGAGTTCTGACGGGTACCGGAAACCACACGGTCCGCCCGCGCGCCCTCCACGGCGCGCGGGCGGGCCTTCGCGGCGGTCGGCACCGGATCGCGCCG